>CAKZVJ010000099.1 GCA_937923345.1 uncultured Saprospiraceae bacterium
CATCTGCTAGTCTCGTGCCACTGCGATCCTTAGCGCATGAGATTTTGCTTTAGTGTTGTGTGGTTCTTTTTGGTAGTAATGATTATTTCAGGAATGTTCAGAAATATCATATTTCGTTAAAAAAAACATTCTACATCTTAAGATCTCTAAATGATCACACCATTTTTAATATTATTGCTTTAAAAACGGGGTGATTCTTTGACTCAATTTGTCATGATTCTTAAAAGAAAATCACGCCAAATTGGTTCTTGCCTCGTTAATTCCCAGGGTTGCCACCCTGGGCTACAGTATTATCACCCCCCGAAAAAAATCGGGGCAAGCACTCTGGGGGTTCTTCTCTTACTTCTGAATATCCCTACGGAAGACCTACTCCAATTTTGGGGAAAAAGACTCCATTTCTAATTCCTTCAAACGATATACCCTAACAGAACCCGCCGCCAAAATCAGGCTGTCCAGCATGGGTTGAATATCATCGCGCTGATCGAATTTTCTAGAATCGCAGTACAAATATTCAGCACCCTTATCCTTGATCAAACCATGGACAAAATCCGCTGGCAGGCTGCTCCCATTATAGACATACCCTTTTTTATTGATCTGGTAAGGAAAAACATACATGCTCACATCATTCAGAATAATGCACTTGGCATCGTCTGGAACAGCATTTGTCAAGGCAACTCTATGCGTATACAAGTCCTTGTTGAACCAGATGATATACCACTTATCAATGGATACATAGTAGGATACAAAGGGAGCACTTATGATACACATTAGTACAATTAGCTTGGAAAATTTAGCGCGAAAAGTAAGCAGTTTTTCTACACCTAAAGTAACCATGATGTACAAGCCTGGAAGAAAAGGCATCAAGTAATAATCATGTACGGTCCCAATCACATCCCACTGAAGCAATAGGTAAACTGTGGTGATGCCAAACATATACCAAACCCATTCTTTGTCTTTCAATCCCTTGATACTTGAGAACAATCCAATAAAAAATGGAATCCAAACAGAGGCATACAACAAGACTTGAGGGAACATTACAGTAGCATGATGTTGTAGTATCTCATAGTTTCTCGCCCAATCCGTCTTGGTGCCAAATACACCCGTCAGCACATCGTTGCCCGCCCAGGTAGGAATGACCCAATAGTACCATGCCAATGCTGGAAGGAGAATAGCCAATTGTAAAGCGGCAATTTTTACTTGAGGTATAATCTGTGACCTGTCTCTGTACAGGGTATGAAAGAAAAAATATATGCCAACAATAGACAGCATCAAATATGGAAGTTTAGCCCAAGTAGCTAGTAATAATGACAAGGCCGCGAAGACGATCTGATTATGTTCACCATACTTATAATAGGACACCGAAAAATACAAATACCACATACTAGCCGCCAGGGCCAAATTATCTGGTAGCGGATTGATCATATAGAAAAACATCACCGGAGAAAATAGGTACAAAAGTAAACCCGCTAGCGCTGGTGCTGCCTCAAAGTCCATCATACGAAGTAATCGATAAAAACCAATGCTACCCCAAATTGAAATAAGAAAAAGCATAATCCTAACTATAGCTGGATGCTGACCTAAAGCTCGCTGCACCATAGCAATAGTCCACTGCATAATAGGAAATTCATAGCGTTGAATATTGGAGTCATTATAATTGTAGTGGCAGACCCTTGGATTGAGGATATTGGGATCAGACTCTGTAAAATTTTTGATATTCCACATCGTCTGTGTTTGTCTCCAAGCATGTTTTCCTTGAAAATCAAGTGGTATTATCCGAAGGTGCAGAAAAAAACTTAAACCTAGTATAAAGGCTATTATACTGATTATATGGGTATTCTTGAGCGAGTATGATGATGGTAAATTCTTCAACAATTCAAAGGTATAAAAATCATTCAAGAAGAGCTGTATCTATACTTTGGACCTTTTATACTATTGAGTCAGATCGTAATACAAATTGATATATTGTTGCATGCATCGTTGCCAGGTGAACCGATTGGCCTGATCCTTTATCTTATGCTGATGTGCTTCTGGATGCTTGTAGTACTGGACAAGACCCGCCTTGATGGTATTCGCCATATGCTCTTCATCGAAGTGCTCAAAGTACTGTGCTGCCTTGGCACCTACCTCAGGGAGACTAGTCAAATTGCTTATAAAAGTTGGTTTCCCAAACTGCATTGCCTCTATAACAGGCATACCAAAACCTTCTGCCCGAGATGGAAAACAAAAGGCCTCACAGGATTGATACAAAGCTACTTTTTCTGACTCCTTTATGGTGCCTGGTAATAAGACTTGCCCTTCCAACCCATTCAATTTGATAAGTTCTTTGATATGATGCCCATACTTATTGTCATGATTTCCAGCGATGACCAATTGCTTGTTGGGGATTAGTTTCATCATGGGTATCAATGTCTCAAAATTTTTCTTTGGACTAAACAAGCTAATGCTAAATAAGAAATCTCCTTTGGGTAAATATTTTGGGTAATCCGGCTTTACTTTTGTCAACTCTTTTACCCCATTGTGTATCACTTGGATAGGCTTATTGATATCCGGAAACTGTTCTATAATTTGTGACTTAGTATATTCCGAAATAGTGGATACACAGCTCGCTTGCTCTATTTCCTTTTGTAGTTTGAGCAGGTACGCCTTTTTTTTGTTACCATTTTTCTCTACCAAAAAATTAAGATCATGTATGGTCAATAATTGCCTAAAGCCGCGGGGGGGCTTGTAGGCAGGGAATTGATGCAGACTATGCCACAAATCATATTGCTCGTGGCTTGATCTCCACCAACGTAGTAAAGGATTTACTTTTATCTGTTTGATCAATGGAGAAAAGTGTAGATCGTGAACCCGAGGCACCAAAAAATGAAACTCAAATTCGTGTGCGTGTTCTTCGTTTAGATATGAACCAAACTGCTCAGAAAATTGACCTAAACCTGAGTATAGATTTTTAATTTTAGATAGATCAATTAGGATTTTTTTCATAGCCAAAGCAAATATACACCTAGACTATAAAAGGAAATTAGAAACAGAGTTTTATTTTAGGATTAGATAAATAGGTGACAAGAACAAACAATTTCAATACATCGATACATATCATAAATGAATCTTCTCCAAAAAGTCAAGAAACCACAAAATAATTTTCTGGAGTGGGCTTGCGAATTATAAAATCTAAACAGCCGTAAAATCAAGAATTAATTAGTCTATTCTACTAAAAACGATTACTTTAAGGCTAAATATCGCAGAACTCATTATAATTATTCGCTTAAAAGAACTAGAATTTTTATTTTAATGTTCTTAGCATGCCCTTAGTACACTTTAAATTATTCTATTTTGCATTTCTATTTGACTTTTATCATGTTATTGATTGCTTCCATAGCATTTTCTCAAGGGGCAAAAGAGGATAATAATTGGGAATTTGTAGTCGAAAAACCTAGTATCAAAGTATACACCCGCACCACTAATACATCAGACATTAAACAACTACGAATTTTGGCCGATTTTGATGGCCAAATAGATACTTTACTCCTTATTTTAAACGAAGCCACAAATTACCCTTCATGGGTGTATAAATGCGCTAAAAGTGAACCCATTTCTCCTGGTGAAGGCTACAATACAGCCTACTCTGCCATCTCGGATTTTCCATTCCCAATGTCGGATCGTGAGCTTGTAGCTAAAAGTAATCAGTGGAAAGATGAAGAAGGTAGATTGATACAACAAACAGTTAGCGCAGCAGAGGATATCCCTATAAAACCAGGCATAGTCCGCATCAAGGACTATAGCGCCAAGTGGATTATGGAGCAAACGGATACGAATACAATTCACGTAGAGTACATCTCTACCGTAGATCCTGGGGGTAATATTCCTACCTGGATTATTAATTTGGCCCTGACCACTGGACCCATAAAAACTTTTGAAAAACTTATGAAACAAGTGAGTGAAAGAAGTGCAGACTTTAATTAATGATGAGTTATGAATGCTTTTTTGGATAGCTACATGTGCATGGCCGTTGGCCATTAGCAACCAGCACCTAGACACCTAGACACCTAGACACCTGGACACCTGGACACCTAGACACCTAGACACCTAGACACCTAGACACCTAGACACTTAGACACCTAGGCACCTAGATACCTAGATACCTAAACACCTATTTCTTCTTCTTAAATGTATACGGTCTAGTATGATCGAGCAAAATCGCTTCTTCAACAATTTCAGTTAAAGGGACCAAGGGGATGCGCTTCACATCATATAGAGAAATACCTGCTACCATAACTCTTTTCTTAAAATCTAGAATGCCTTGATGTAAAGAAAGCTCTCTTGCGCGCACAAAATTGAACTCTATGCCGTCATTTTTTATAGGATTGAGGTAACAAATCCATGTTTGTTGGTAGTAGAAAGGGATTTTAAAGCGATATTTAGCTTCCAAATCGAATTGCATCGTCAGCCAATCATGCAGAAAAAAAGTGATTTCCTTTTGCTGCCCAGTCAAAGTATCCATATACGAATCAAGAGATGCCATCTAACAAAGGTATCAGATATGCCAAGTAAGACAAAATATCACCCTATTTTGATAAAGAACAAGCATGTTTTTCGCAAAAAATAAGCCTTAGACAAAAAAGCAGCGTACAATGGAGTGTAATACAGTCAACATATATATATTTATGTTCAAATATGTCACACACAGATATCATAGTCAATAAGCCCAAACGGGACCTTTCTGAAGTTCGTTCAGAATTGAACACCCTATTATCCAACTTTAATGCTTTACTCGAACAAGAGATTGCAAAGGCTTGGGCGCCAGAACAAGATGTTAGTCATTTAGAAGCCTTAGAAGACGGGGCTTATGAAATCTCTTCCTTAGTCATCAAGATAGGTGATTTGTGCACCGAAGCGCTTGATCAAGGGGAAGAAGATCCAAAATATTATGGGATCTGCTATCAGTGGATGGAAGAGACAAAGTCATTCTTGATACTTTGGAGAAACACTCTTTTTGAAGAGCAGAAAGCTCTGCTCTTAGTTTCTGAAGGAAAGGCAAAAATGGAGGATTATAGCCTCCTTAAATCGAGAGCTAAAAAGACGCTAACAGATGCTGCGCATTATCTTATAGAATCCTTATCAACAAATGTGGGCGCAAGTCAAAGAATTATCCATAGGTTCAACTTGCAAGACAATCCATGGCCTACTGCCTATAGAGGACAGATTGCGATGCTAGCTCCTCAATGCGAAGCCTTGGTGAAACAATACAAACTTTTATGGAATACATCAGGGGTATATGTTCTCGTCAAATCAGGCCTAACAGAAGCATTCGATAAACATAAAATATCGGTTGAGAGCTTCAAAAAAGGAATCCTACAAATTAATAATTCTCTTGAATTTGGTGAAGAGCTCGTCATATCCGACATCGTCAAAGAGTTAAACAACCTGAAAGAAGTCCATCTTTCCTATCGGTCTTTTCAAGATATGCAAACCGAAATGGACGCAGGTCTCAAAGACTTACCCGCTTCGGAAAAGTATGTCATTCAAACCCTAGGAAGTAAATTATCCTACGTCGAAATTCACCTGAGGCGCAGGACAAGTGCCTGGCTTGACTCGGAGATCCTTCCTCTGATGAATAATTTCTATGCCACAAGATCGAATATAAAAAATCAATTCAATCTTAGCTTATCGAACATTAAAAACAGACTCCAGCAAGAGAAAGTCAATAGCATTCGATACGAAAAAGAAGAGCTACTAATTGCCCTCAATACTTTTTGCAAAAGATTAGAAAAGTACGAACAACAAATCGCTAAAATGCGTTTAGAAACGATCACTCAGCTGAGGGCAATGAATGTGCACAAGATTTATGATGGTAACTTCTTATCCCTATCTATCGCATCTACACTTAATCAGTATAACGCAAATAGCAAACAACGATTTGAAGGCATTAAAAAGTGGATACAAAACAAAAGCGTATTTGTCAAACAATATCAAGATAGTGTAGAAGAAGAAGAAAGATTAAGCATTTCTGAAAAGCTAGTGCGTGTAATCAATGCACGCAAACCTACTGAAGGAAGCACCCACTATACCAATATGTTTATGACCAAGGGCTATATAGGCTCTTCGTTTATGGTAGGAAGAGAAGAAGAATTTATGCATATTGCGAGCATAGTAAAAAATTGGACGCTAGGTTATCGTGGTTCAATCATGATCACAGGAGTGCGTTTTTCTGGCAAAACGCTTTTGGCGGAGGTTACTGCACAAAGACACTTTCCAGATAAAACGATAAAATTGGTGCCAGGTAAAAAGCTACAAGTAGGTGGACGTCATATAGATGCTACCTTCAGCTTAGAGGAACAGTTGGCTTTTATAGAAAAGTATAGTCTTCAGGATAAGGTGATGGTATTGATTGACGATTTGCAACAATGGAACAATGAAGATTTTTCATTGCTGGAAAATGTTCGCGCCATGGCCAAAATGATTGACAAACATTCTAGCAAAATCTTTTTTGTTGTTTGTCTCAATAATTGGTTGAAAGAAAGATTGCAAAGTGCTTTACAGCTAGAAAGTATTTTTCAGGCTGAAATCAATACAGATTCATTATCATTTGAGGAATTAAAACGGGCTATCTTGATCCGGCACAGTGCTACCCATGTAGAACTCGTAGACGATGAGGGAGTAGAACTTAGCACCAATGCAGTCAATAAAATCATAAAAAATATCAATTATGTAACCCGAGGGAATGTAGGTGAAAGTTTTATGCGTTGGGCACATGATATACATATCTACGATGATGAAAATGTACGGTATTCGTTTTCTGATTATGTCATTCCTCCTTTTTTAACCCCTTCCTCTAGCATACTGTTATTGACTATTATCACTTACGGCGCGACAAATGAATATTTACTTATAGGATTGTTCGGGCCCGCGTTTCAAGAAGAATATAAGCCCATTTTACAACGTCTCATCAATATTGGTGTTATCCAGCGTACTATCAACGGTAGACTAGAAATAAGACCAAGTATCGTAAATGACATTGCTTCCCTTTTAGAAAAATATACTTCTTTCACTTATTTAAAAAAAAATAAACATAACCTACAGTGGAATTAGACCATCTTCATATTCTTGGTAGCATCGAAATCAGCTGGGCGCGATGGATATTCACGAGCCTCTTGGTATTTGGTATTTATTGGGTAGTCCGTATTGCAGATAATATTTTTAAAAAAGCAAGTCTTTTGGGGGGATTGTCAGCGCAAATATATCAGGTTATCCATAAAGCATTTGTGATGGCAGAACCGCTTTCGCTTTTGATAATACTGGCTAGTTTTATATTCATAAATCCTGTGGTACATGGAATCATGGCTTTGATCTTGCTGCTTATCAGCTATCAAATTCTTAAAAGTTATTTTTCTGGAAAGGTATTACAAATAAAAGGAGAACTCTTTGTAGGTCAAAAAATAAAAGTACATCAGACAGAAGGCTTTATTCAGAAAATTGGGCGCACAAACCTGACCCTACAAACCAAACAAGGCGTGGAATACCTGTCCTATATGCAACTTTTTGATCATGGCTATACCCAAATGCAGGGAGAGAAAATTGGAGGTCTACAAGCACTTATTATCAATTGTGAAAATGTAGAGCAAAAATTAACCATTACAGATATAAAAGATAAACTTTGGCAGTCTCCTTATCTCGATTGGTCTTTTGACCCAGAAGTGAGTATCACCAATATTCATAACCAGTTTGAAATAAAAGTACTTCTCCGTGAAAAAAATCACTTAGAAGATTTTAAAAATTTGATAAATGCCTGGGGCTACTCTTGTCGCCTCAAAAATTAATATACTATGCTACTTGCTTTTACTGATCTCCTGCTCGCTTCCTCAAAGATATTTGGCCTAGAGCAATACACCCTTATTATAGCGGCTTCCGCTATTTTGATTGTATCCTTTTATTTTGGCTTGATCGCCAAAAAAACAAATGTGCCAGCGGTACTTTTATTGATAATTTTAGGGATAGGCCTTAAATTTGTTTTGGACACTATGGTTGGGACAGAAGTTGATTTTCTGCCTATTCTTGGAGTCTTGGGTACGGTAGGTTTGATCATGATAGTACTGGAGGCTGCCCTAGAGTTAGAACTCAAACCAGAGAAAATAGTTCCCATTGCGAAAGCATTTGCCATAGCTTTGATTGGGCTCATCTTATCTATGCTAGCTGCATCGGTTGTCTTATTTTATTTCATCCCAGATATGAGTTTTTCACATGCCCTTTTGTATGCTACTCCACTGTCTATACTGTCCAGTGCGATCATTATCCCCAGTGTTAGCGACTTAAGAGAAGACAAGAAAGAGTTTCATATCTACGAAAGTACTTTCTCAGACATCCTCGGAATCATTGTTTTCTTTTATCTTGAAGGTTCACTGCATGAAGGGGGAGCAGGAATTGGTGGATACACACTAAGTATTTTAGTAACAATTGTCGCTTCTGTATTAGCAAGTTACATACTAATCCTAATCTTCCAAAATATACAAAGTCACACCAAGTTGTTCTTACTGATAGCAACGCTACTTTTATTATATGCATTGGGAAAAAAATTCCACTTATCTTCTTTAATTATCATTTTGATATTCGGGCTAATGATTTCCAATATGCGTTTGTTCTTTCAAGGCCCCTTAAAAAAATGGCTACGCTATAAAGAGGCTTTACATATTTATGAAGGCCTACATGTAGTTACTATGGAAACGGCTTTTGTCGTACGTACATTTTTCTTTGTAATCTTTGGTTTAACCATCTCTCTGGCTTCTTTACTTAATCTTAAAGTCGCTTTTATAAGTGTTTTGATTATCATCTCTATTTATTTGATTAGATTTATTATGCTGCGTTTGTTTATTGGGCGCGATATTCTACCCCAGTTATTCATTGCGCCTCGGGGCTTGATTACGGTCTTGTTATTCTATTCTATTCCTGCAGGATTAGTTCCAGGATTTGACAAGGGTATTCTGTTATTCATCATAATAGGTACTTGTCTCATAATGACTGGTGCTATGATTTATGATAAAACGCGCAGTGGTAGTGCTATTAAAAAGGCAGAAAATAATCCCGTCGGATATGAAAAGTGGAAAGCTCCTACTTTGGAATAATTTTGAGCTATGTTTTATATTTTGCAAGGTCTGACAGCGCTTATAAATACTGTTTAATTCTGTTTATGTGACAGATACCTTTCTTCGTCGAATTTACTTTAGAAATACTAGTTATTGGAATAGTCTAATAAGTAGACTTACTTTTTAGAAATCAGCGATTTACGTTTCTCTAAACTTATTCTTTTGTAATATACAAGTCATAGTTCATAGACTAATACTTTGTATGTTTACCATCAAATACAACTAATGAAATATATTTATACGCTAACATTGTTGCTTTGCCTCAATGTTGTTTTGCATTCGCAAATTCAACCTACCACCTATTCAAGAATAAAAATAGACTTGCGAGAGACCTCCATTGCACTAGTCGAAAAATTGGGTTTGGAGACAGATCATGGTAGCTACGCTCCTGGTAAATATCTGACCACTGACTTTTCGAGTCATGAACTAGATTTACTCCGCGACAATAATATTCCGTTTAGGATAATCTTAGCAGATGTAAAAGCGCATTACCACCACCAAAATGAGCACGGACATTCCCATGAACCTATACATGAACGCACTTTAAATAACTGTCAAGAAGACCTTGGAGTGCAGTTTGACTACGATACACCGGAGAACTATCAATTTGGCTCCATGGGGGGATATTTAACTTATGACGAACTTTTGACCACCCTTGATGAAATGGCCAACTTATATCCTGATTTGATTACTGTTAGACAACCTATAGGTACAATCTTAACAGAAGAAGGCAGACCTATATTTTGGCTTAGAATCTCTGATAACCCAAATATGGAGGAGAATGAACCAGAGGTCTTATATACTGCCTTGCACCATGCGCGAGAGCCCAATAGTTTATCTCAAATGATATTTTATATGTGGTACTTATTGGAGAATTATGAAACGGACCCAGAGGTAAGATACTTGGTGGATAATACGGCAATGCACTTTATACCCTGTATCAATCCTGATGGATATGTTTTTAACCAAATGACAGATCCTAATGGAGGTGGTCTTTGGAGAAAAAATAGATCTGTAGAAAATGGTCAACCTGTTGGTGTGGATTTGAATAGAAATTATGGTTTTGAGTGGGGATTCAACAATCAAGGATCGTCTGGGAATCCCAACAGCGAGATATATAGAGGTCAAGCCCCTTTTTCCGAACCAGAAACTCAAGCTGTTAGAGATTTTTGCATCGATCATAGATTTCGAATTTGTATGAACTATCATACTTTCGGAAATGTACTCATCTACCCTTTTGCATTTAATGATGAAGAAACTCCTGACCAGCCCACCTATGCAGCCTTCACTAGGGCAATGGCAAGTGAAAACAATTTTCCCTCAGGAACAGGCTTAGAAACAGTCGGTGCAACTGCCAATGGAGAATCGGATGATTGGTTGTATGGAGACACTATTGCTAAACCGAGAATATTCTCGCTCACCCCCGAAGTAGGGCCTGGTAGTTTTGGATTCTGGCCACCACAAAGCGCCATCGATCAACTCAACAAATCCGTACTATTACAAAATCTAGTCACTGCACACTTACTACTAAACTATGGTGAAGCGGAAGAAGTTGCCCCAGTGAATTTTATCACAGGAGAACAAGGCACCTTCACTTTCAATCTCAAGAAGTACGGCTTAGCAACAGGTACATTAAATTTAAATGTAAGTGCAGTAAACAATGCGCTCAGCTTGACAAATACCAGTTTAACCACTGACATGGAGCATTTAGATGAAGCTACCTTAGAGGTAAACTATACCATTTCAGAGGCTACAGAAGATGGTGAGGAAATATTGCTTGTGTTGGCAATAGACAATGGACAGTTTATCAGCCGAGATACAATACGCAAGACATACTTGCTTGGAGATTTTGCAACCATAGCCTCTAATGACGCTACCGATGCACAAGATTGGGCATTTACCGAAACCTGGGGCATCACCTCAGAGGAGTTTGTATCCAGTCCTAGTAGCATCACTGATTCCCCCAATGGAAACTATGCACCAGATATAAACAACACCAGTACCTGGCAAATTCCGATTGACTTGAGTAATGCAAGACAGGCTTTCTTAAACTTTTATGCGATGTGGGATATAGAGGCGAATTTTGACTATGCACAAATTATGGCATCTACTGATGGAATCAATTACCAGCCCTTATGCGGAAACTTTACAACAATAGGAAACTATGCGCAAGATGATGGCCAACCGCTCTATGATGGTACTCAGAATGATTGGGTATTTGAAGAAATAGACCTTTCAGATTTTTTAGGGCAAAATATTATGATTCGGTTTCGAATTGTTTCTGATGGCTACGTTGAAGGAGATGGATTTTACTTTGATGACATTAGCGTGCGGACCTTGTCCATGGATGTCACGAGTAGTGCTAACATCTTGTCAAAGAATAGTCTGAACCTTTACCCTAACCCATTTACAGATGCATTACAAGTAAATTTTGACTTGATGCAAGCCTCGGATGCAGTCAACATTCGTTTAGTCAATTCTATCGGGAAGGAAGTGTATAGGCATCGCAATCAATCCTTTACTGCAGGTGCAAATCAAGCAGTTATCAATAGAGATGACTTGGAAAACGGTGTTTACTTTTTACAGTTACTTATAGCGGATAAGATTGTAGGCGTAAAAAGAATAGTAAAGATTGAATAAAGCGATCAAAAGGATCTTCTATGGAGGGATGTTCAGAAGTAAGAGAAGAACCCCGGCAGAGCTTGCCCCGATTTTTTTCGGGGGGTGACCATACTATAGCCCAGGGTGGCAACCCTGGGAATTAACGAGACAAGAACCAATTTGGCGTGATTTTCTTTTAAAAATCATGACAAATTGAGTCAAAGAATCCCCTCGTTTTTAAAGCAATATTATTAAAAATGGTGTTATCAATTAGAGATCTTAAGATGTAGAATGTTTTATCTCAACGAAATATTATATTTATGAACATCCCTAAGATAGCGACCTTAGGCCTAGAACACAACCAAAAAAAGCCTCCATCAATCAAGATGCAGGCTTTTTCAAGTAATATGATTTCTTCTTGCTAGAGGATCAGCATAGCATCTCCATAACTATAAAAACGGTATTTTTCTTTGATGGCTACCTGATAAGCCTCCATCATCAAGTCATATCCGCCAAAAGCACATACCATGATGCACAAACTTGACTTAGGCAAGTGAAAATTGGTGATCATAGAATTAGCTATAGTGAACTCATAGGGAGGGTATATGAATTTGTTAGTCCATCCTTCTGCCTTTTTTAGCATTTGCTCCGCAGAGATAGCGGATTCGATAGATCTCATTGAGGTCGTACCTGTAGAGCATACTCTTCTGCGCTCCTTTATCCCTTTGTTTATTTTATCTACTGCTTCCTGAGATATTTTGAAGTATTCCGCGTCCATCTTATGCTTGGACAAATCCTCTACTTCGATATTTCTAAACGTACCTAGACCTACATGTAGCGTCACCTCAGCAAAATCAATACCCTTTATCTCTAACTTCTTGAGGAGTTGCTTACTAAAGTGTAAGCCAGCCGTTGGGGCAGCAACCGCGCCACTTTCCGTAGCATAAAGCGTCTGATAGCGCTCTATATCGATTGGCTCAATGTCTCTATTGATATATTTGGGAAGGGGCGTATTGCCCAATCTCGCTACGTCTGCTTTGAACTCTGCATCGGTACCCTCGTATAAAAATCGTATCGTTCTTCCTCTTGAAGTAGTGTTATCAACTACTTCCGCTACCAAGATGTCATTATCTTCATCATCACTGAAGTACAACTTATTACCTACTCTGATTTTTCGAGCAGGATCTACGAGCACGTCCCACAGTCTAGCTTCTGAGTTTAGCTCACGCAGTAGGAAGACCTCTATACTAGCACCCGTTTTTTCCTTACGTCCATATAGTCGGGCTGGAAATACTTTTGTGTTATTTCTAATGATAACATCTTCATCATTAAAGTAGTCGATGATATCCTTAAACACCTTGTGCTCTATACGTCCAGTCTCTCTATGCACGACCATTAACCTACTCTCATCTCTAACATCTGCAGGATACTGAGCGATTAATTTTTCAGGAAGTTCAAATTGGAATTGTGATAATTTAGTCCTCATACGTGGATTAAGATTTTTTCAAAATGAGTGCGAAGATACGTATTCTACTTATACAAGCCAACCCTCACCTCTATTAATAGAGAATTTTCTTTTGACACCTAGCAGCCCTTTATTTATAGGGTTTTCTTGGGGCCATCCCACGCAGAAAAATGCGTGGGTCGCTACCTTGCATAGCTCGCTCTTCGCTCGGCCCTTCGGTCTATCCACATGCCTGCCTGCATCCCGGCGCAGTTGTGGCTACTATTCCAGATCGCTTGTCCGTTGGTTCATGGAGAGCTTAGGACAGCGAAGTTCTGCAAATTGAACGATATTTTTTTCTATGTGAATAAAAATTTTTGCGTGAGGGATATGGAAGGGGATAGCCTCCGCTATCCGTGTCCAGACACTTAGCCAGATTGGAGTGCAACGGAAATTCTGGATAAGCGACTGGATACCGAGGCGAATGCCGAGCCCGGAGGAGCCCGACGCTGCCCACCTTTTATCCATGATACAGATAACTAGATTTGATAAGGGCAGCGGCACGCCCAAAACATCTCCTTAATATATCTAAGATACGTGCATGTTTATCGAAATTTTATAAAACTTAGACTATATAAATGTACTTTTGATGAAATAGTATATCACTTACATGCGATTAGTATTCAAAATTATTGGAGAAAGTGCTCGTTTAGCGATTGGACAGCTGAGCGGCAATAAGCTGCGTTCCTTCCTGTCCCTGCTAGGTATCACGATAGGAATATTTTGCATTATTAGTGTTTTTTCTGGCGTGGATTCCTTGGAGGACAATGTGCGTGGGAGTTTTGATAAATTAGGTAGTGATATCATTTTTATAGAAAAATTTAGCTGGTCAGATTCTTTCACCAATTGGTGGAAATACATTCGCCGCCCAAATCCTTCTTTTGAAGATTACGAATTGATAAAGGAAAAGGTAAAAAGCAGTGGTACTTCTTGTTTCTATCTAGCTGTCGGATTTACCACACTCAAATACAAATCCAATTCTGCCTCGAATGTGGTCATTCTAGGCACTACATCCGAATTTATAGAAATGTTTTCTTCAGATATAGACCGAGGCAGAAATCTGACCTTGGGCGAATTTAGGACTGGTGCTAATAAGGTAGTTATCGGTGCCAACGTTGCGGACGCGCTATTTGGAGGGATAGACCCGCTTGGCAAAACGATAAAACTCAAAGGCAAGAAATTTCAAGTCACAGGTGTCATTGCAAAATCTGGAGACGACATTATTAATGTAGCTGATTTTGATGATGCCGTTTTAGTATCTGCTGAAACAGCTCGGTCGATGGTCAACTTCAAGTCGAGAAGAATACTAAAGTCTACTGTAGCTGTCAAGGCCAAAGAAGGCAATGATATCGAAGACCTGAAAGATGAAGTGACTGGTGTGATCAGAGCTAGTCATAGATTGCGTCCCAAAGATGATGATGACTTTTCACTCAATGAAATGTCCATGCTTACCTCTATATTAGACGGAGTGTTTGTCGTACTTAATGCGGTAGGAGCTATCATTGGTTTATTTGCCATCATAGTGGGGATGTTTAGTGTCGCTAACATTATGTTTGTATCGGTAAAGGAGAGAACACCACTCATAGGAGTCAAAAAGGCATTAGGCGCAAAACACTATATCATACTATTAGAGTTTCTTATCGAATCAGTAGTCCTATGTATTCTCGGAGGACTGTTAGGACTGGGGCTAGTGTATCTACTTACCTTGGTCATCTCTACTGCAGCGGGCTTTCCAATATACCTATCTTGGACAAACATATTGATGGGCATTGGTTTGTCTATAGTTGTAGGTGTTTTATCTGGTATTATCCCTGCATACATAGCTTCCAAAATGGACCCCGTAGAGGCTATAAGAGCCTAAAAATCAATCTTGTACCATAAGTTTTAAGTCGCTCTCCGACTATTTTGTTAAAGGAATAAAAAGAAGTAAAAAATATAGTCACATATAGAATCTTTTTATATGTGACCTAAGTATATACTATTACAATTTTAATAATAATTCGTAATAATGAATACTGACAGAAAATTTTTACAAACACCTTGCGCTTTGTTTGCTACTATAGCAATGTTTTTAGCGCTCCTCATTCCACCAAATTCATTAAAAGCAGAAGGATCAGTTGATTTCATCAATAACGATGGATATCGACTTTTTTATTTTGCAGAAAGACCACAGCAACTAAAAGTGTATGCCAACGCTGGCGAGTTCATCAATTTTGGTGCATCCCATGTCGGGGTGTCTGGTGGATTTATTAGCGTGTATCGTCCAGATGGGACATTGCACTCAACCTATAACAACACAGGTTCCAGTATAGGGGAAGCTATTATAAACAACAATATTGAAGAATTGAACGGCCCCACTGGTGGAGGTTCACTGCAAGGCCTAGGCTATGATCCTGGTATTGTGGAGGTTGATCCGGGTGAAGAAGGGATTTGGACGATTATGTTGGAGTATGGTTTTTATCAATTTGCAGGATTCGACAATTTATTGAACAACGAAGCCTGGACTAGAACAGAAGATCAGCCAACTAATCGTAGGGTAGTGCTATCATGGGACATCACAATTTCTCAAAATGCAGCTGCCAACGAAGGGGGTAATATGTTGACTGGTAGAGTATTCACCAACGAGTATCAGTCTATCTTAAACGAAAATGGGGTAACCACCTCACCTACCTATTTCTTGTTGACGAACGAAGGATTTCAATTTCAAATTGATTATTCGGATGTAGATCCTTGGGGTTTTCAGATAAATTCAAACAATAAGGGAATTACCACTGGAGATTTGAATCCAACTTATTCCTCATTCGAGCTGAATGAAGTATTGAGATCTGCAGATGTAAATACTTTTACCAATGACCAGTTTTATTTGTACGAGCCACAAGCTAGAGACATCAATGGCATTAGCAACAATAAGGTATTTTTCAATATTCCAGATCCGAACATGCCAGCGACGGCCTTGGTGACGGACATCGCTAGAAATGATACCCATACCACTTGGTTATACAGTGAGGCACCTGATTATGAAATAGAAATAATTGATATTGAATTGATCGCCAACGATCCAGTTACGGGAGCAGGGCTTTCAGATGTATTGGATAGAAACAATGGTGCATTGATTACCTACAATACTAATTTGGGTGGAAATGCACAGCTTGTCATAGATATTGATAATGACGGCATTTTTGGAAATAATAATGATCGCATTATTAATCAAACGGCTATCAATGGTGAAAACCAAATCCTATGGGATGGTTTAGACCAAAATGGAACGACACTTCCACAGCAATTCAACCGTGCACTTGCGTACCGACTAGTAGTCAATGCAGGAGAACTACACTTGACCCTTTCAGATATCGAAAACGATAACGGGGGAGTAAGGTTGACTAGGTTGAACGGTAACGCACCAAGCGATGAATTTTTATACGATCACTCTAGATTAGGAGAAGCTATCAGTGGTGATGGACCGCTTCCTGAACTTACTTCTGAACCATTTACTTTTTCTAATAATTTTGGAGATTTGAAAATGTTGGACTATTGGACGTATGTAGCCAGTGTATCTACCGTTTCTTCTTTACTTTTAGATATTGTAGATGACGTAGCGATTATACCTGCGGATTCAGATGGCGATGGCATTAGAGATGATAACGATATCGATAATGACAATGATGGTATCTTAGATCAACTAGAGATTTGCGCTGGACTTGAAGGGGGACAATGTTTCCCAAATGGATTAGATCCTGATTTTGATGAAGATTTTGATGGCGTACCCAATTACTTGGATGCCGATGATCCTGCCTTTGACTTAGGATGTGATGATGCCAATAATGATGGCATTTGTGATCAAATTTTATTTGCCTTTGATGTAGATCAAGATGGTGTACCTAATCACTTAGATTTAGACGCAGACAATGATGGTATTGTAGATATCCTAGAAGCGGATCACGACTTCCAAGACACAGATGGTAACGGTACTATTGATGGAACGGAAATGGAGTTTGGCCAGAATGGATTATTTAATCCTTTAGGATCTGATGATGATGATCTTGCTGCTGTGGTTACGTACCTGATAAATGATGCCGACGGAGATACTCATCCTGATGCCTATGATTTAGACTCAGACAACGATGGTATCTACGATGTAGCAGAAGCTAATTTTGGAGCATTTGATACAGATGAAAATGGAATGTTGGCTTCAGGGGAAGCAGGTATTTCTGTCAACGCAAATGGCCTAATTTCATTGATTGATTTGGATGAAAACGGAAATCAAATTTTATTTCCATTAGATAATGATTCAGATCAAATTTTCAATTTTAGAGATAGAGATTCTGACAACGATGGATTGACAGATGCAATCGAAGGAAGAAATCCAGATAGCGATGGCGACGGTGTTGTTGGTTCTGGTTCGATCACAGTGAATGAATTAGGAGTAGCAGTTTTCGTTGCTGGCGAAGCATTTACCACGCGAAGTAATATTGCGGATCATGATGGCGATGCTATCGAAGATTATAGAGATTTAGATTCTGACAATGACGGGATATTCGATGTTGCAGAAGCGCTTTTAGCGGATGCTGATAATGATGGTTTTCTTTTTACTGGCACATCAAGTATAGATCAATTCGGTATGCAAATAGCACCGGGTGCTACGCAAGCAAATTATATTGGCTTAGCTCCGGATAAAGATGGAGATACAGTAGCGAATTACTTGGATAGAGACAGTGATAACGATGGGATACACGATGTGACCGAAGCTGGTAACGAAGATCCAGAAGGAGATGGCGTTATTGGATTGGTGAGTTCTACTGATGTCAATAGTTTAGGAGTTGTGATCAGTGTTCAAAATGCAGTGGTACGTTCTACAACCGCTAATAATGATTCAGACAACTTACCTGATTTTTTAGATCTGGATGCCGACAACGATGGAATCAATGATGTTATTGAAGGAGGTAATGTAGATCCTGAAAATGATGGTCAGATAGGCGTCCTAGTGAATGCATTTGGTCAAGTTGTAGAAAGCGGCCAGATAATAACTACTTCTTTTCCGAAAGATAATGACGGTGATGGCGTACCTAATTACCACGACTTAGATAGCGATAATGACGGCTTGAATGATGTCGTAGAAGGAGGCAATCTAGATCCAGACAACGATGGTGTTGTTGGTGAAGGGAACCCGGCTACAGATATTGATGGTCAAGTTATAGGCCAAAATGGAACCAATGATTCGACTTCGTTTCCTTTAGATACGGATGGTGATGGCATTTTTGATTATGAAGATTTGGATTCTGACAACGATGGTATTTTTGATGTCCACGAAGGTCAACTGTCTGATGAGGACAACGACGGTGTCCTTGGGGTAGGGGAAGTAGAGGTAGATGAAAATGGTCAAGTGATATTGCCTTCAGGAAGTGGAAATACTTCTAATCCTGTAGATACAGACGGAGATGGTATCCCTGATTTTAGAGATATCGACAGTGACAATGATCAAATCAACGATATGACAGAGTGCCCTAATGGTGCACCTTGTCCAGATGTAGATCAGTCAGGCATACCAGATTTTCTGGAGTCAAATTCTATCAACTGTCCTATACCACTCGTGACGCCTACAGTAGATCATGATGACGATGTCTGTTCTACAGATATGTTGAGCCTAACGGTTAATGAGTCTTCTACATACGAAACATCATATCCTAATGCGGACATTATGTATGTGTGGACCAATGCCAATGGTCAAGAAATAATGTCGACTACTGATCCCAATTATAATATCGCAGGTGATGATCCATTACTTGTATTGCCACTTACGGTAGTAGTAATGGTTGACGAAGAATGTCAATCATCTGCTTCTGCACCAGTAGAAGTAAATGTTATTACCACTCCCTCTGCCATAGCAAGTGCTAGTTTTGATAATGTATGTGTAGGAGGCATGGTGCAGCTATTTGCAGAGGATGTAGATGGAGCAACTTATCAGTGGTTTTTCAATACTTTCCCATTTTCTACGACGCAAAATCCAACAATTAACGCGCTCAATCAAAGTACAAATTTTGGACTTAGAGTGACCCTTGATGGCTGTGTTAGTGAATTAGGAGGTGTTTTTATTATTGCAGATGAACCCGCTATAATCGAGGCACAATTAGGAACTGGAGAATATTGTGCTGGGGAAGATGTTATCTTTACTGCCATTAATAATAATACTGATTTACAAGGTACACTAACTTATACCCTTACAGGACCTGATGGATTGATGGTTGAAGTAGATGCTCCTGCAAATGGTACTTTTGAATACACTTTATCCAATGTTGATTTTGTGAATGGAGGTGATTACTCCCTTGTAGTGGATAACGGAAACAATTGTGTTTCAAATGTAGAAAATTTTGATGTTTCTATTTCAGAAGGAATTGAGCAACCAGCAGTTATTGTCTCAGATGAAAATGTGTGTTCAGGAGACGATTTTATGTTGACAACTCAAACTTATACTGGGCCAAATGTTGAATATTCATGGATATTGAATGGTACGTTGATTACAACAACCAGCAGCCCAGAATTTATGGTCAATAATGCTACTGCTGCCAACGTAGGAAATTACCAGGTACAGGTAAGTACGGGAATATGTGGGACTTCAACTTCTCCTTCTGTTTTTGTATCCTTAACCGATACCTCTATTTTGCCAGAAATAGAAAGTAATTTGACTTCTGAAAATGCATGTGAAGGCCAAGTTGTAAATCTAAGAATTACGGATATTACTCCTGAGACTATTTATACTTGGTTTGATCCATCTGGAAATACTATCGCGACTAATGTTACAGAAATTGATATTGTAAATATTCAGGCTTCGGATGCTGGTATCTATACAGTGGAAGCCAATATCAATGGTTGCGCTATTAGAACTGATCAGGAAGAGATTGAAGTTTCTGAAGGATTAGAAACACCTGATTTTGATTCTAACTCAATTTCAACTTGCGCAGGAGAAGATGTGAGTATTGTGATCAATAACTTTACTAGTAGTACTTCTACTACTTACAGTTGGTTTACAAGTAATGATGTTCTGTTTACACAAACTACTACTCCGGTATTGGTCTTCACCGATGTGGATGCATCTATAAATGATGGTTATTATGTGGTAGCCGAAGAGGGAGAGTGTGTATCTTCAGCTTCTACCACTTTTAATGTAACGGTAATAGCTCCACCTAATGAGATGGCAGATGCAGGTCAAGATATGGCCTTATGTCAAACTACTGTAGTCAACTTATCTGCAAGCGCACCGAGTCAAGGAACAGGATCTTGGACGGGTGCTAACGGCACTATTGTAGATGCCAATAATCCGACTACCCAAATAAATAATTTAGCTATAGGAGATAATATGTTCATCTGGTCATTGAGTGCCAATGGCTGTATGAATTATAGTACAGATACAGTTATTGTTTCAGTAAGTGATATCCCAAATGAGACAGCTACTATATTTAATACGGAATCCTCTATCTGTTCTTCTGAGGCTAATAATATAATACTTTCTGCAGATGAGCCAAATCAATCTACTGGTCAGTGGATATTGATTTCAGGACCATCGAATGCTACATTTACGGATGAGACTTTGTCATTCACTTCTGTAGATGGACTAGTACCTGGTACTTATGAAGTAGCTTGGCAATTAAACTCTGCAGCATGTGGCGTATTTAGTACAGATAGTTATACGTTTACTATAGATGCTTTACCTACCGATAATGCAGATGCAGGACCAGACCAAAGTTTCTGTCAAGGCGCTATGGTTACTACTTTGGCGAATGCTCCAAGTGCTGGTATGGGGACTTGGTCGAGTAATACGGGAGCAATCTTTTCAGATATAAATGATCCTAATGCTTCTGTTTCAGGTTTAGCTATAGGTGTAAATGTATTGACTTGGACTTTATCAAATGAATCTTGCCAAGCTTATGATGTTGATGAAACAGTTGTTGAGATATCTACATCACCAAATGAAGAGGCTACGGTATTAGCCAACACTATTAGAATTTGTGAAGGCGCTGATTTGAATCTTGAAGCAGTTGCCCCTAGTAACTCAAATGGTGCTTGGACACAGGTGTCAGGAGCGCAAGCAAGTATTGCTACACCAAATTCAAATAATACGAGTATTAATTATTCAACAACTGGATCTTACACTTTTGTATGGGAATTATCTACGGATGATTGTGGTGCATTTAGCACTGCTAATGTAGAAGTGGTTATAGATGAATTGCCCACGCAAGTGGCAGATGCTGGTGTAGATCAAACTATATGCGGTAGTCAAATAAATTTAAACGCTGAGGGCATTAGTGTAGGAGAAGGTTTTTGGACATCCACATCTGGAAATATTATAGATCCAAGTAGTAACAATACTACAGTCACTGATATACCTGCTGGTACACATACTTTTACTTGGACACTTTCAAATGGGGCTTGCGAGGATTACTCTAGTGATCAAGTAACTATAGTTACGAGTGAGTCGCCAAATGAAACTGCTCAGGTTGTAAATGATGTGGTAGACATATGCGCTGATGCAAACACTATAGTAAGTTTGAACGCAATTGCACCAACTATGTCGGCTGGTGTTTGGACTCAAATTGATGGACCAAATACAACGACTATTTTAAACGCTTCAAATGAAACAGCTACTGCTACAGGTTTGATGGTAGGACAATATACTTACGCATGGACATTAAGTGCAGTTGGTTGTGTAGATTTTAGTACAGCTACCTTTATAGTAAATGTTATAGAGGTGCCTACAAACCAAGTGGCTGATGCAGGAAGTGATATAGAGATATGCGGAACAGAAGTTAATTTATCTGCAAACACCGTTACTGTTGGGCAGGGTGTTTGGACATCTACTGCGGGTGATATTATTGATGCAAATGATCCTAATACAACAGTAAATAATTTGCCTCCAGGAGTACACACTTTTACTTGGTCTTTGTCTATTGGGCAATGCGAGAATTATTCTACAGATCAGGTTACTGTCATTACAAGTGATGAACCCAATGAGATGGCTGAAGTTGTTAATGATCTTGTACAAATTTGTGCAGATTTTAGCACCAATAATGTAAGTCTAGTGGCAGTTACACCAAATACGTCTACTGGATTTTGGACACAAGTAAGTGGTCCAATTGCTGGAAGTATTGATGATCCAACAAGTGAAAATACCACTGTTTCCGATTTAGTAGCGGGAGAGTATACCTTCACTTGGACTTTGAGTAATGGTGCATGTGAAGACTTTAGTACAGCCTTGGTTACTGTACAAGTTGATGAAATTCCTATGAATGAAGTGGCGAATGCAGGATTAGATCGAAATGTTTGTTCTGTATCTAGTATGAACCTCAACGCTACTATGCCTTCAGTTGGAACAGGTGCTTGGACGATATTTAATACAGTTGGTGCTAGTGTGATTGATGTCAATGATCCTAACACTGAAGTAATATTGGTAGAAGGACAAAACACTTTTGTATGGTCATTATCTAATGGCGGATGTCAAAATTATCAAACGGATACTGTCTTCGTTTTTGTAAATACGCCTGTTGATGAAGCAGTAGTGCTTACCAACGATGTCAATATTTGTGAATCGGATGTCAACGGAGTTACTTTAAACGCGGGACAAGTAAATACCGCAATGGGAGTTTGGACTCAGGTTACTGGACCAAACAATGCGACCATCGATAATCCTAATAACAATGAAGTTAATGTAACGGATTTGATGCCTGGAACTTACAGCTTTCAATGGACCTTGTCAGACGGTATATGTACAGACTATGATAGTGATTTTGTATCAGTTGTCATTTCTGCATTACCAGATGAAGTAGCCAATGTAGCTCAAGATGAAATCGTTGTTTGCAGCTCTTCTGAGACTATTTTGACTGCCGGAACACCTACCGAAAGTATGGGCGTTTGGTCAACTGACGGCTCGAGTACTATTGTAACGGCTAATTCAGAATCAACTGCAGTAAACAGTTTACAACCTGGTGCGAATGAGTTTACTTGGACATTGAGTAGTGGAAACTGTATTGACTTCTCAACGGCTTCAATTACTGTATTTGTCGAAGACGGTATTGCTGCCGTAAATGATACCTATTCTATTGAAGGTGGAACAATCTTGACTGATGAGAATGTATTAGATAATGAAAGTTTCAATGGTAATACAGATTGGACAGTTGCTCTTGCGGGTAATTTTCCTGAAGTAATTTTCAATAATGATGGGGTATTTACTTTTACTCCAGCGGCCGGTTTTTCTGGTGCATATACTTTTGAATATGAAGTCTGTGATATCTCTTGTGATGTTTGTGAGCGAGCAACTGTAAGTATAGACGTTGCTCCTGAGCCAACATTAGATTGTGTAGTTCCAAATGTACTTACTCCTAATAACGATGATAAAAATGATGCTTTAATAATTGATTGTGCAAATCAGTTTCAGAATAACATTATCCAGATTTTCAATAGATGGGGAGATAAGGTTCATGAACAAGTAACTTATCAAAACGATTGGAGAGGAACTTATAATGGGGATGATTTACCAGCTGGGACCTATTTCTATATATTTAAGAAGGACCAAAATGACAGCGAAGCAATCACCGGGTATATTACTATTATTAGATAATCTGTAATTACCAATTTGTAAATCAATAAGAAATATTATCATGATGAATAGAATAGTTATTATATTAATTTTTATGCTTGGATTTTTCTTTCAAGCAGAGGCCCAACATAGCCCTCAGTTCACGCACTTTATGTTTAATAAATTGATCTATAATCCTGCATATGCTGGAGATCGAGAAGCACTTGCAGCTTCCGCAGTTTATCGTAATCAGTGGTTAGGTATTGAAGGTGCTCCAACGACTTTAAATTTTAATGTACATACTCCATTCGCTGGAGAAAGAGCTGGTATTGGACTTTCAGTGGTAGCTGACAAAATAGGTGCGGTGAATACAACCTTCGCTAATCTCTCGTATAACTACAGAGTCCCAGTTGGGGAAACAGCTAAGTTGAGTGTCGGTATTTCAGGTAGACTAGAGCATGGCAGGTTTGATGTTAGTGAGATTGATGCTTACGATACAGATGACGTTTTTATTCAAAGCGAATTAGATAATACCATTCAAGCAAATTTTGGAGCAGGTGTATTTCTATCTGGGAAAAACTATTACGTAGGCGTATCTGTCCCAACCGTTCTGCAAAATAGCCTTTATTCAGAAGTTGGTTTTGCGTCAGCTTTCAGAACCTACTACGCCATGGGTGCGGTCATACTTAACGTATCTGATAACGTAAAATTCAAGCCTTCTGTGCTATTGAGTATCAATCAGAGTGCTCCTTTTGATATGGATCTGAATGCTAGTTTTTTATTGATGGATGCATTTTGGATAGGAGCTACTTGGAGATTAGATGACTCTGTAGATGCTCTGATTCAGTATCAATTTACTCCAAATCTCAGGGGAGGAATGGCTTTTGACTTTACTACTTCAGAGTTGAGCAATTATACTGCTGGAGGGTATGAGTTTATGATTGAATACATTTTTTCAAAAGAAACAAAACAGCTAAAGAATATCAGATACTTCTAAAGGTATTGGAGACTTAAATATGAACAAGATGGATAGTAGACATTTTGTTCTTTGAATAAAATTAAATAGAAGCATTAAAAAATTACAATCGATGCACGTTATAAAACATATTATTTTGCTTGGGCTACTTTTAAGCCTTGTATTGCCATCATTTGCTCAAGAAGAATTCAAAGAATTTGACTTTGAGAAAGACTATAGCAATATAGTTTTGGCATTAAATCGTTTAGAAGTAAAGCAATCTAAGAATTCGAATTATGCGCAAGAAATGTTTGATGAGCTTGGATTTGCAAAGTCTGCTTCCATGTTTAAACAATCTACTGATATGGACAATACAGACAAAACAGTATGGTCTAATTTGGCCAACGCGGCTAGACTGAATGCCAACTACAGTGAAGCAGCATATTGGTATTCTAAGGTAGTCCAAGATGGACCTTTACCGCAGGATATATTGTACTATGCACAGGCTTTACAAGCTAATGGTCAATGTAAAGAAGCCGTTACTTGGTTCAAAAAATATAATGCATCTCCTGCAGCTGAAAAGATCTCTTTTATTAGTAATTGTTCAGAGTTAGATGACTATAGAGTTTTTGAGGGGCTTCATTTTGACAATCCAGCGACTCTAAATTCTAAACACCTAGATTTTTCTGCTCAACCATTTGGAGAAGGTGTTGTGTTTACCTCAAACAGAGGAACAAATAAATTTTTTGGTTTAATTGACAATTGGACATCAAATAATTTTACTGATTTATTCTATACAGAAAAGACTGATGATGGATATAGCAAACCAAGAGTTTTAAAAGGTGCTGTGAATGGGAAGTTTCATGATGGTGTAGCTACTTTCGGTCAAGAACAAACATTGATGTTTTTTACAAGAAGCAACTATCTTGGAAATTCTGAACAAGGTGTAAAAAACCTCAAAATATTTTCAGTAAAAAACAGTTCTGCAATTAACTGGAATGATGCAGTAGAGCTTCCTTTTAATAGTGATGATTTTTCAACTTGCCATCCTTCCTTAGGTAATGATGGAAAGACCTTGTATTTTTCTTCTGATAGGCCTGGTGGATTTGGTGGAATGGATATTTATAGCGTAACTATGATAGATGGTTCTTGGGGAGAGCCTCAAAATGTTGGGCCAACAATCAATACTGCAGGAAACGAAATATTCCCTTTCTTAACTGCCCAAGAAGATTTGGCCTTTTCATCCAATGGTCATCCAGGTTTTGGAGGTTTAGATGTTTTTGTAGCAAGACGCACAAATCCAAATAATAATAATTGGGATAGATTAGTCAATGCAGGTAAACCCTTCAATTCCTTACAAGATGATTTTGGTTTTTACATGAATGATGAAAATACAAATGGGTATATGTCTTCTGGTAGAACTGGTGTTGTGGGTAACGATGATATCTTTGAATGGAATAGTGCTGAGGCTATCGATTTCTTTCCTGTATTGTCCAAAGAACAATCTTTTTGTGTAGTTGAAAAAGGAACCAAAAATCCATTGAGAAATGCTAATTTGATGGTGACAATGATGGAAGATGGTCAGAAAAGAAACGAAACATTAAAGACCAATTCGAATGGTGAATTTGTAGTCACTGTGTGGCCTAATACAAAGTTAGATATGGACATTACTAAATCAGGATACATAAACAAAAACGAAACTTGGAACGCTACCAGTATGAGTGCGCCAGAGTCAAATTGTATTTATGTAGAAATGAAAAAAGAAGAGTTCGTTACCTTGAAAGGGAATGTTGTAAATGCAAATAGTGATATGCCTATAGCAGCAGCAAATATTACTGTTTTGAATGAATGCAATAATAATACAGAAAAAATAAAATCAGATAACAAAGGTGATTTTGAAATTAAAGTACCATGTGGATGTGATTACAAGGTGACAGGGGCACAATCTAGTTTTATAAGTGGTAACAAGATGCTTAAGGCTAGCACATTAAATTGTAATGACATCAGAGAAGTAAATCTAAAGTTAAAAACGGTAAAGAAAAAAACTACGGTCGTTTCAACAAGAGTTGTTCCCATGTTTGAAAATAAAGTATTAAATATCGGAACCATTGTGCCTTTGCGAAACATTAATTTTGACTACAATAAATCTAACATAAGACCAGATGCTGAAAACGAACTCAATAAAGTCATTGCGCTGTTAAATAAGTATCCTAAATTGTCTATTGAAATGGGATCGCATACAGATGCAAGAGGAAGCACCAATTACAATATGAACCTTTCAAGTGATAGAGCAAAGTCTTCATACGAATACCTGATTAAAAGAGGGATCCAAGCATCAAGAATAACTTTTAAAGGCTACGGTGAGTCCGTTCTTCTTAATGAGTGTAAAGATGGTGTAAAATGTAGTGATGCTGCCCATGAACAGAATAGAAGAACAGAAATCAAGGTGTTAGATTATTAAAATAACAAATTTACAGATTTAGAATAGGAGCCTTTTTTTTACATCCTATTGTACTGACAAACACTATAACGAACAAGTAACACATTTATACTAAAGATTTTATTGTCAGTAGATTATCAATTTGATAAGTGCTCTACCCCTAGGGGTAGGGCATTTTTATCCTTTGTCACCTAATTATCGACTCACTATTATTTAAGTAAATTTGAGTATTTCTAGCTAAAATCATGTATTTTTGTGAGCCAAAGAAGATTTTCACTGTGCTAAGTAACTACCAAAATTCTTTATTTAATGAGCAGATTGCTTTACCTAATTGTCTTTGTTTGTGCGTTAAGCCCTCTTTTTGCACAACAAACTCCGCTTTTTACCCAATATCGTAGTAACTATACAGTAATCAATCCAGCGATGTTGAGCCCACAGTATCTGCTTGAGGATCAGAATCTGGATTTTGGGGTCTCTCTAAGAACACAGTGGACCAATTTAGATGACAACCCTAGAACGCAGTTAGCGCAGGGAAATTTCTTCTATGCTAATACTGGCGTTTCGATCCTGAGCGGTGGTTATATTATCAGAGATAGAGTAGGGCCGACCAGTACTACGGGCGCTTATGGCAAAATCGGAGGTGTACTTTCTGATGATCCTTATTGGGGAGGAATAGCGATGGGACTTTCCATAGGGATACAACAGTTTCGTATTGATGCTTCGCAATTAGTTTTAAGACAAGAAGGTGATTTTCTCGGACAACAAGATCAATCTAAAATTGCACCTGATGTTGGATTCGGCTTTTATTACTACAAAAGATTTGAAAAAGGATGGTTTGCAGATGACATCGTATACGCTGGACTTTCGGTACCACAAGTGCTTGGCTTAAATGTAGCCTTCACCGAAGGAGATTCAGATTTCAATATCCGTCGCCAACAGCATGTAAATTTGATTGCCGGATATTACTTATTTTTAGATAACGATAGATTTATTGAGCCTTCCATCTGGCTGAGGTACGTTGCCAATGCACCAGTAAGTTTAGACATCAACTTCCGATACCAAGTCAATCGTAGTATCTACTTCGGATTCGGTGGAAGTCTAGCTCAGACTTTTCATTTTGAAACAGGTTTCGTCATTGGAGATCAGTTAAGGCTTGGATATGGATTTGACTTTCCTTTCAATACCATTGGGCCTGTAGGAAGAGCCACACACGAAATAAATCTAAATTTCGCATTAGAAAGATAATATATAATAACAACGAACGGTTCAGTAATTTCCGAAAAATTATAAATCAAAAACAGTCAAGTGTTTGATTTAGTGTATGTCGCAAAAAGAATGTCTTTTAGTTAAATATGTTGCATGCAATAAAAAAATTATTACCAAACCACTGATAAGATAAGCTCAACGATGAATTTCTTTATAAAACATATAATCTTTATTAGTTTACTTGCTCTGTCTTTCTCATGCTTTGCGCAAACTAATGTCGTTTCTATTTCTAATAAATCAGCTCTCTTGGAGGAAGAGATTTGTTTAGATATATATCTTCTAGATTTTGGTAAATCTGGAATCGGAGAATATGAAGTAACTTGGGATAGCCAAATAGGTAAACTACTAAATGCCACTGCTGGCGACATTGCTTTCTTTTCAAATCTAGAAGACAGCAAACAAGCAAATTCTGGCATACTTAGATTTGTTATTACAGATAAAATGTTTGCAGACATTTATACAGGCAGCTTAAATCCTAGCATCTGTATTCTACCACAACAAATAGGGAAGACGGATATCATTGTCAAAAAAATAGAAAAGACAAAAAAGACTATAGTTTCTAAAGGAACCTTGTCGGTATTGAAGTCACCACAGATAGGAGAGGCCTTGATCGCTTCTATGGAAACAGCTAATCCAGGCACTACAGCCTGTGTGGAGATAAGTGTGGAAGGATTTACGACCATACGTAGATTGACCTTTGGTGTAAATGCACCTAGTAATGCCGGCACTTTCAATATGATGGAAACTGAAAATAGAGGCTTTAATTTACCAGGATTCTCTATAGCAAACATTACCAATATTCCTGGTTTTGCTACTACAGTGGAATGGGATGCCCCTAATCAAACCACGGGTGTCACCGTTCCAGATGGGACTATTATAGCAGAATTTTGCTACGATATCACTGGGACACCAGGTACGACTGCGGATATAGTATTTAATGTACCTACCGTTTTTAATTTGTTCGTTAGTATCGACGGTACTGAGACACCTGCAGATATTACAGAGGGCTCTATTACGATACCAAACTTTGCTCCATTAGAGATCCAGGATGATTTTATCTCTCCTGACAATTGCTTTGATATAGATAATGGAGAAATAATAATTACACCTAATGGTGGCGTTCCTCCATATTCTTACCTCTGGTCCGATGCTGGGATGACAACCACTAAAGATTTGATAGGCGTTCCCGGTGGGATGTATACATTGGTTATCTCTGACTCAAGTGTACCCGTGAACCAATTGACAACTAGCTACACAATACCAACTGATACCATATCTCCTATTTCTGATGCCGGACCTTCACAAGCTATCACATGTGATAACGAGATGGTAACTTTGGGTACAAATAATTCTTCCTCTGGGCTTGATTTTGAGTATGAGTGGACACCTCCCCCGGGAGTGATGCTGATTTCTGGGAATAGCGATATTATGGCTATAGCAGATACTCCTGGTCAATATGATTTAAGAGTAATCAATGCTGTCAATGGATGTAATTCTATATCAACTGTTTTAGTTGAGGATGGAACTGCTTCGCCTAATTTAATAGTTCCTGCGGATCAAGATTTGTCTTGCCAACCTGGTGGCTTAATTCTAGAAGCGATGAATGACGAAGGATTAACTAATTTGACGGCAGCTTGGACAGTGGGAGCAGATGGGATGATAGATTCAGTTGTTGATGATCTTAGTATTAGTGTGTCGACGCCTGGTACCTACGATGTAGTTTTGACCAATGAAGATACCGGCTGTACTTCCATGAGTAGTGTGACCATTACACCTGCAGTATTACCGACCATATCTCTACTTGGTGATCCAGATAATTTGAATTGCGATCAAAACTCAGTGATGATTTCAGTGAATATAAATCCTGCGAATACGATACTCTGGACTACTACTAATGGGACCATTGATGCTGGAGCAAATACAGCAAGCGTCACCGTATCTTCAGTAGGAACATATATTGCAGAAGTTACCGATGCGATGACAGATTGCACCAATACTATCGAAGTAGAAGTATTGGGAGATACTTCTGAACCAACTGTGATGGCAGGCGATGATCTTACTATCACTTGCACCAACCCTAGCGTCACTTTGATGGGAAGTACCGATACACCAGATGGCAGTATTGCCTGGACCGATGCCAATAATAATTTTGCGGGCAACGATCTTGCCCTTACCGTCAACAGATCAGGATTGTATAATCTCAATGTGACCAATGAATTTGGATGCATGCGCACAGATCAAGTAGAGGTTTTTATAGATACCATTAGTCCTGTTTCTAATGCGGGCATGGATATGCAAATCGGATGTATAGGATCAGATATTACTTTAGATGGGACAGCCTCATCAGTAGGGCCTGAGTTTACCTATATGTGGTCCACATTAGATGGCATTTTAGTTTCTGGATTCAATACCTTGACGCCGGCGATTAGTTCAGCGGGAGTCTACGATCTCATCGTTACAAATACTAATAATGGTTGTACGGCATTATCCAATGTAGAAATATCGCTACAAGGAAACCTCCTTCCTTCAGATGCTGGAGAGGATTTCAGTACTTGTGATAATGAAGCTACACTCATGGGTAATATAGAGGCAGGTGTGACTGGCGTTTGGACCACAACTTCTAGTGCAAATATTGACAATCCAAGTGCAGCATCGATTGCAGTGACAAATCTTAGTCCTGGTGAAAATGAATTTACCTGGACGCTCTCGACAGCTGATTGTGCAGACTATAGCATGGACGTAGTGACCATCACATTAGAAGGAATGCCCAATGCTACCGATGATACATTCACGGTGCCATTAGATTCTTCCATTATTAGTTCTAATGTGGTTTTCAATGATAATTTGATAAGCGATGATGTGACCATAGACTTTATGCCTCAAGATCCCAATTTTACAGATTTAGGCGACGGTAGTTTTACTTATACCTTTCCCAATGATTCTATCAGGACAGTCAATTTTAGCTATCTTATTTGTTCTGCAGTTTGCCCCAACTTATGCGATAGTGCTATGATATTTTTGGTGCGCGAAGAGCCAATGATCGAACCAGTAGATTTAGATGCCTTACCGAATGCGATTACACCCAATGGAGATGGGCTCAATGACGCACTTATTTTTGATATCATGTTGACTAGACCGCAAGATTTTCCCAATCCAGAATTAGTAATATTCAATCGCTGGGGAGATGTAGTGTACAGACAGCAACCTTACGACAACAATTGGCAAGGAACAAATCAGAGTGGGGGGGAGCTTCCAGAAGGGACATATTACTTTATCAACCGTTTGAGTCTCGAAGAAACCGAAATCCTCAGTGGAGACATTACCATCATCAGAGACTAAACTTTAACACTTTTTCAGTGCCATAGCAATCATATTACGATAAAATACCATATATCGGGTATTTTATCACAGCTAGGTATAGCTACTTTTGCAGTAGATACAATATTGGCCAGATACTTTTCTTGGAGAACGTATTTTGCTCATTTTGTATCTAGACTTTTGCAAAAAAGTCGATTACGATTTGGGTGAGTTGGTGATGCGACTCACTTTTTTTATGCCCCTGTATGAGAGTAGGGCATCCCCCCCGAAAAAATCGGGGCAAGCTCTTCGGGACGCGTGATTCGCTTGTATTCGATGCCCTAGTCTCCTGTTTAGATTACAGCTAGTGCCGTATTCGCTCATCCGCTCATCCATCTCTAGCTATATCTTCACGAGTCGTCTAGCGCATCTCATATCGCTGCTCCCGCTGATGCATGGAATGGAAATATCGAATAGGCTGACTCAAGTTTCAGAATCTATATAGGGATGTACAGAAATATCATATTTCATTGAGATAAAAGGTTCTACATCTCAAAATCTCTAAATGATTACCTCATTTTTAATATTATTGCTTTAAAAACAGGGTTATTCTCAGACTCAATTTGTCATGATTTTTAAAAGA
>CAKZVJ010000100.1 GCA_937923345.1 uncultured Saprospiraceae bacterium
CTTTTGTAATTCTTGTAATGGATCTCCTAACTTCGATACTAAGTTATTCTGATCTGTACTCTCAAATAAACTCGTAATTGGATTGTATATTCGCATACCTAAAATTAATAAAAATTAAGAGGTTTTTAGAGGTGCCCTTATGAAAATAAGATAGAACTTCTTCCGATATACGTTTATTCTCACTTAAAGGTAATTTAACAAAATCTGTAATTTCGTTAAGGTTTATAAAATTCGAATCTAAAAACAAACTTAACTTTTCTTTATTGAATTTCACAAACACCTTAGGTGCAACATCCTTATTCAATTTTTCAAGAGCAGAACTAGCTGCACAAAGAGCTAAACCTGCTGACTTACTCTTAGTGCTTAAAAAGAAAAATAAATATTTAAACACATTTTGAAATTTTATTAACCAAGAACTCACCTCAGGTATTTCATATAATTCTCTAGAATCATGATCATAGCCCGTTATAACTAAATCAACTTTTCCTTGAACATTTCTAATAAATTCTTTTGTAGATGTAATTTTCTCTAAAAACATAATTACTGAATTCATACTTTGGCTTTCTATTTCTTTCTTATCAATCGACAGAAGAATGTAATCAAATTCATGTTTAATGTCATTATTAAGTTTCCAAATAAAATCCAATTTATCAGTAAAATCCTCTGCTTCTCCAGCTATTTTTAAAAGCGCACTTTTTGATTCAACGCTTAGAATATTTTCGTTTGAAATCACCATGTTCCAAGCATTTTTAACAGGAATCATTTTATTAACATCAAATAACTCCCAATAAACCTCTTTTGTTTCTGGTTCACAAATTATTACTAAAACTGGAGTTGGATGATTCATTAAATAGTTAATATGTTTCATCTCTCCTCGATATAGAAAGCCATCAATTGTCTCCGATTTAAAAAAAGAAGATCCAGTTTTTATTTGTACAGCTATAGATCTTCCAGTTACATTCTCATCTGATACAATATCAATATATCCGTCAATCCCATAGTCATGTTCTTGATGAGTAGCTCTAAAAATCCAATTGAATTCTTGAACAATAATATAATTTACGATACTCAGTCCAATTTCACCTGTATTTTTATTTTTTCTATGTTTTGGGAAAAGGTTGCTCATTTAATACAATTGTTAAATATTAAAGAAAATGCTTACAAAAACCATTAAAATACTAATCTAATAAATTCGATGGCGAAAGTACTTTAGTTAATTCTTGTTTATCATACAATTCAAAATAACTATTAAAAATGTTTCTAATATCTATATTTGTAATAGATTCAAACTCCTCAAAACATTTATTTATTTCTAATAATCTAGCTACTTTAACTACTCTTTTTATTCCATTCTCTAATTCTTCAAGTCCTTCAATATAAATTGGCTTCATTGATTCAAGATCTAATCTATTCCATTCATCTCTAGTATGTTTATTCAATAACTCGGAAAACATCTTTTTAACTTCCTTTGATACATTTCCACTTGTCACAATAACTATTTTAGAAGCATTATATTTTACTCTCCTATAGCTTAATGGATAAGCATGACCTGAATCAAAATCTTGATCTTTTAGTTCAAAAATAAAAAGAGATCCTTTGTATTTCATTATTATATCAACCTCTTCTGACTTATCCATTAAATTCCATACTATACACTTATTGTTCACACCATATTTAGTTAAGGTATCAGTTACAACTATAGTCATCCAATGACTAGAATTCAATAAGGTATTAGCCAAGTCAGTTGCACTATAAATATCAGAATGAAGTTCATCCATAAAAGAATCTCCACAATTTGGGCATGTTAAATTTTTAAGCATCTTTTTTTCTTCTCTACCAAGGACTTCAATCCTCGTTAAATTAGATTTAGTTCTTTTACATTGAATTAAAATTTTCTTTTTGATTAAATTATATTTAGAAAGCTTAATAAGCATTTCTTCAATATTAACTTCTTTATTCTTATTGTACCTATTGATTAAATCATCTTTTCTAACACCAATAGAGCGTTTTATAAAAAATAGCAAATCTCTAAGATCCTTGTTAGCAAGAAATTTAGAGAGAGTTAATTCTTCTTCTGAATATTCAGGTAGAGAGTACTTAAGATAAAGTTCTTTATTCGAACTAAAATAGGCCCAGTCAATAGAATCTGTTTTAATAAACTCAATACTCTTAGGTGATTCTATATTATTATACTCATACCACATATCAGAACTGACCAATGAACTTACTATAGTTTCTTTAAATCTATTAAGCTTTTTTGATAGTTCAGATTTATGTTTTGAAAAAATCATTAAATTTATTCCATTCTCAAAAAAATCTTCTTCTTCAAAATATTCATATTCTACACTTTTGTATGAAAAAAAGTATATATCTCCATCTAGCAGAAAAAGTTCTGCATTTCTCCTTTCTTCAGAGTCAGTTTGCTCTTCATAAAACATAGCAAAATAATTACTAGATTTCAATGCGAGTCCAAGCCTAGAGTATATATGATTGGCCATTTCCAGAAGTACTGGTTCATAAGCGTTCATTTTAGCTCTTTTAACACAATAATCAAATACGTCTGTATCTAATGATATTTTTTGATGAACTCTTTCTGTATGTATCATAACTTTATTTTTGGAGTGCGATTTAACCATTTCAATGCCACTAATATTCTCAATTCAATTAAGCATAAAAATTTCTTACCCCACTGAATTAAGTCAATAGGGAATTTTGCTAATCAACTTCAAATAATTTAATTCCAAATTTCGATATTTTTTCACAAAATTCATCCGATAAATTGACAGCTAACTCGGTCAATGTATCAAAAGAAAATTTTGAATAAAACTTAGAGCTTGTGTCAAAATCTGAATCATCCAAACTAAACAATTCAAAAGCTTGATTACAATCATCTTTGAGAAATAAATAATATCCTATTTTCCACTTATCACGACTCTCATTATAATGAAGATGCAATTCGTAAAATTGGAAAGTGAGTGCAGATTCTTCATAATCCTCAGCTTTATCAAATACTCCAACACCACCCAAATATTCAAAATCTGTTTTATATTCTTCAAAATTGCGCAACTCCTTATTTGATGAAAACTTAATCAAATAGGGAAGTAATGGAAAAATAGCCTCATAGAAAAAGTCACCATAATCAATATTCCTCAGATCGAATAGCCTATAGTTTCTATGAAAACTCATTAGAATAAATCCCAAATCATTTAAGTCGAATCTAGAAAGATCAATATTTTCAATTATGGCTATTATTGATTCATAACTAGGATCAATTCTGTGACGCAACCAATGATTCTTTATTTGTAGGAATAGTTGTTCGAATCTATCTGAAGCAAAAAAACGTTCAACAAGATCTGGAAATTGGATGAGGCGTCTTTTTATTTCATCTCCTTCTAAAATTAATATTTTGTATTGCTTGGTTTTCTGAAGTTTTTCTAGCCAAGTTCTAGATGCTGTAGTTATATAAGAGGAAACAAATAGCACAAGAAATGAAGGCTGTTCTGCATCAGCCCAAGCAATCTTAGAATTTAATTGATCGGGAGGAACGCCTTTTTTTGTATAATGTTTACACTCGAAAAACCATTTTGTTTTTCTTATATTTATTGGATTTATAAACTCAAAATAACCCTCAATATCTCTTCCGTTATCAGCACCTCCTTGTCTCCAAATAAGATTCCTATAGCCATACTTTAGTAATAGCTCAAAACACAATCTTTCAAAATCTTTAGGTGACAGTTTCGCAAATTCAATATCATCCGTTGTGTATACCATTATTTAAGAAATTTCAATTCAGGAGGCAAATATTTGAACATTTAAGACAAAAAAAGGCAATCAAAAGAAAACAATATAGTTTTAACTAATTATTTATCAAGACTTTTATATGACTTTCATTATGAAATGTTTAACTACTTCACTTTCCAATACAGAACCTCGTAAAAATAGAATCCAATAAATCATCAGTGGACACCTCCCCAGTAATCAAACCTAGCTGATAGAGTGCTTGTCTAATATCCAAGGCAATCAAATCTCCGGTCATCCCCTCAGTAGATAATCCCTGCAGCACGGTGTCTAAAGAAATTTGCGCTTGTCGTAGAGCATCTTGGTGGCGAATATTACTAACAATACTATGATCGCCGGAGTCTGGTGAATTGACTACCAAATTATACAAAGTATCTTTGAGGTACTCAATATTCATTTTGTTGAGCGCTGAGGTGGTTACTAAATTATCTGCAGCAATAACTCCCTTTAAGTAATAGTCTGAAGGCTCGGTGTATGGATTGAGATCCATCTTATTGGCTACAAATAATTTTTTGCTACCTGCAGTTAAATTATTGCTCGCTGCCAGAAATTTTTGCACATCAGCTTTTAGTTCCGCAGGAGAAGATGTGAGCACGTCAAATACATATATAACGACCATGGAGCTTTGCATTTTCTCCAAGGTTTTTTCTATTCCTTTTTGTTCAATCGTATTTTGAGCGGCACGGATTCCCGCAGTATCTATGAGTCGAAATTGAATTCCTTTGATATTGAGTTGCTCTTCAATCGTATCTCTCGTAGTCCCAGCAACTTCAGAAACAATGGCGCGCTCTTCATTCACTAAAGCGTTGAGTAAAGTCGACTTTCCCGCATTGGGTCTTCCAGCGATAACTGTCGAAACGCCTTGCTTAATCACATTCCCCAATTGGAATGAATCTATAAGTTGCCTTATTACTTGCTGAATTTTTGCCACCAAGTTTTTCAATTTATCTCGGTCGGCAAATTCTACATCTTCCTCTCCAAAGTCTAATTCTAATTCTATCAAGCTGGCAAAGTCAATCAACTCTTGACGCAAGTCTTTGATCTCGTTTGAAAATCCGCCGCGCATCTGATTGATGGCTAGGGCATGTGCTCCTTCGGAGTCTGAGGCTATTAGGTCGGCTACTGCTTCTGCCTGAGCTAAATCCATCTGCCCCCCTAAGAAGGCTCTGAGGGTAAATTCTCCTGGCCCTGCCTGACGTGCACCAATGCCTAAAAAGAGCTTGATGATGGACTCAATGATATAGCTAGATCCGTGGCAAGATATTTCTACTACATCTTGCTTGGTATAACTTTTAGGTGCTCTAAAAATGGTCACTAGACACTCATCAATGATATGGCCAGATACCGAAATGATTTTACCAAAATGAGCGGTATGCCCTTCTTTGATTTCTAGCTTGGCCCCTTTAAACTGCTTATTGACTAGAGCAATACAGCCATCGCCAGTTAATCTAATCACCCCTATTGCTCCGACACCAGGTGGTGTAGATAGTGCGATGATGATATCCTTTACGTCATTTTGCATCTTGCATTTTTATAGTGCTGTAAAAATACAATTTATAGTTCATTATCCCATTTCTAGCATTAAACAGCGCTTCCTTTCGATTGCTTTGGTAATACGATAATGAATTCCTAATTTTAAGAAAAATTAAATCTAAAATTATCAGACGTTTAAGCCTTTATATCATTATTGCCTCTTTTTGTTTTGCTTGTGGACCAGAGCCCTTTATACCATCGACGCTCGGAGAGTATGTGCCAGAGATGTTTGAACTTAGAGGCTATGGACAACTACCCTACAATATCTATTTTCCCAAGGAGTATGATGGTAGAAAAGAATACCCGCTGGTGTTTTTCCTACACGGTGCAGGTGAGCGGGGCGTAGATAACAAAGCGCAACTAACTCATATAGCTCCTATCTTGGCTTCAGAGGACAATCAAAATAAATATCCCTCCATCCTGGTTTTTCCGCAGTGCCCTACAAATGATTATTGGGCCAGTGTAGATAGGCGTAATAATCAATGGAACTATAGCGATGACGACAGACCAACGGCAGCTGGTCTAAAGGCAGAAAAATTGCTGCTTGAGCTAATAGAAAATTATAAAATAGACAAGAAAAGAGTTTACGTGAGTGGTTTGAGCATGGGTGGATTTGGAACTTATTCTATCATAAGTCGAATGCCTGAAAAGGTAGCAGCAGCCATTGCCATTTGTGGAGGGGCCAATGTAAAAACGGCGGAACAGTTCAAAAACATTCCCCTACAGATATTTCATGGTGGAAATGATGAGGTTGTGCCCGTCACCTTGTCAAGAAATTTGGCCAAGCAATTAGATAGTCTTTCTGCTAGCTATGCATATACTGAGTATCCAAATTTGGGTCATGATATATGGAACAAGGTGTACGAAGATCCTAATACCCTAGCATGGCTATTTTCGCAGCAAAAATCTCAACATTAAATACTAGGTAAGTGGTCTAAATTTTGCATTAAGTACCCATACAGAAGTGATTCTGCTGCAGTATACGCATGAACAATCTTAAATATTATACATATCGCTTAAAATGGCGTTTACTAATGCCGTTTCTACGTGCTCGTTCGTTTGAGCCGAAGGATAGCATATTTATATTTTCCGAACCTCGTGGTGGAAGTACTTGGCTCATGGAAGTCATCAGCCACATTCCTAATACCGCTACTATATTCGAACCCTTTCATAGTCATTATGGAGCCCTTGATGTATACACTTGGGGTGATCACTTTGGTAGGAATGAGGAATGGCCAGAAGGTAAGGCTGGCATTGACGATATTCTCAACGCTAATAAATTTGATTCTTATCAATTAGAGCGAGCCAAATTTCACAAATTGCTAAGTGCAAAGCAACTTATATTTAAATGCGTTATGGGAACCTCCATTTTACCCTGGATGGTTAATCAATATGATTTCAGCTACAAACCCATCTTCATTTTAAGACACCCTCTTTCGGTGGCATCATCTACCTTACAAAATTTATATAAGCGCGATACTATACTCAACGTCGACCATAAATGGATACCTAGTGGTTATAATCTAGACTTGTATAATCAGCACAGAGATTTATTTGCAGAAGATGCTCCGATGATAGATCAACTCCTCGCTAGATGGTGCATCAACAATCACTATATCCTACAACAGAAAGCTCAAGATTGGATTCAGGTTCATTATGAACATATGTTGTTATTCCCAATCAAGACTTTGAACAAGATATTTGATAGTTGGGATATAGACCCGCCAGAAAATATCTGGACCACCATAGATAAGCCTAGTCATAGTGATTTTAAAAATGACTTCCGGTCAAATAAAGAAGAACAACTTAGTAAGTGGATAAAAAGCTATACCAAAAAGGAACTAGATCACTTTCAATCTATACTAGACCGCTTTGGGATAACCATCTACAATATTAGTGACCCCAATCCACAAAATACAGACTCTACTTATACAAAGGAATCCCATTCAAATCGTGTGTAAGAATTTCGCTCATGTAGTCAAAAAATGGTCTAATGGCTTTGTAGGTTTTTGCTACTTCTTTTAAAAATCCTTTATCTACAACTTCTGCATCTGTAAATGAGCGACTCGCGAGAAACTGTTTGTAGCGTAATAAATCTATATCCTTGTGATCCGGGTCGAAGCCTTGTGGTGCTTTTTTAAGCTGGTCTCCAGTAAGCTCTCCAAAATTATCTTTGAATTTCTTTGATTTCAGAATCTTTCTCAAAGGGGTAGCGTCTTGTGCTATATGCGAGCGAATGAGTTTTAAATCATCTTTTTCAGGGGACCAAAAACCGCATCCTACTAGGCTATCACCAGGCATTATCCTAAAAGCAAATCCGCCTCTCTTCCAAACGGTATCCCTCTTGAAACCTCCCATGATATAATTTTTATAAGGTGTTTTGTCTTTTGAGAAACGAACATCCCGATAAATTCTTTTAATAATTTTCTTTCGGCTTAACTCTACCAAATCATCTTGCTTCAATAATTCTTTTTGTAATGCCTCTCCGAAGGTATACATCTCTTCATAGACAGATTCATAACGAGATTTGTTATTTTCGAACCATTCCTTATGGTTGTTCTTATCTATATCCTTGAGAAACTTGAGCGTTGATTTTGAAATAGTAGCCATAATGTATTATTCTATTGAAGTTCAAAAGTAGTCAAAGATTTGCTATACACAATCTAAAAATAAAAAGTGCCTTAGTCATTAATATGACTAAGGCACCTGGTGCTCATTTTTGTATTGCTTTGCTCTATCTTAGATTCCACTTAACATTGAATCCTGCACTTACTAAGTCTGTAAATTTAAGTGGGTTTCCAGTATTATACCTATAGCCAACTCCTCTTCTTCCTTCAAACCCGACCTCTAGACGCTTAAAGAAAATAACAGATACCCCACCGTGTAGAAATACACGCTGATGTAATGAATTTTTCATCTGGTGGTATTCATTGAATCTTACTATTTCGCCTGCACTTGTTTGTCCACCATCACTACCTGGAAATGTTTCTGCATTTTCATCCCAATACTTTCCTTCAACATTTAGATCCCCTGCAAAAGTGTAGCCTAGGTTAGTACCTGCCCCGCCATACAAATTGAAAGCCCACAACTTTAGATTATAGACCAAACTACCATCTAATGCAGCTTCATGAGAATACGAACTGAAACGATAATAATCAGTAGAGTTATCATTATAGTCATAAAACCCATATCCAGTACTCTCTATCCTGTTGAACATAATTCCTGTCCCCATATTAAGCTGAATATTTGGAGATGCTCTAAAGGGCAACACAGTAATTTCTGCTCTTAAAGCTGGGTTCTCGCAGGTCATGGAGGTAATGTCTACAGGATCAAAATCATTTTCCATTACTTCTGCAGAAATTCCGTCTTTTGAGAGTCCGTCGAAATAACTGGCGTCTAGTCCCTGAACTCGATCTTGGTCTATGGTAGAGCTAATTCCAAATTTCTTGATTTTCATCCCTAGAAAATTCTGGGCAAAGGTGGTGTTGCATATAGCGAATGCTAATAGCAATAGGCATACTTTTTTCATAAGGCGTCTATTTTTGATTGTTAACAATAGTTCTAAGATATGTTAATCCTGAGACAGTATTACCGTACTATAACAGACATAAGACTACTTTAACTGTATACAATTACATTTTAACATAATATAACAAAAATGGAAAAAACCTGATAGAAATGAGAAGCTAGAATAAAAAAAGCCGTCTCGCTTTGGTATCGAGACAGCTTTAATATGTAGATTGTTTTATTTATGCAATAATAACAAATATATCACAAACGGTAATCAATTTTACTTGTTTAGATTATTAAAAATAGCAAAATGAAGATATTAATGGTCTGTTTAGGGAATATATGCCGGTCTCCTTTAGCAGAGGGTATCATGAAAAATAAGCTAAAACAACACAATTTGGACTGGGAAGTAGGCTCTGCTGGGACTGGATCTTGGCATATTGGTTCTTCTCCTGACCCTAGATCTATTGATATAGCACGGCAAAACAACATTGATATTACCAGTCAAAGAGGCCGGCAATTTATCCGCCAAGATTTTGATCAGTATGACTTGATATTTGCGATGGATAGTCAGAACTACCAAAATATTCTAAAACTAGCTCCTAACGATGAAACAAAAGAAAAAGTGCAGCTAATCATGAATTTACATCAACCAGGCTATAATCAATCCGTGCCCGACCCATATTGGGATGATAATGGTTTTCAAAAAGTCTTTGATATGCTAGATATGGCTTGTGATGGGATTGTAAAAAATTACGTCAAAACCTAAATGTTAGACAAACTTCTCCTATTGCTTTATAAATCTAGCTATGCGAATTTTGTCTCCGTCAAATACATTCAAAATATGCATTCCTGATGGTAGGCCAAGAGTTTTGATGGTGAAATCACCATTTACGCTGGAGACTACACCTCGTTTTTCTAGCCGCCCATCAACGGAATAGATTTGATAATCTATATCATAAGTATCATCAAGTTGCATCTTGATATGATTCACACTTGGATTTGGATAAATAGCAACTTCTTCTGGCTGATAGATTGAATTTGTGCTGGTAAGGAGCTCACCGTTATCGCTAATCTTGATGAAAGAATTTCTGATGGCACTTGGATTATCGGGTGGTATTAAAGCTCCAACAATAATGAAGCTATCATCCTTATCTACTGCTGAATTCACATATACATGCTCATCTTCACTTATTAATTCTAAGAAATAAATATTATTAAGATCCTTATCAAATTTAGAAATGAAAACTTTATTAGGAATTACCTCATCAAATTGACTAAATAACTCATAATATGCAAAATAGTAATTTTCTTGACTGTCTCTAGATGTTACTACTATGCGAGTAGGTAAATTATCTATAGTATCAGGGTGCAAAGGAATTGCATTTGAAAAAAGTAATTCGTCATTGCTGGTTTCGTAAACAGAGATAAAATTTGAATATTCTGCTCCTTCGCTTCCACTACTAACACATTCCACAAGATTGTCTGAGACATATTTACAAGTAGATGTCAAAGCTTGAAAACTTTGGACATCTCCAATTTGTATGGGGATACGTTCATCGAATGTGCTAACAACAGTGAAGCTAGAATCTACAATGTGGGACTGCCACGGCTCCGCAACAAAATACTTATTAGTCACAGAATTGTAATCAAAAGCCGTTGTTATTGTACTTACCCCTTCTATTTCTTTAAACTTATTGATTTTGCCATTTAAGCTAATTTCTAAATAGTTTGTAGATCTTGGAAACGTATTATTGTTCGTTCTTAGATTACCAATGGTATAAAGGGTTTTCTCGTCAATATTTTTATATTTAGAAGCTGTAAATTCTTGATTCTGTATAACTTCATCTACAATTTCAATCGAATCAAGAATAAAATGATTTCCTAAATTTAAATCGACACTATGCGTATAAATATGGCTTTTTCCATTTACCCTTGCATTTGAAACTAATAATATTCTATCTTCAACAATTTTCATCAATGAAAGAAATGATGATTCACTTCCCCTAATCATTAATTTTTCGATGGTATTTACTTGTTCAAAATTCGGTGTAGTTTGAAAAATACTTATCGTACTTCTGTCACCTTCATTGTTCCTTGAACCAAAATAATAAAAATCATCACTAACTTCTATGCATTCAAGGGACATTTTATCCAAGTCAGTTATTAAAGATCCGTAAAAAACTTCAGACTGGGCAAATGAACAGTAAAATGTAAGGGTTAATACTATTGAAATATAAAATCTAATCATAATGAAAAATTTACTAGCAACAACCAATTAAAATTGGTGGCTCTTCTCTCTCATCTGGCACACAAGTTACTTCTGCATAGGTAATAACGATGTCATAAAAAGCTAACCCGTCAAAATTAACTGCGTTTGTTCCTAAATTGATATCTACTATCTCTGAACCTTCAGGTATTTGCGAAGTTATCTCTTCACTGATTAAAAGTTCTTCAGTAAAACAAAATATGCAATTCAACACCGAAGCAGAGGCGCAATCGCATATATTAGTATTATCCAATTCATTGTCCGTAAGTTCAGGACACAGATACGTATCGCGTACAATGTTATATATTCCTATTGGTGTCTGAAAAATGGTCCCTATATTAGTGAATGCTGCTGCTTGACCAGCTTCTTTGCAGTAATAATCAGCTCTAATAGAACCATTTGTAATTATTTCTATTAGTTCTAAAGCTATCAAATGTGGGTCATCAGCAGTAACGGGACCATTCCCACAGTCATCTTCTACATTACATGGACGAAAATCAAGACCATCTTCCTCTCGACCCCCAAATGCAAAGATAAATTCTTCCTCGCCAAAGGGTGGGTTTTCACAATCAAACGTATTTCCTTCCGAATTTAGGATACTTCCTACTTTTTCCGGTATGGCAGTCTTATAATGAGTCTGAATATCAACACTATTAGATTCAATATTGACCTCTACTGTAACAAAATCAAAATTTAACTCAGGATTCTTTTCTTCTTGGATTTGTGTATAAATATTATTGTACAGCTCTAACCAATTTTTATTAGATGGGATTGGAAATGATGTCTTGGTGCCTCCCAAGTTTACTCCGATTTGTATATCACCATAAGTATAATTGAACAAATACTCCAATCCATAAGCTGCTTCCTCTAAAGTATAGTTAGAGGAGGTTGTGGTTCCACTTTGAAGATCTTGTAGATGGCCCTGAAAACCCTTAACCCAATCAATTTTACTTTGTGAACTCGTACCATCGCTAGTCCTGGCACTTACATTATTACTATTATTATCACTTATGGCCTGATAAGAGACTTGCTCTTTTTCGCAAGAATAAAAAAGTACAGTTGTTAAGAACATGATGCTAAGAAGCAACTTATGTCTTTTCCAGTAATTACTTGTGTGTGTGTGTGTGTGAAAAGTTAATCATCGTTTAAAATTTTATGGTTAAGAAATATTTTTGCTTAATGAAATTTTAAAAGATGTCGTTTTCTGGAATGACCTAATTTTCAGGTTTGGGCTAGACATCCAATAAAAATTTAATCTAAAATAAGGACTAGATTTGTAAATTCCAAATAAATTTCTCAACATTCCTAAAAACACCTAATTCTTAATTGTATACTCAAAAGAAATTGGTTTGGGACTTTTCTGCTATTTATTTTGCTCTCTGTCTTCGTTGCAAATACTCGCTGATGCTAAGGCATCGGCTGCGTTTTGTGCCTTGACAGCAACCAAAATAAATTCGCATAAATTGTCCCAAACCACTTTCCATTGAGTATAAAATGCTAGTACTTATATAATGCAATAAAATCTAGAACTAACTAAAATTTAGACTTGTATAATATCAATAAAAAAAGGAGTTACTCTTAAGAACATGTAATCAAGTGGTACTGAAACGAAAAAATCAAAAAGGAAATATTTATTATCGTCACACAAAGCTCATAGGCCTACCTCTGAATCTGATTGATCCGACTATTCACTTTATATAATCTAGTATATTGGTTGACATCGATCTCAAATGGATCGTGCTCAAGGTAATTGGCAGAAATGAGATTAAGTTTGATGATTCGACCTTGACCGTCTTTGATTTTCTTAACGTATTTCACCCATAGACTGCCTTCGTTTTTGATGGCATACATATCATTGTCTCGTATCTCGTTGAGACTAGACATTTCTCTGCAGATGATAATGTCTCCATCCATGATGACTGGCTCCATACTGTTACCGTCAATAGGAAAGGCTACCAAACCACTACCTTCTAGGCCAGGTACAGAAAAATACTCTAACTCTTCTGATTGACCGACATCTACGGCAGAACCGGCAAAAGCCGCCTTGCTGGTGAATAATATATTTCCATTGAGAATCTGCGAAGTGCTTTGCTCTTGGCGCATGGTCTCCAAAGACATGCCGAAAGGCTCCCCTTGACCACGCAGTAGATAATTTTCATTGATGTTGAATAGGTCACAAAGCTTTTGTGCTTGATGGTAATCTATGACCCGCTTATTGTCTCCCTTGAGAAAGGCTCTGATGATATGTCCATAGGCACGCTTGCCCAAAATCTTCTCCGCCAAATCACCTACCCCTTTTCCATTGCGATCATTTTTCACGATTTCACCTCTACTCTCTAATAGTCCAAAAACGTGTATAAAGCGCTCGTTTAGTTCAATTCTATCCTCGTGTATCATTTATTGTTGATTTGTTGATTTGTTGATTTGTTGATTTGTTGATTTGTTGATTTGTTGATTTGTTGATTTGTTGATTTGTTGATTTGTTGACAATGTGTGCCTAAAATATTACATTTAATACAAATATAAAACAAATTATGTTAACAATAAACACTTAAAACAAATATTTTTAACACTTGAATGCTCATAACTATTTAACACATGATATCCGGTATAGCAACAGTACAGTAGTCAAACTCACAAATGGTAGTAAATCAACTATTTACATCGTTTCGAAAGATAAATTTTCAAATAACACAGGCACTCTTTTTTGTAGGGGTCTTTTTTTGCGCTCAGGGTAGCAGCGGTATGAGCTGTGCCACAAAGCTAATGAGGCCTTGCTTATAGATGGCTCCGACGAAGGGAGGAGACTGCTGTAAGCATCTGGCCGAATAGCTTTTGTGGTGCAGTGAATATGAGCGGATGACCTGAAAAAGCGCCCTAAGAAAATAGATAATCCACCTAGCTATTCATCTAAAGCTGTGTCTACTCTACTCAGGTATTTTGCGAAATAAATTCACGCTTGAGGCAGCTGAAGATATGGGCATCGTAAAACCGGTCATGCATGAAATAATACTCTCGTAAAACTCCCTCTTGGGTAAATCCTGCCCGCTCGGCCAGTGCAATACTCCGCGCATGAATCGGAAGTGTAAGTAGGTCTACCCTATTGATGCCTCTCGCCTCAAATCCATACTGCAAAAATACGGGCATGGCACGTGACATAATCCCAAGGGACTGAAAGGATTCCCCCAACCAATAACCGATCTCCGCCCTTGCATCCATAGGATTGATGCGATGAAATCCAATGATGCCTGCAAGTTCGTTTTTGTACAGAATCAGGAGATTAAATTTTTGCCCACCGTAATTGAAACTACTGATCTCCTTCAAAAAAGCGTGTACGTCTTTCAGCTCCCTTTTATTCTGTGCAAAGGTGATGTGCTGATCGAGAAATGCTCTGTTGGCTTCTATCAAATCTAGCAGTGTACTCGCCATCTCTGGCTGTGGTGAAACCAGCTTAATTTCTTGGTCAACATATAAACTAAATGAATCAGACATAAGGTGATTTAACTACTGTGAATATAAGGGCATACATAATAGAAAAGACGTGAGTCCACTCCGAAAACTCACGAAGCCACAAAATGACTCTTTTGGCGATATTTTTCATTTTCTCAATCCACTGATGCTCAGGCATCACTGAATTTCGAGAATAAAAAATCTCATCCAAAATAGCCTATTTTTTAAAATCCGCTAGTTTCCAGAGTGCACTCAAAGATATTTCCTCGTCGCACATTCTTATTTTATGATAATTTTCTTTAATATTATGCTTTCTTAAAATCGAGTTTGAAATATAATTAATCTATGGGAAAAATCATATCATTGCTCAACCATAAGGGGGGCGTTGGAAAAACGACGAGCACCATAAACATAGGAGCAGGATTAGTAGAATTAGGTAAAAAAGTGTTGTTGATCGATCTAGATCCGCAGGCCAACCTAACTCTTTCATTAGGTATTCCAAGACAGAAATATACTATATACGAGGCGGTACGAGGTGAATCAGAATTGGTTCCTTTTACGGTAAAGGAAGGTTTAGATGTTATTACTTCCACGCTTGACTTATCTGGCGCAGAAATGGAGTTGATCAATGAAGCAGGTAGAGAGTTTATTTTGCGTGAGTTGTTTGACCCATTAGTGAGTGTTTATGATTTTATTATCATTGACTGTCCACCATCATTAGGTCTACTGACTTTGAATGCACTCACTTCTAGCGATTATGTCTATATACCGCTACAGACGGAGTTTTTGGCACTACAAGGTCTCACCAAGATCAAGCAGGTCATCGACAAAGTTCGTTTCAGACTCAACAAGAGACTGCAGATAGGAGGTGTAATTGCTACGATGTACGATCACAGAAAGGTATTGAACAGAGATGTAGTAGAAACGATCAAGAAATACTTTGGTGAAAAAGTATTTGAGACCATGATAAGAGATAATGTCGCACTTGCAGAGGCACCCGCTCAGAGAAGCGACATTTTTAGATACAATAAATCTAGTAATGGTGCCAAGGATTACCTCAAGCTAAGTAAAGAAATCATAGCTAGAGTGGCCGCTGCAGATGAAGCACCTGTAAGAGCTAAATCTACCGTGGTATAAAACCCTATAAGCCGTACGTTTTTTAGTAAATTGAGATAAGATATATTGTGAGTAAAAAGAAATTTAAAGACGGTTTGGAAAGCTTATTTGGAGGTCCTGCAATAGCAGAACCTTCACTGCCAGAGAATAGTCCTTTATTAGAGCAAACTGAAAACAAAGGCAAGGACAAGCCTAAGAAATCACTCAAAGTAAATGGAAAAAGATCTAGATCTGGCAAGAATTTTACTTCTGATCTAGACACCCTCTTTGAATCTGTGCTTGAAGACAATTTTCGCGAAACAAAAAAAGAGCAAAATACTGCAGAAAGAAGGACCAAAAGACCTCCGGTGGTAGGCCTTGATGCATTGATACAGCGCACTACTGATCTCAACTACGACTATACTACTACCAAAAAGAGAGTAACCTTTATCTTTGAAAAGAAAAAATTGGATAAGCTGAAGCGTATCGCGAAGCTCCAAAATGCATACTTAAAAGACATTATAGGTAAAATAGTCGGTACGCATATCGACAAATATGATGATGAGGGTCGACTAAAATCATAAAATACCCTTAAATTTCAATACCTTCCATCTTTTGCAAAACGAAATCATCCGATTTTACGTTTTCAACTTGTATTAAATAATAATAATGAAACAGTTATTCATATTGCTTTTTGCATTGCTGCAATTGAGCATCTACGCCCAGGTTGAGGCACCCGTTCTTTCCAAAAAGGAAAGGCAAAATCTAAAGAATAATCTAGACACCAAGGCACTTCTCTGGAAAATCGAAGGGAAAAAAATCAAAAAGCCTTCCTATGTGTATGGCACCATTCATATGATCCCCAAGGAAGATTTTTTCTGGCCCAATAATACCCAACAATGCATAAATGAATGTGAGCGTCTCACGCTAGAAATAGATATGGCGGGCCTCGAAAACGACATGAGTGCTCAGATGTCCATGATGATGAATATCTTTATGAAGGACGGCGTAACCCTTCCTAAGCTCCTGACAGCCGAGGAGTACAAAATGGTCCAAGATCATTTTGCCAATGGGAGCTTACCTCTACCCCAGATGATGCTGGACAAAATAAAACCAATGTTTTTGAGCATGATGGTTTCGGAGGACTTTGACCTAATGGGTGGTGGTCTATTGGGCGGAGGAGAGACCGAAGAGGAGGCAAAAGATAGTATGGGTGGCATCTCCTCTTACGAAGTGGAACTTATGGATATCGCTAAGAAAAACGAAATGGAAACATCTGGTCTGGAGACCGTCGAATATCAGATGAGTGTCTTCGATAGTATCCCCTACCAAGCACAGGCCAACATGTTAATAGAAGCAATAGCGGCAGAAAAAGACAGCACCTCCAACATTGAATCCCAAATGGCAGATATGATACAGCTGTACAAAGATCAAGACTTGCACGCTTTGCAACAGTTGCTCAAAACAGAATCATCTGGCATGGAGCAGTTTGAAGAAATTCTCTTGAATCAAAGAAACCGAAATTGGATTCCGATCATGAAGACTCAAATCGCTGAGAAGCCAACATTCTTTGCGGTAGGTGCGGGACATCTAGGTGGACCCGAAGGAATATTGACCCTACTTCGCAAGGAAGGATATAAGCTTACTCCAGTGAGTATGGCACTGACAAAATAATACCCGATCATGGCTTTGATCAAAACGGTAAACAACATCACCCCTACTCTAGGGGAGAACTGTTTTCTAGCGGATAATGCTACGCTTATTGGAGATGTTATCTGTGGCAAAGATTGTAGTTTTTGGTTCAACTCTGTGACCCGTGGAGACGTCAATCAGATTCGCATTGGCGACAATACCAACATACAGGATGGCGCCATCATTCATTGTACTTACCAAACCGCCCCTACTACCATTGGCTCTAATGTAAGCATCGGTCACCGTGCCATTATCCATGGCTGCACGATTCATGACAACACCCTTATAGGAATGGGC
>CAKZVJ010000101.1 GCA_937923345.1 uncultured Saprospiraceae bacterium
CGACTGTATGGCTGTACGTTTGACTCAAACAGTTAAGCCTTCTGACGACTTTTCTTAACGCTTACAACACTAAATCCCCGTCTGAACGGCTCAGCCGGGCAGGTTTAAAGGTCGATATTTATTCTAGTTTAATAATTTTACCCTTATAATTATTCTTAGAAAATCCCAAACAGAACTCATATATCTAATTGTTATCCCATATATTATTGCTAAAAATTAAAGCATTTTAATTCTATTTTTCAACAAGCGGATAGTTAGCAAAAATTATTCTTTGAAGCTTGATATTTTTCTGGCAGCAAAAGTAAATAGGAAAATCAAAAACAAAGCGATACCTAAGGCAATGTGTTTAGAATTGACCAATCCCATTTCTAGAAAAAACTCGCCTAGATAAAATAGAAAGGTAATCGACAACAAAATTTCAATTCCTTTGAGAACGCCTTTTTGCGTTCCAGGCAAGTCAAGGTTTTCACTAATGAGAATAACCAAATACAAAACGACTAACAAGATAACAATTACAATTCCTTCCATTACTATTTCTTTTTTAGCGGCATGGTGCTTTGTTGTGTAAGCCCCCGAGAAAATCGGTACAAGCCCTTCAGGCTTATTTTATTCTACACACACAAATCCGTATAGAGCCTCTTTTTTTCAGCCTGCTACATGTTTTTGTCAAATCAACCCTGGTATAAAGGTCACCTCCCTAAATCTCCCGCTCAAATTTGACAATACTCCCAATAGCAAATAGCATTATTCTAATTTTAAAGGCGCATACTCCTTAAACAAGGGAGGCTGGGCTGCGTTCACTTTTTCTTGATATTCTTTCCAGTCTTTTTCAAAAAATGCGTTCACTAAGACTAGTGCCTTGTTTAATTTTACTTGTGCCTGCTCTTGGGCGATATCAGCCATTTGACTTTGCTGGCCTTGCGCATTAAATAAGTATCGCTGCGCAGTTCTTAGATAAGAGCCTACTCTATCATCAGATCTAGTAATCCCCTTGGCATCCTGCGGAGATAAAAATAAATGCTGCATTTGCTTGATTGTGTCTTGAAGTGTACTACCCAATTCTTTGATTTGCGTTTGGATGGTATCTGGAGCATTGACCATTTGCGCATTGACGAGTTTGATTGTCTTATCTGCTTCCCTAAGTCTATCAAATGCATCTCTTGCTACGTCTATGGTTTTATAAAATTCTTTTACCATGACTTCTTTTTGCGCCACCTGACTCGCTGTGATGTCCAATCGAGGGTCTAGCTTCACCTCCACCATTATCGAATCTTTTATATCATTGTAAGTGCAAACCATCTTATAAGTACCTGGTACTACAGAGGCGCCACCCCCAGGAGGATCTGCATCTTTCTTTGGCTCCTGCCAGGACGGAAATCTAGTACCGTTTCTATCCATTCCCCATTGCATTCTATTCATCCCAGGTTTTAGCTTTCTAGAGAAGGTACGCAAAGTGTCTCCATCCATATCTATGATGTTGACCAGCATCTTAGCGCCTCCTTTTTTCTTATCTTTTTTATCCATTGTATCCTCTTTGTCCATACCTTTATCCGCAATATTTTTTTGGCCTTTTTTCTTCTTCTTTTTATTTCCTTGGATAGCATCTGGCATTTCAGGCTTATCTGTTTTTTCTGGCTCTTTGACCCACATCGTGATTTGAGGATTGGCGGATTTATTATCTCCCAAGAAGTTGGCATCCGCTGTAAAACGCACCCCATCTACGGACCTAATATTTGCTTGATACCCAACTGTAGAGGAAACCAACTTAAAGTCTTCTTTCAATAAATCTCCATTAGATCTTGCCAAAGCTCTGAACACTTCAATATCATCAAATATCCAAGCCGCTCTACCAAAACTACCTACAATCAAATCATGGTCTCGTGGATGTATTTTTAAATCCCTGGTCGAAACAGATGGATAATCTTTCATCCACTTATTCCAATTTCGCCCCTTATCCAATGAAAAGTAAAGCCCGTAATCAGTACCCAAGAATAACAAGTTCTCTTCTACAGGATCTTGCACTACCGAGAGTGTGTGTCCCTTCACTTGATCTGGTCCCGCGATACGGGTAAAGCTCTGTCCATAGTTGGTGGTGTGATACAGATATGGTTTCCAATCATTTTGCCGATAATGATTGACCACCACAAATGCTTCCCCTGCATTTTTTTGAGACACCTCGATGTAGGGAATCCAACAATTGTTTGGTGCTCCAGTCATACGGCCAGCAAGATTGGTCCAGTTCTTTCCACCATCTCTAGTGAGCTGCAGTTTCCCATCATCTGTACCTACCCAGATCACATCTTCATCCACTGGGCTTGGCAGTATCGCTAAAATAGTAGCATGATTCTCAGCACGCGTCACATCAGGAGTCAGCCCACCAGTCTTAAATCCTAGTCGAATTTTGGTGCTATCGTTTGTAGTAAGGTCTGGAGAAATAATTTCCCAGCTTTTTCCTGCATCCATACTTTTATGTACAAACTGACTACCGAAATAAATACTTTCTTTATCAAAAGGATTCTGAGCAATTGCGGCATTCCAGTTGAATCTCAACTCTATCCCATCAGGATGAAGTGGCTTGGCAAAATGCGTATATCCAGTCTCACGATCTACGTATCCCAAAAATCCACCTTGCGACATAGACCACAAGTATCTACTATCGTCCTGCTTGAATACCATATCAAATCCGTCACCAAACATCACCTCTCTCCAATCGGCATTCCGAATACCCCCGCGCTTCCAAATACTACTCGGTCCTACCCATGAACCATTATCTTGCATACCGCCTCCTACATTATAGGGGATCTCCATATCGTAGTTGATGTGGTAAAACTGCGCTACCGGGATATTCTCTACAAATCTCCAGTTTACTCCATTGTCACGAGAGATATTGATGCCTCCGTCATTTCCCTCTATCATAAAATTAGGATCCTTTGGATGTTGCCAGAAAGCATGATGATCGGGATGCACCCCCTTTCCATAATCCAATATGGTTTCAAAAGTCTTCCCTCCATCTTCACTCTTTGACACATAGGTCCAAAGATTCCACAATCTATTTTCGTTACCGCTATCCACAAAAATATCTGCGTAGTAGAATGGTCTGTTCCCAATATTCTTTTTAGATACTAGGCTCCACTTTTCTCCACCGTCTACAGACTTATACAATCCGTTTTCCTTAGCCTCGATCAGCGCGTAGAGGATATTGGGTTTAGTAGGTGCAAAAGAAACTCCGATACGGCCCAAGTCACCTTTCGGCATTCCATTTTCTTTGGCGTTTAATTTTTTCCACGTTTGTCCGCCGTCATAAGTAATGTGCATACCAGAGCCCGGCCCACCAGATGTAAACGTCCACGGCTTTCTGCCAAACTCCCACATACAAGCGATCAGCTTATTAGGATTAGAAGGATCCATTACCAAATCGGCTATGCCTGTATTTTCATTTACGTATAAGATCTTATTCCAAGTCTTTCCTCCATCGGTGGTCTTGAATACTCCCCTTTCTGCGTTGCTGCCCCAGGACTGTCCTTGCACACCAGCGTACACGATATCCGAATCTGTAGGATCGATGATTATTCGATGGATGACGCGCGTCTGCTCAAGTCCCATGCGGGTCCAGGTCTTCCCACCATCAAGGGTTTTGAAAATGCCCTCGCCGCTATTTTGAGAGTTTCTAGGATTTCCTTCTCCCGTGCCAACCCATATTTCTGCTGGATTTTGCTGATTGATGGCCAATGAACCAACGGACTGCAGCGGCGCCTCATCAAAGATAGGCTCCCATCTAACACCTCCACTATTGGAGTGCCAGACCCCACCCGAAGCGGTACCGATGAAGATATTTTCTGGCGCAGAGAGATTTACATCTATACTAGTGACGCGACCGCTCATCCCAGCTGG
>CAKZVJ010000102.1 GCA_937923345.1 uncultured Saprospiraceae bacterium
GATGCAAAACAGAATCACTTGATTTTACTTTTATATGTGGGTGGGAATTGCGATTAAAAAATGAGTATTGGAATCTCCGTACCCCCCAATGCGGAGATTCCACTCATTATATTTAAGACCCCATTGGGTCCTAATTCTTAGGTAGGTCTGCTAGAAAAATCTAGTCAAACAAATTTCGCTTTGATGGAATATCTAAAAGGGGGTGGTATCTCTACTAAAATATAAAAGGGGGTAGATTATAAACTGTTGGGAGGGATGAAAAGTGAGTGAATGAACCAACTGTACCCCCCAATGCAGCTGGTTCAACTCACTTCATTAAAACCCGAAGGCTTTAAGTTCTTTGGTATTATTATTCGATTCGTCCTGGGAGGATTTGAATGCGGTTAAGAAAGTGAGCGGTAGATCAGTTCTACCCCCCGATGAACTGATCTGACTCACTTTAAACTTATTGCTAAGCCTAATTCTTAGTTGCAAAAGATGAATTAAATTCCATGAAAATCCAGGGGGAGGATTATAATTCAACACTTAGGAATATGCAAGTTTGATGCCATATGGATTATACATAATATGTAATGAATGACATGTAAAGCATGTGTCTACGTACTGTTTTGTCTATATTTGTGCCAAAATGACATGGTATACTGAATGGTATATATATTGAGGAAAGACAATAAAAACATACATCTATGACAAAAGGAAATATATCAGTACAAACGGAAAACATTTTTCCGATCATTAAGCAGTTTCTTTACTCCGATCAGGAGATTTTTTTGAGAGAATTAATCTCGAATGCCGTTGATGCAACCTCAAAAATCCAAACACTTTCTAGAAAAGGGGTTTATAAAGATGAACTTGGTGATGTAACCATTGAGGTAATTTTGGATAAGGAAGCTAAGACCCTTACTATAAGAGATAAGGGTGTAGGTATGACCGAAGCGGAGGTCAACAAGTATCTTAACCAAGTGGCGTTTTCTAGCGCGCAAGACTTTCTAGAAAAGTACAAGAATGAGAGTTCTATTATCGGACACTTTGGTTTAGGATTTTATTCTGCTTTTATGGTAGCTGATAAGGTAGAGGTCGTCACACAGAGCCACAAGCGCAAAGACCGCACGGTTAAGTGGACATGTGAAGGAGATCCAAAGTATACACTGGACAAGGTAGATAAAAGAGAAAGAGGTTCTGATGTAATATTGCACGTGAGTGATGATGCTACGGAGTATTTAGAAGAATCTAGGATACAACAACTACTTGATAAGTATTGCAAGTTTTTGCCGGTAGAGATTAAGTTCGGAACCAAAACAGAGAAAGTATATAAAGATGATGAAGATAAGGAGGGTACAGATGTAGTAACCGATAATATCGTCAACAATCCAAATCCAATCTGGAAGAAGGCCGCGAATAAAATCAAAGATGAGGAGTATAAGAGTTTTTATAATGAATTGTACCCATTCAGTCAACCACCGATGTTTTGGATACACCTCAATATCGACTTCCCATTCAATCTGACTGGGGTATTGTACTTTCCTAAGATTAATAACTCGATGGAGGTACAAAAAAATAAGATTCAACTGTACAGTAATCAAGTATATGTAACGGATGAGGTGAAAGAGATTGTGCCAGAATTTTTGACGCTTTTACATGGGGTTATCGATTCTCCTGACATTCCTTTGAATGTTTCTAGATCTTACTTGCAGAGCGATCAGAATGTAAAGAAGATTACGAGCTATATCACTAAAAAAGTGGCTGAAAAGCTGAGTAAACTTTTCAAGAAGAAGCGTGAGTCTTATGAGGAGAAGTGGAATGACTTGAGTGTATTCGTGAAGTATGGTATGGTGAGTGATGAAAAATTCTATGAAAAAGCGATCAAGTTTGTGCTATTAGAAAGTACAGATGGAAAGTATTATACAGTAGACGAATACCGAGAAAAGATAAAAGCGGCCCAAACGGATAAGTATGAGAAGCAAGTTTTCTTATACTGTAATAATAAAGAGGAGCAAGCGAGCTATGTAAGTGCGGCAAAAGATAAGGGCTATGATGTCTTGGTGATGGATAATGTGATAGACAATCACTTTATGCAGCAGCTCGAACAGAAATTGGACAAAGTTACATTTGTGCGGGTTGACTCTGACATCGTCAGTAATTTGGTCCAGAAGGATGAGACGATGGAATCCGTCTTGAGTGAGAAAGAAACTGAAAAGGTCTTGGGAATATTCAAAGAGAATATTGCTGCTGAAGCGAATCGTTTTGAAATGAAGGCCTTGTCACCAGACGAGCCACCTGTGATTATTACTAAGCCAGAATTCATGCGAAGAATGGCGGAGATGCAGCGTTTGCAAGGAATGGATATGAGTATCATGCCAGAATCTTATAATGTAATCATTAATTCAAATCATACTTTGGTCGCTGAAAAGCTAAGTAAAATGAGAAATGACGAAAAGAAGAGTGAGTTCGCCAATTATTTATACCAGTTGGCTTTGCTCAACCAAGGTATGCTGAAAGGAGAAGGCTTGAGTAAATTCGTCGCAAGAAGTATTGAATTCTTGAAATAGGATTCATGGAGTGTGCAAAAATCAAAACAGGCTGTAGGTTTATTCTTGCAGCCTGTTTTTCATTTTTATAGCCTTTTCATGATAGAAGCTATTTTTTAGTTCTATAATTTCGTCTAAGAATGCATGTGCCTCTTGGATCTTGTCTAGTTTGATATGAAGTAGGGCTAGGTACCAACTTGCTTCTTCAAAATAAAGATCGCTATTGATGCGTACGGTACTTAGTTCTTTATCTGCCTCTGCGTATTGATTCATTTCTAAATGGGCAATTCCTTTGTAAAGGCGTATTTGATTATCTTCTTCTGCTTTGGATAAGAGGGAATCGAAGGTGGGTACTGCGGCTTGATATAAGCCTTGGTTATAATTTTGCACTGCTTTTGCATAGTCAGTATTGGAGGCACTTCCTCTGGTTTGATTATCCCAATCTGGTTTTTGATAGAATTGGGCAAACACACTGTCGCTATAATTGGCGAAATGGTATTTGTAGATGGCCAATCCACTGAGCGCAAGAAGTAATAAGCTGGCCGCTATCGATAACCATTTTGTCAATGGAGAAGAAATAAAGGTATTCTCGTGGAGCTCTTGCGGGTATTGCACATAGCCATCGATAGCATCTTGACACATATTGCAGTCCAGTAAATGGTTTTCTATTTCAAAGCGATCCTGCTCTGAAAGTGTCTTATTGAGATAGGCCTTAATTTCGGTCTTGCTCAAACAAGATCTTTGAGTGTCCATATTTGATAAATTCCAACTCAAGCGTGATTCTTTAATTGTTGCACTACAAAATTTTTCATTTTTCTTTTGCCATTTTGTAAATGACTTTTAATCTGAGCGATGTTCATTCCTGTTTCTTTCCCGATTTGTAGGTAAGAAATACGATTATAGTAGAAGAGTTTCATGCAGATACGTTGTTGTTTACTCAATAATTTTTCTGCATCCTCCATTAATAATGCAATGTGTTCTTCATCTTGCTTTATAATAAGACGCTCTTCTTCGCCAAAATCCACAACTGGATTTATATATAATTGGTATTCTCTGAACTTGTCTAAAGCAGAAACTTTTCGTTTTTCCTTTCGCAGCTCATCTAAACATAGATTTTTAGACAAAGTATATAACCAATTTTTGAACTGTGTCGACTCCAAGTCTTTTACTTTGGTGACCAACTTTTCGTAAATCTGACTTTTCAGATCTTTGCTCCAATCAGGATCACTGGTATATTTGAGGCATATACCATAAATCAAGTGCTCATATTTATAAAACAATCGAGCAAGCCACAGCTGATCCCCAGTATTGGAGTATTGACTTAACATATGCTGATCCTCTTGATCCTGAGTGTTCAAATTTTGGTAGTTTAGAAGCTATTTTGTTGATTATTCTTCAAAAAAAGGGCATCAGCCTTAGATAAGGACACTTTTTGCCTAGAAATAGTTAATTTTGTGGGAGAAACTTTTGATAGGTTTCACTAAACAATTTAAAGGTATAAAATAAAGATAAGATTAATATGGCAATAACTGTAGGTTCAAAAGCACCTGATTTTTCATTAGTTTCAGATAGTAAAGAAACAGTAAATCTTAGCGATTATAGAGGTAAGAATTTAGTTGTTTTGTTTTACCCATTAGCTTTTACAGGTGTTTGCACTACTGAGCTTTGCACAATGAGGGATGATATTGCGAACTATAATAATATGAATGCGGATATAGTTGCCATTTCAGTGGATTCACCATTTGTGTTAGAGCAATTTAAAGCTGCGCAAAATTTGAACTTTCCACTATTGTCAGACTTTAATAAAACAGCGAGTAAGGACTATGATTCATTATATGACGAATTTCCTGCATTTGGAATGAGAGGAGTATCAAAGAGAAGTGCATTTGTAATAGATAAAGAAGGTGTGGTACAATATCAAGAAGTTTGTGCTAGCCCAGGAGATTTGCCAAATTTTGAGGCTATCAAAGTAACATTATCTGAGATAAAGTAGTTACCTTAACCTATAGAGTAAGTTTATAAATGTTGAATAATATGTATACATCAAGTTTAAAAGAAGCGCAATTCAAGAATATCTACAACACAGCTGTGGAAGAATTAGAAGAGGTAGTTGTGGAGGAGCTGACTGATGTCGGAGCCAACAGTGAGCTTATAGTGTACAATGATGACCACAATACTTTTGATTGGGTGATTCAGTGCTTTGTAGAGGTGATTGGTCATACTTTTGAGCAGTCAGAGCAGCTCTCTTTATTGGTACATTACAAAGGCAAGGCAGCTGTGAAGACGGCACCTATGAATGTATTGAAGCCTTTAAAGAATGAGTTGGTAAACCGTGGACTATCTGCTGTTATTGAGTCTTGTGATTAAAAAAAAATAAACGCCCCATTTCATAATTGTATTGGCTTGAAAAAGAGTTGGTTTTTCCTCATCCTAGTCTGAGTAATGAAGATGGCCTATTAGCGGTTGGTGGAGACCTTTCACCAGAAAGAATTTTATTAGCGTATAAGAATGGTATTTTTCCTTGGTTCAATCCTGGAGAACTTTTTTTGTGGTGGAGCCCCAATCCTCGCTTTGTGATGTTTCCTGAGGACTTGAAGGTGAGTAAAAGTATGCGCCCTTATTTCAATCAGAAAAAATTTACCGTTAAATATGACACTTGCTTTGAGGAAGTGATCGTCAACTGTAGTCAGTCCAAACGCAAAGGCCAAAATGGTACTTGGATTACGGATGAGATGATTGCTGCGTACGTAAGGCTACATGAGATGGGTTGGGCACATTCAGTAGAAGT
>CAKZVJ010000103.1 GCA_937923345.1 uncultured Saprospiraceae bacterium
TCCCCAGTCGGAGGATTCCAAATACCAATACCAGACGGAATACAGAACCGATCATACAAGCACTCATCTCCTACCTTATCCGAAGTATCCGTCAAAACTGTTCTTACCTCTATCCCCTCTTTGTCTACAAACATCCATTTAAACTGATTGAAGCTACCACTCGCACGCGTCCAATTTTTGTCATCATTGGCGTCTCTCAAGGGAGCACCCCAGCATCCTTCTCCCACGTATACCGTACCCTTACGATCATCACGAATAAATCCTTGCTGTGCACCTCTTTGCCTACTCGGCTTTATCGGATAAGTGGTCTTCACGACGTGCGCATCAGACTCCACTACAAGATCAACCCCGTATTTATAAAAAAGCTTGGACCAATAATTCAATTGATCATTACGCTCTGCTTTACGCTTAGTGTGTGGCCTAGTCGCAAAATGGTATTGCGCCAATTGCCAGTATACCTCTTTATGATTAGCAATTAATTCTTGCTCTAACCACTCAGCTTGTTCACCACCTGCAGCGATCAGAGAATTGAGCGTGTACAGTTGTATCAAATTACCACCTATAGGTAGGCTATAGTAATTACTCAATGTAGGCACATCAAATAAAGCCATGATGGATTTATTGCTGTATTCATGATTTCCTCTCGCAGTGATGATGGGCGTCAATCTATTTTGCTCCGTGATGGTCAATTGCCAATCATTCATCCACTTCATCCATTGTTCGGGATTATCCCCGCCTGTCATATCTCCGCCAAACATCACGATATGCGGATGCAACTTAGCTACCATTCTATTCGCTGCTTGTCTAGCGGCTCTATAATTTCTACTATCTCCACCAGCTATGATAGATATACGCTCCGAAGCATTATCTGGCAAAGTAGCAAAAGAGTACTCTTTGGAGGAGCCCTCAGAATCTACGATGATAAAGTAGTATATCGTATTCGGTAATAAGCCCTCAAGACGAACAAACTTGTTTTGCATCCCTGCATAATCATTTTCCGCGTCCACTCCTTGTTGAAAACTATAAGCAGGGGCATTGCCTTGATGAGATTGGGTATCGTATAATAAGAGTGCATTTGAGCCAGAAACTTGATCCCATCCTATGACGATAGAAGTCGCAGGATCAGTGCGTAAGGAGGCACGCAGTCTATCTACCTTTGCTAAGCAGGTAGCGCTCCATAATACACAGAGCATCAATATGATAATTCTTGCTAACACGATTGTGTAATTAATTGTAGCTCAAAAATATGTAAATTATATATAACTTTAATATGTATATTTTTAATAATAGTGTAAAATCTAAATTACCTGCTTCCTTCTGGGGAAACTTATTTGTATTTTTGACTTTAGCATCTATAGTACAAGTGTACAAAAGGGTGCCAAACTCACTTTTTAATCGAATATGTAAGAATGCTTCGGTAATAATGGATAAATAATACGCCGCAGCGATGTAAATGTCTAGTTATCCGCCATTTATAGATCTAATGCTGCGAATTCGACATTTTGGTTCTCAGCGACTTAAAATGTATTTCCGAACCATTGTTTAACAAAGAATTGAATGAATCATCAAGACCCAATATTTAATCTCATCAACAGAGAACTACACCGTCAAAGGGAAGGAATAGAACTTATAGCTTCTGAAAACTTCACCTCTCAAGCCGTTATGGATGCCATGGGCACCTGCCTGACCAATAAATACGCAGAAGGGTACCCTGGCAAAAGATACTATGGCGGCTGTGAAGTAGTAGACGAGGTAGAGCAATTAGCCATAGATCGTTTAAAAACATTGTTCAATGCGGAGTATGCCAATGTACAGCCCCACTCAGGTGCACAGGCCAACGCTGCCGTATTTTTAGCATGCCTGCAACCTGGCGATGAAATCTTAGGTTTTGACTTGAGCCACGGTGGGCACCTATCTCACGGATCCACTGTCAACTATAGTGGCAAAGTATACAAGCCCAATTTTTACGGTGTAGAAAAAGATACGGGTCTTATCGATATGGATAAGGTAGCCGCAAAAGCCGAACAGATTAAGCCTAAGTTGATTATATGCGGTGCTTCTGCCTATTCTAGAGATTGGGACTATGCAAGATTCAGAGCGATTGCAGATAGCGTGGGCGCTTTATTGCTTGCAGATATTGCGCACCCTGCGGGACTGATCGTTGGGAAGCATCTCAATGACCCTATGACGCACTGTCATATGGTAACTTCTACTACGCACAAGACTTTGAGAGGACCCAGAGGTGGGATCATCATGATGGGTAAGAATTTTGAAAACCCTTGGGGCCGTACGACGAAGAAAGGCAACCCAATCAAGATGTCAGCCATTTTGAATAGTGGTGTATTTCCAGGGATGCAAGGTGGACCTTTAGAACATGTCATTGCGGCCAAAGCAGTAGCTTTTGCAGAAGCACTGGACCCTGCATTTACAGCCTACGGAACGCAAGTCATCAAGAATGCACAAGCCATGGCGAAGTCATTTGTAGACAAAGGATACAACTTGGTCTCAGGAGGTACAGACAATCACCTTATGCTGATAGATCTGCGTTCTAAAAACATAAATGGAAAGCAAGCAGAACAATCCCTCGTAAAAGCGGATATCACGGTCAATAAAAACATGGTTCCTTTTGATACAGAATCTCCTTTCACTACCTCAGGGATTCGTATTGGGACAGCAGCCATTACGACCAGAGGATT
>CAKZVJ010000104.1 GCA_937923345.1 uncultured Saprospiraceae bacterium
ACTAGAATAAATATCGACCTTTAAACCTGCCCGGCTGAGCCGTTCAGACGGGGATTTAGTGTTGTAAGCGTTAAGAAAAGTCGTCAGAAGGCTTAACTGTTTGAGTCAAACGTACAGCCATACAGTCGAACAAGCATTCCGTTATTACTTACAATTGAGGGTGAAAAAGTATCTATACCGAGTTTTAAGCCTTTAGACTTTTTAGCTTACATAAGCGTTAAAAATCCCTGCCTGCGTGACGCAGTCAGGCAGGTTTACAGTCGAGAGGTGACCGAATGTTGCGTAGCAATAAATATCCGGTGGATATTTATAATGAGGAAACCGAGACAAACTTGTTGAGGCTAGTGAATTTTATAATCAAAAAAGAACTACTTTGAAGCCACAAGCCGTAGTTTGTGGTTCCTTCACTAAAAAGATACATTGTATCCTTTTTGCAAGCAACGTTCAGTCATTGGAAAAAAGAACGTGAAAGAACAGCAAGCAAGAATATAATACTAGAAAAAATTAACATTGAAATTATAAATTTAATACAAGATCTACTGAATCTCAAGATAGTTATTAATGTGATGGATTTGCCTAAAAATTGAAGTATTAAGCTTAAAGGTTAAACGGATCGTTAAAATTTTACTGTAAAGAATAAGAATAGCCAATTATTTTTTTTGGACTAGCGCTGTGCAAGAAGCGCAATGAAATGGAGCTGTCTGCAAGACCGTAGCGAAGCGAAGTCTGGAACATAGCGACCCTGTCCCTTTTGCGATGCCAATTTCTGGCATGGCAAAAGGGACAGGGTAGGCCCCTGAAAAACCTTATCATATTACCTACAATAGTTATCCATATTTAAGCGGAACACATTTGAATGTTCTTTTTTGTATTTTTATAAAAATATACAATATGGGTGTCCAATACAGACGAAAGTTTTTGCAGCAATTCCTCTCGGGGAGTGCCGCCTTGTCTGTCTACCCCTGGCTGTGTCCTTTTGCTGATGAGATCACTGACTTGACATTTGAGGGAGATACGGAAGACCGCTATTGGAAAAAAGTTAGGAAGCAATATACTCCTTCCAAAAAGTTTATTAACCTCAATAATGCTGGGGTCAATCCACAAGCCAAAATCGTGCAGGATGCGGTGAGCTATTACGAAAATTTGAGTAACGAGGCGCCGTCTTATTATATGTGGCGGATCATTGATAGGCAAAAGGATATGGTAAAGGAAGCGCTGGCAAATCTTGTCGGGGTGAAAGGGGAGGATATAGCGCTGGTGCGCAACGCGAGTGAGGCATTAGAAACTGTAATATTTGGATTGCCTCTGAAGCGAGGGGATGAGGTCGTACTCAGTAAGCATGCCTATCCGCACATAAAATTTGCATGGCAGCAACGTGCAGAAAGAGATGGAATAAAACTAAAGTGGGTAAGTCTAGATTTGCCAAGTTCGGATCAAAGGTATTTGATAAATCAATTTGATGAGCAGATAAATAATCAAACAAAAATTGTCTGTGTCACGCATATCACTAACTGGAATGGACAAGTGCTGCCTGTAAAGCAGATCGCTGAGGTGGCCAAAGCAAAAGGGGCGGAAGTCATGGTCGATGCTGCACATACAGTGGGTCAAAGACCGCTGGATATCAAAAGCTTGAAGATAGATTATCTCGGGAGTAGCCTGCATAAGTGGCTTGGCGCACCTTTTGGGACGGGTCTACTCTATGTGCATCCAACGAAAAGAGGAAAACTCTATCCTCTGATGGCGGGGCCTAACCCTAAGGCTAAGCACATGAAAAAATTTGAGCATTCGGGAACAAAGAATGTAGCTTTAGAAAGAGCTATTCTTCCTGCTTTGGTGTTCCACAATAGCATAGGCACGGAACGCAAAATGCAAAGGTTGCAATTTTTGAAAACCTACATAGTGGATCGAATTAAAGATATGCCGGGGATTACCATCCAGAGTCCAACAGGTATTGAATTTGGCTCCGCGATATTACTTGTGCATATCAAAGGGGAGAAGAATTTTGACCTGGTCCAAAAGCTTGAAAGAAATTGGAATATCCATTGTACATTGAGTGAGAATGAAATGCTGTCTGGGATACGAATCTCGCCAAATATTTATACCCTTTTGTCTGAATTGGATACCTTTGTAGAGGCGATGAAATCGCTGACTAAAATCTAAATTCATATGAAAATTTATTGGTTTGGCCTTTTGATAGTCTTACTATTCTGTACTTCGTGTGAAGGAGACGGTATAGCTGCTGGTGCAAAGACAGGCGACCGTAAGTTGTATAAGATATCAGGTGCTACCATGGGCACTACATATAATATTACGTGTGACTTATCAAGCTTGAGTGAAATTCAAAAAGGGATAGATCAACTACTGCTTGATATCAATCATGAGGTGTCCACTTATGAAGAAGATTCCTTCATTACCTTGTTTAATAAAGCGGAGGATAAATTGCTCTTGCAAAATACGAGTCAGTACAAAGTACAATATCCACATTTTAAAAAAAATCTTGAAGTAGCGCAGCAGGTGTATGAAAAAACCCAAGGGTATTTTGATCCAACCGTTTTGCCTATGGTGAACTATTGGGGATTTGGCCCGAATAAAAAGAAACCTGAAGAAGTAGGTGAAGCTAAACTGAAAGTAATTAGAGACCTAGTTGGATTTTCAAAGGTGAGTACCCAACTATTGGCGGACAAAAAAAAGCAGTACCTCGTCAAGGAGCAGCCAGGTGTACAATTGGATTTTTCTGCTTTGGCAAAAGGCTATGCGGTAGATGAAGTAGCAGATTTGCTAGAAAAATCTGGAGCAAGAAATTATTTAGTAGAGATAGGAGGCGAAGTAAAAGTGAAAGGAAACAACCAAAAGACTCCTTTTTGGACCATTGGTATAAACAAACCTACTACTGATGCTGCGCTCAATTCAGTATATAAAAAAGTGCAACTCTCAGATATAGCGATGGCATCCTCGGGAAACTATAGAAATTATTTTGAGTTGGATGGTCAATTGTACAGCCATACCTTGAATCCCAAAACGGGATATCCTGAGCGGAATGAAATATTGAGTGCTACCATCTTTGCACCAGACTGTATCATCGCAGATGCCTATGCGACAGCATGTATGGTAGCTGGTTTGTCAGAGGCGCGTAAAATCATTGAAGCCCAAGACGACGTAGAAGCGTTTTTTATCTACACCAATAATAAAGGTGAAATGAGTCAGTTAGTAACTGATGGAGCTTCTTCCTATATTGCGAACTAATTTCGACAATCCAAAGTAGATATATTTCTATACAAGTCGAGATGTCAAATACGTAAAAATGAAATTTAATCTTACTAAAGATTTGATTTTTTTCGATGTAGAATCTACAGGATTGAATGTAGTGCGCGATCGAATTCTTCAAATAGCATTGATTAAGTATAGCCCTAATAAAGAAGAACCCGAGGAGTTGAGTTTGCTCATCAATCCTGGAGTGCCTATCCCAGCTGAATCTTATGCCATCCATGGAATCTCGGCCCAAGATGTAGCCAATAAACCTACTTTTGGACAAGTCGCTGAGCAGATTTATAATTTTATTGGAGATGGAGATTTGGCGGGATACAACTCTGCTAGATTTGATGTGCCTATTTTGATGGAGGAGTTTGCTAGAGTAGGGATGGAATTGTCGATGGAGGGAAGATCTAGTGTGGACGTACAGCGGATTTTTTACAAAATGGAACCCAGGACTCTGAGTGCTGCCATGCGCTACTACTGCAATAAAGAGCTAGAAGGTGCACATGATGCGCTGGCAGATGTGCGGGCTACCGTGGATGTGCTCAAAGGCCAATTGGAGAGATACGATGGGGTAGACCTGATCGTGGATGAAGAAAAAACAATTCCAGCGCCCATCGTGAATGACGTCAAAGCTTTGCATGATTTCACATCAGACCTCAAGACTATTGATGCTACTCAAAGGTTGAAGTATAACGCAGAGGGTATAATTGTTTTTAATTTTGGAAAATATGCCAATCAAGCTGTAGCGGATGTCTTGAAAAAAGATAAGAATTATTATAACTGGATAATAACGAAAGATTTTTCATCCCAGGTAAAGCAGATTATTAAGAGAATCTATAATGAGCATGTTGCTGGATAAGCTAGGGTTGATAAGTCTATGTATTTTTCTATGCAGCCTAGTCTTGATTTGTATTAGTTGTCAAGAATTGACTGAAGGCTGTACCGATTCGTTTGCAAGTAACTTTAGCATAAGTGCTGATGAAGATTGTTGTCGAATTGAAGAAGAGTGCTGCTGTAGATATCCATCCTTGAGTCTCAATTTGTTTTACAAAGGCAGGGCTGAGGACTCCCTCAGTCAAGTGAGCACCAATATAAGATTAGGTCAATTCTATGCATTAGATAATTTGCCGGATAGTATTCGCATTGATTCTTTTTCCTTATTTATATCCAACATTCAAGTCATAAATACTGCAGATTCAGATTCTGTACGTCTATTTGAAACATTAGAAGTAAGTTTTATTGATGCAAATGGGGAGGAACAAATTATTTCCTTGGAAGATAATATTGTCCTGGTGCAGATGCCTATTTTTTCTTATAATGTAGGTACATACAGAAGCGATATTAGTTATGACGAGATTGCTTTTGATATAGGCCTGAGTCCAGAAATAGCGTCAATTGATCCCGGTTCGGTAGATAATGACCACCCTCTTGGAGATGAGTACACCACATTGTATGATACAATCAGTACTCGATTTTTGACAGGAAGAGTAGGATTTTCGCTGACTAATGGAATAGAAGAGAGAACTTTTTCACAAGAGATTGATTTGTTTAGTAGCGAATCCTGTCAATTTTTGACACCCATTTCTATCCAAAAAGGGTCAAATCTGGATATCGCCATGAGAATTAACGTCTTAGATATATTTAAAGGCATCATTTTTGATGTTTCAACTACGGATGCAGAATCTATTATTAATAATAACCTGGCATCCAGTATATCCATATTGGAATGATATTAATTGTAAATGCATAATACCTTGTTTTTGAGAATTTTATTGATTGCATCTATTTTTTTTATTTTGTTTTCTTCATGTAATGATGAAAATAATCGTCCTGTTTTGGATTTTACAGATGTAGAAATGGTTTTTACAGGTACCTTTGATGGAGCCCCATTTGTGAGAAATAGACCCTATTCGTATCAAGGGTCACGAATTAGAGTATCAAAATTTCATTTTTACACTTCTAGTATTTCTGCCACGGTCGGTAGCGAAGAGACATTTGCCCTTGACGAAATCGAATTTATAGACCTCGCTTTATTTCAGAATGACACAGCTGCCGAAGCAGGTTTTGTCATCAATATTGGTAGAGCTCCCGTGGATATATACGAAGGATTTTCTTGGGGTATAGGCGTTGATGCTGAATTGAATAGCACTACCCCAGATGAGTATGGGATGAATCATCCGCTTGCAAATGTAGACTTGTATGACGAAAATTTTGGAGGCTACAAATTTTTTGAACTGAGCGGAGAGGTAGATTTAGATAATAATGGAACTTATGATCAAGATTTCAATTTTGTCTACGGTTACAACATAAATTTTATTGAACTAGCTTCTATTCAAAGTCTAGAGCTTCTTCCAGACGTTACCAATAGAATAGAGATAGAAATGGACCTCAATAAGGTCCTTCAAAATATCGCAGCCATAGATTTTAACACACAAACGGCGACTTCTGCGAACCCTTCTGACCCAATTATGTTGATACTAAAGAGCAATATACCTAGCTCTATCACTGTTAAATAGGGATATCTATTCATCTCTGATGGTCTAAATGTCAGTTACATTTCAGAATTCCATCTTCAAAAGAATGGTATAGATACAACTAAGTACTATATTGGTATCAAACATTATATCATTGAATAATCGACTCATTTTCTTCTTTATTTTTGTAGGCGTATTGTTATCCTTTATTAGCTGTAAGGATGATGAAGATGATGGTGGAATGGTCGTGAGCGAATGTGTAGATTTGACTGATATTGCCTTTTTTACAGAAAAGAAAGAGTTAGCTCTTCCTGAGGGCTTTCAACCCATCAACCAACCCTTAGATAATGAGATGACTGTACAAGGTGTCCTGCTCGGGCGGCATTTGTTTTTTGATCCTATATTATCTGCAGATAGCACAAAGTCTTGTGGATCATGCCATGGAGTAGATGGTTACTTTACGGATAATCTAGCGACTAGTCCTGGAATAGATGGAGTCAGGGGAGTGCGTAGCGCTATGCCTTTAGTGGATTTGGTCTATTCTGAGAATGGACTATTCTGGGACGGTAGGTCTCCTTCTTTGGAACGACAAGCGCTGCTGCCTGTGGAGGATCCTATAGAATTGCATGATACTTGGGACAATGTAGAGGCAAAACTTCGCCGTAGTGATATATATCCAGCCCTGTTTAGAAAAGCATTCGGTATTGCTGAGACCTGCGATATCACTCGAGACCTTGCGACCAAGGCCATTGCTCAATTTGAAAGAAGTATAATATCTATGGGCAACTCTAAATTTGACCGTGTTTTTTACAAGCGGATAGGTTTCCTTTCAGATTCTGAAGAAAGAGGCAAACGTCTATTCTTTGACGAAGATCTTGGAGGACAGTTTCTACCAGATGCAGAATGTTTCCACTGCCATAGCTTACCTATCTTTACAGATAACTCTTACAGAAATAATGGCCTCACTTTTTTTACAGAGGATACCGCTATGGATATTGAAGACAAAGGGAGATATGAGGCGACTAAAGAGAAGCGTGATATTGGCTTGTTTAGAGTGCCCTCCTTGAGAAATGTTGAGTTCACCGCACCTTACATGCACGACGGCAGATTTGAAACACTAGAGGAAGTTCTAGATCACTATATTTGCGGTATTCAACAATCACCAACTCTAGACGTGCTAGTCACAAATCACTGCGATCCCGAAGATGAGATTCTTTTTATAAGTGAGCAGGATAAGACAGATATTATCGCCTTTCTGAAGACCTTGAGTGACACGACTTTCTTTAGCAATCCAGAGTATCAAAGTCCTTTTTAGGTCATCTTGTTTTTATCGCAATTTCAGATTTACCTTTAAAGCTATTAGTCAGGGATGTTCAGAAGTAAGAGAAGAACCCCGGAGAGCTTGCCCCGATTTTTTTCGGGGGGTGATAATACTATAGCCCAGGGTGGCAACCCTGGGAATTAACGAGGCAAGAACCAATTTGGCGTGATTTTCTTTTAAAAATC
>CAKZVJ010000105.1 GCA_937923345.1 uncultured Saprospiraceae bacterium
TGAGATAGGTGTCATCCACATCTATGTAAATTTTGTTTTCGCGGTACTTGATAAAACGATGGAGGGTAAATATAAAAAATGCGGCCCCCATCGAAATAGGAATTAGAAACCCTCCACCCTTAGACGCAGAAACAATAGTCGAAAGTAGCATACAAAATCCTAATAGAAAACTAATCATAGCCCACCAATCAGAATTATCTACAAGCGAAATACTCAGCTCTCCCGCATACTCAAATAGCTCCACATCTTTTTGCTTACCTACGATTGGTTTATCGCCAGCAGCTGGCGTCTGCCTTAGAGAATTGATTAGATTTTGGAAAGAAAAAACCTGACTGCAAGAACCGCATTTGGCAATCTTATCTGTGATATTGATATCTGCTGCACCAACTGGGTTAGCGCAATGTGGACAAACCACCTGTTGGGAGGGGTTACGCTTATAGTCTACTTTGGGGGATTTGTAATTGCCTTCAATTGGATCTAACTGCATTTTTCCATCATGATTTTTATAAATATAAAAATAAATTATTGAAGATGATCACATGATCCAGATATAGAATAAGATTCCATATTAGGGTTTTCAAAGAAACCGCATCTAATATTTGAAAAACTAGCCTGAATTAAACGCTGATTTTCAGACTTATAGATATTAAAAATAATACATGAAGGATTTACCTTTAAGTGGCGTTTGCATGGAATGGATTGCGGTTAATTTATGTTATCTTAAAGTTAGAAATTTAGCAGAAAAAGTATTCATTTTTGCAACGCTGGAGTTAATAGCTCCCTCTTACAGCAAAAGACAAGAAAATGCGTAAGCAAGGAATCATATATATTCTTCTCATTTTGGCGCTCTGGAGTTGCAGAGAGGACTTCGAACGGAATATTGCCACTCCTCAAGAATTCATGCCTGAGTTGATAGATGATTTTACCCCTGCGGAAGTTATGGTCAATGCATCGCTTCTTGGTTTTGTGCAAGATGTGGACTCCAATCCAATAGCCAATGCATCGGTGACACTAAATGGCACACCTACTACAACAGATATATACGGACATTTTTTCTACACGGACCATCCCATGAACAAAGAGGGTACTGTGGTAGAGATTCGGGCTGCTAGCTATCACGGTCACAGTACTCTTTTTTATCCTAGCGAGGGTGCCGAGGAAAGATTGGATATCATAATGACAGAGATAGAGGCGGAGTCTGAATTTAATGGCACGAACAGCGGAAGTATTACCTTGGATGACGGGATAATGCTTGAGTACTCTGAGGAGGCTTTTCTTTCCTCTGATGGGAATACCTATGAGGGCTCGGTGCATGTTTTCTCTACTTTTCTTGCAGCCAATACTATTGACTTTGCGCTCAGAGCGCCAGGCAATTTTCAAGCGGTGAGTATAGAAAATGATCTGGTTGGTTTGCATCCTCAATCCTTGTTGCAAATTTCAATACAGGATGATACTGGAAATGAATTACTCATTGATCCAGATGCAGAGGTCAGTATTCACATTCCTGGCGCTACCGCTTCCTTAGACGCATGGTATTATGTGCCGAGTGTAGGTTTATATACGATCAATACGGCCAGTACAGCTGATGGGACTGGGCTGCGAATCGGGCTAGGGCATAATAATTTTGTACTGATAGGAGAAAGCTACGTCAGCGAGTTGAGCACCGTTGAACTTTCTGCGGCAGATGGAACTGGCATACTCGAAGATATTCAAACAGAATGGATCTCAGAAGAGGGCACCGTATTGTCTAGTGCTAAAAGTAATAATCAAGGTGTAGTAAAAATCATCACGCCTGTAAACCGATATGGAAACTTAAGTATACAAGATGCTTGCGGCAATGTGGTTTTTAATGAATCATCGATAGAGATGGTTCCTGAGATTTCGTTGGCTGGTGTGTCTTTGAAAACTTTTGAGGGAGACCTATACGATTGTGATGTAGATCCGGTAGAAGATGGAGTAGTCGCGGTCAGACAGGGAGACGAAATTAGGTATCACTACCTTGATAATTCTAATTTTTCTCTCACGCTACAAGTATGTAATAATGGAGCGGCGGAAATAGAGGGTTTTGAACAAACAAGCATCAATCAAAATCAAGCTACAAGCTTAAATCTAATTAGTGAAAATGCATTGGGAGATTTATTTACCTGCGATGCCCCACTTACAAACATGCTACATATAGTGAACCTGAGTACGGGTGAAGAGCACTTCTACCCTATTCAACCAGGAACCGGAAACACGGCAAGTCTTACGGAATTTGGGTTTAGTAATGACGCGATGGGTGTAAACATAGAGATAGGATTTAATGGAAGTATAGCAGGAGATTACAGCAATGATGATGATCACGAAATAGAGGATCTCCAAGATATGAATAATGGATTTGATTTTTCTGGTGATGCGGACTTGTTCATCGTCACAGATTTTGGATCTACAGAAAAACTTACCCTTGGAAATTTTAGGGGCATGTTTGAAGATGTAGATCGAGGGGTGGTTGAAGAACTGCAAGGATCATTCAATTTTTACTTTAGAGAATAGACGAATGCTCTAGGGTAGCTATTGGGCTATTGAATAAAAATATTGGTAACCTACAAACACATAATTGAACGCTGAACGCACACTTATAGAAAACTGCCAAAAGGGAGATAAAAAAAGTCAATATCTCTTGGTAAAGCAGTACTCGTCCATGATGATGAGTATATGTAGGCGTTATGCTCGTGATCAGGCGATGGCTAAAGATATTTTGCAAGAGTCACTCATATTGGTGTTTAGACATATTTCAAAATTTGAGCATAAAGGTTCTTTTGAAGGATGGCTAAGAAAAATAACGGTGCGGGCTGCATTGCAATGGGTTGATAAAAAATGGTACAAAAATGAACAGCACTTGGTGGGCATGTTACCAGAGCAATCTATCGATAGATCCACCTACATACACAGCGATGCAAATCACATCATGGATATGGTGACTAGCTTACCAGAAAAATATAAAATTGTGTTTAACTTATTTGTAGTAGATGAATATAATCACAAAGAGATTTCTGACATGTTAGGCATAAAAGAAACTACTTCTAGGTCCCATTTATTGAGAGCTAGAAAAATGCTGCAAGAGAAATACACTAAGTTTTCTTCTTCGGACCACATTAAAAAAAAGGCTAATTAGAAAGCCACAACATATATACAAATGAATAGAGATTTTTTCTATAACTGGCATAAGAGTACGCTCAAAAAACATACTACTGAAGTGGATGTTGATGCGATATGGGCTGCCATAGAACCTGAGCTTGACGTAATAAACGCCAAGCGCAAGAGAAGAAAAGGGTTTTTCTTTTTACTTTTTGGCTTTTGTATATTGATTCTTGCTGCCGGCTATATAGGTCTGTTTGCGCCAAATCTTGTCCCTAGCAGCACAAGTATTACACAAACCTCTAATACAAACTCTACTCTTACCGCAAAAGAAGGCACACATATTGATACTCAAAGTATAGCAGAATCCCTATCTGCGGAGGTGGCTCACTCAAATATAGCTACTGCAAAAAATAATACATCTGACAAAGTAAACACAAGCACCCTTTTACCCTCTAAGATTTCTTCATCTTCAAAAAAGGTTAACGATGCAATTATTCAAGAAAAAATTAGAAGGAATAGTACACCAAATCTTACATCCCAAGTACGTGTAGGTCCTAGTACATTCATCAGACAGACAAATAATGACAAGTCAAGGCTAGAAAATAAATTTGCTCAGACCAAAAATGAGCTTGCTCAGACTGCTTTGCCGCAGGATGAAGAGGCTATTGAGCAAGAACGATTATTCGCCGTTACGGCTATTGACTATAGCACCATTCTTCCTGTAGAAGGCATGGACGAAACACCATTGCCTACCGCTGAGATTATCGTACCTAAGCCAAAAGCATTTCAATTTTCACTAAGCTTGTATTCTGGAATAGGATTCGTCAACAAGACACTTTCTCTAAAGGAGGATCAAGAGGGAGAACAAATCTTACTCCTTAGAAACGCCACCGAGCAATCTTTAGAAGTACTTAATAATGGAATTAAATTAGGGCTACAACACAAAAGTGGTTGGAATGGTGCTATTGGTTTTCAATATGCTAGAGTGGCAGAACGCTTTCAATACGATACTCGTTTTTTGCAGGAAGATTCAATAGCTAATCAGATCATTGGACAGTCCAACAATTTACTCGGCCTCCGAAATAATATCATTGGGTATGCGCCAAATAATACCTTGCATGATCTAGAGTACAACTTCTTTAATAATTACCATTTTCTAGAAATACCTATTTCAATTGGATATCAAAAAAGAATCTCCGCTTGGAATATTGGTCTGAGTGCGAGCTATATCCAAAACATAGCCCTACGTACAAAAGGCCGTGTACTGAATAGTGAATTTGAAGTAATTAACATTACTGACGAAAATGATTTATTCAAAAGTAGTTTAGGTGCTTCATTTGAAGGAGGGGTGAATGTGGATTATACCTTAAGCCGACGCCTTGCAGTAGGCCTAGAGGCATTTTACCGTTATATCCCAGGTTCAGTAAGCACAACAGAATACACACTAAACCAAAACTATAATTGGGTTGGACTGAATGCTTCATTAAAGTATTCTTTCTAATTCACAAAAACTAAATTATTTTGAACACTCGATTTTTAGTTTTATTATTCGCGATTGTCTTTTGTAGGCAAACTAGTGTCTCGGCACAAGACTGTCCAAACTTTGATGTCACCCTTACTACTCCTGAGGACATAACTAATTTTGTAACTACTTATCCTAATTGTACTAACCTCCCAGGTAGTTTAATTATTGAAGATAACTTCACTGCAAATCCAATCACCAGTTTAGAAGAACTTTCTAATATTACCAATATCAATGGTGAATTAGTGATTCGTCAGTGTCGATCATTAAGGTTTTTGGATGGTTTATTTCAATTGGAATACACAGGTTTAGACTCTATAAGCATAATAAACAATACTATGCTGCAGCAATGCGATATCAACGCCATATGTGATGCTGCAGCGGATAATATAAATCTTATCATGAACATAGGCAACAACGAAGCGGGTTGTACTTCTGCGGAAGAGATAGTTTCTACCTGTGTAGATATAAACTGTCCAGATCGCATCTCTGGCTATTCCCTTTTAGATCCTTTTAATTCTGAATTTAATGGGCATACGTATTTTATATCTAATGAGGGCTTGGACTGGATAGAAGCACAAGAAGCCGCAACGACTATTTTACCTACTGCTCTCCATGAACAAGTTTATTTAGCTTCTATTCAATCTGCAGAAGAAAACGAATTCATAAGAAAGAATCTTACAGCAGAAACTTTTATAGGAATCAACGATAGCGAAGAAGAAGGAACTTTAGTGTGGGATGATGGAAGTGATTTAACATACGATAATTTTGCAATTAATTTCGAGAATGGCCCTTTGAATGATTTTGGGGTCATGGATAACCTTAGTGGATTTTGGTCCTTAGAAAATGAAGAGACCTTTCATCCTTATGTAATAGAGCTAGAATGTGAAGCGTTGATTCCGGACTTAGCTCTCGGTAATCTAAAATCATCAGCGAATATAACAGGTAGCGACCAGGTTCTCCCTTATTCTGTAGCTATTCACAATATCGGCTCCGCTACTGCAAGTGGTTCTATTCTAATAAAGACCTATTTGTCAAGTGACAAAGAATTTGATGAAAATGAAGATTTCTTAGCTGGAGAAATTTTTACAGGAAATCTAAATCCAAGATTAAATTCTCTTATTGATTCTACAGGAGCCACAATAACAGTCCCAGAAAATATTGGTGGTCCATTTTATTTAATCTCAGTGATTGATACTGAAAATAATATTGAAGAAAAAAATGAAAATAATAACATCACTGTTAGTGATGAGCCAGTCATGGTTTTTAATCTCACCAACAGATGTCTTGGAGGAGGCCAGGTAGTTTGGACGCAGGGACAAGTAGACAGCTTGCTCAACTCGTACGAAGAATGTACGGTCATCAATGGGGACATTACTTTTCAAGGCTTTGACTTGGAAGGCAATCCTTCTGAGGACCCTATAACCAATCTAGTTACACTTCAGCAAATTATTTTTATCGAAGGAAAACTAAGGCTAGAAAGTTTACCGGAACTCATAGATCTAGAAGGTCTGCAAAATTTACAAAAAATCTCAAATGGAATAGACATAATTGACACGAAACTCTTTGATGTTATTGAGTTATCTAATGTCCAGATACTAGGTACACTTAATATCAGCAACAACGTAAATCTAACTGATCTTACTGGCTTAGATAATGTGAACACCATTTATGGAGAGCAGACTATTTCTGATAACCCAGCCTTAACTAATTTGTTTGAACTAGATGCGGGGGTTAATCTATTTGGTATTACTAAATTAGAAATAACTAATAATGCTGTCTTAGAAAAGTGTAATAATACAATGGTTTGCGAGTTGATCAATAGAGAGCCTAATCCCGTATTTCCTTTTGAATATCTATTTGAAAATAATGCCCCAGGATGCGAAACTACAGAGACCGTTGAGGATATATGCGGTCTAAGATTTCCATTTACATTTGAAATATATCTAGATAGGAATGAAAATGGGGAGCGAGATCTAAATGAGCCTAATTATGCGGATGGTTTTCTGGAGGTTCTTGAATTAGAAGAAAAATATTACATCGGTAATATTCAGGAATCTATGAGAGAATTTGAATTACCGAGAGGAAATTATACTATAGTCTTTGATGAAGAAATCTTTTCAAATTGGAATGTCACAACAGGTAACGCTATTAATACCCAAACAATTACTGGGTCAGAAACAGTTTCTATATCTATTGGTATTGCTTCTGCAAACCCTGGCCTACCAGAAACAACGGATGACATCATCACCTATGTTGAGAGTCAGAAAGCAGTCTTTGGAGAGACTATCCAATTAAGCGTGCATTCCAAAAATGTGGGTACAGAAATAAGTGATGGTCAAATCATACTTGAACTTGATGAACGTGTTGCTATCGTTTCATTTCTAAATAATAGTCCTACTTCTCTAGGAGATGGTATGTGGGCTTTTTCCTATGATAATTTATTGCCTGGTCAGGTAGTCTCTAAAGCACTGCTTATCAGAGTACCTGATGAAGGAAGTATTGGCAGTAATTCTTCGATAGAATTTTCGGGTCATGCGATATCTTCAAATGGAGTAGAGAAACTCCCCTTTGTCTATGAGTCTCCAGTTAAAAGTGTATTCGCTCCTAATGAGAAATCCCTGTATCCAAGTCGTGACGGAAATATTAATTTGCTAGATGATTTCTTAACCTACACTATTAATTTTCAGAATATCCATGATAACACTATTACCAACTTAATCATCAAAGATACACTTGACAGTAACTTAGATTTTGAAAAGGAGTTTTTGTTTTTAGGTTCTCAGGCAATAGTTCAGCCCAGAATTGAAATCAAGGGCGGTCGCTTTGTGACGTTCACCTTTGAGAATATAAATCTTCCTAGCAGCAGTGTTGATTTTGGAGGGAGTCAAGGATCTATATCATATCTGATAAAAGCTAAAGACGATCTGCCAGATAATACACCCATTGAAAATACCGCTTTTCTTTGCTTTGATAACGAACCGCAGGTAGCTACCAATACGGTACTTAGTAATATGTATACTGAATTGCCTCCTTGTCAAATAAGTAGCTCTTTGATTTTTACTTCACAAAGTCAAATTGATGAGTTTCAAATTGCGTATAGAGACTGTGAGTCTATATTAGGCACTATATTTATCGATGGACCAGACATAATAAACCTGAATGGATTTTCCAATATTGATATTTTATTAGGAGATATCATCATATTGAACACATCGCTTACAGACCTAGAAGGCCTAAATAATATTTCTGTTGTAGAAGGAAATTTAGAAATCACAGGTAATCAGAACTTGAAGAATTTCAAAGGCTTGGACCTACTAAACACTCTCGGTGGTGATTTTATCCTTAAAGACAATAATGAGCTAACTGATTTTCAAGGCGTAGAAAATGTGTTGAAAATTGATGGTAGCTTAATTGTGGAGGGCAACGATAAATTGAGAAACTTTTCTGGCTTTGAAAAGCTGTCCAATATCGACACACATCTAGAAATAAAAAATAATGACGCACTTACTGATTTGTCAGGTTTAAATGGTTTGAAAACGATCGGAGGCTATCTAGATATTATAGAAAATGAAGTATTAGATGCTTTGAGTGGGTTGAACATACTGAACAGTATCAGTGAGGACTTTATCCTACAAAATAATCCTGGGCTGAAAAGTCTCATCGGATTAGCAGACTTGTCAAATATAGGTGGTGATTTTGAGCTCGTTAACAATCAGAGCTTAACTACATTAATAGGGATGAACAAAATTACCACTATTGAAGGAGACTTTGTAGTTAGCGATAATCCAAATTTGTCTAGTTTCCAGGGCATACAAACTTTACAAGATATATTTCAAAAGTTTGTAGTCATAAGAAATAGTTCTCTCAATAGTTTTCGAGGGCTAGATGGACTTGAATTTATCGGAGGCAATTTTGAATTAATCAATAATGAATCATTAACTGAACTTGACGGTTTAGGAACTTTAAGCTCCATCAAAGGATTCTTTGTCGTAAACCAAAATATGCAACTGAAGAGCATGAGAGGCTTAGATGTATTGAGTGAAGTACAAGAGGGCATTTCATTATTTCTTTGCGGGCTGAATACTTTAGACGGCTTGAATGAATTGCGTACGCTCGGAGATTTATTCATCAGCCCAGCAGATAGTTTGTCAAATTTATCTGGTTTGGAAGAACTAGAGTCTGTAAGAGATTTGAGAATCAATGGAAACGAATCTTTACTCTCTCTCAATGGTTTGGGTTTAAAAACAATCAGAAGAGATCTGCATATAAGTGGTAGCCGTATTAGAACCCTCGCTGGACTCAATGCTTTGACCAGAATCCAAGGGGAGCTTCATCTCTCTAGAAATGAAAGTTTAGAAACTATTTCTTCTTTAGATAATCTAACAGCGCTAAATGGAAATCTTTTGATTGAGAATACCTCTATCACCAATATCAGTCCTCTTCATAATGTCGATAAATTTAATGGCAATGTAACTATCATTGAAAATAATAACTTGTCAATTTGTGAAATAGCGGCTCTTTGTGATTATTTAGAAAATGAAGGAAACGCTATTATCTATAGCAATGCCCCGAACTGTTCAAGTACTGATGAAGTAAAAAGTCAATGTAATTTGATCATAGATAATGACAACGACGGCTCCCCTGCTTCTGAAGATTGCGACGATAACAATCCTACCATCTTCCCAGGTGCCAACGAAATTGCTAATAATGGAATAGATGAAGACTGTGATGGAGAAGACCTGATCACAAATAGCACTTTTCAACTGGGCGAAATCGTAATTGATATCTATCCTAACCCAGCTGCAGCATATCTATTTATAGCATCAAATAGGACGGGACCGCTAGAGTACGATCTAATGAACATCTCGGGAACGAGATTGAAAAGTGGTGTAACCAATAATCAAGTTGAGAAAATTGACATTTCAGATATAGAACAAGGGCTCTATCTTTTAAAGATATACGACAGAAATACTGGACAATTTATCCTAGATAGATTTTCTAAGTTATAAGAATTAAATGGTAGGTTACTGTTAATGGGTATTGAAAGAGGTTTGAGCATTTATGTTCGGTGCTCTTTCTTTACCTTATTTTTTTTACTTCGCCACTACATCTTCCAGCACCTTTCCTTTTTTATTGTTGCCCATAGAAGTGATTTGTAGTCTTTTGCAAGGAAGTCTTTTACGTTTCGTGTACTCTTTTTGCAATACTGAAATCAAATTGGAGTTTATTTGATCTGATTGCTCAAGCAGCAGTGGATCCATTTCTAACCATAAAATTGGGAACACATTTTGTGCATTTTCGCTTAACTCCCTCACCCTATTCCAAAAATGCCAGTCTTTCTTGATGGTCTGGCTTCTTGTAGTATTTTTCAAAAAGAGTGAAATCTTATACCACCATTTTCTGGCCAAGTATTTATTTACAATTTTGATTAATCTCAAAGAGTCCCCTATTTTATCATGCATATCTGCTGCAAGTGGAGGACTAACTCCTTTTAGATCAGACAGGTCTGGCGCCACAGGACTATAACTTCTCTTGTGATAGTTCTTTACTTCAATAAGATATAGTCTTTCATTTTTGTAAATGCCAATGAAATCCACTCCTTTAAGTCCGTAGCCCGATAAAATGTCGTAATAGACATGATCGTCATACTTTTTGACCACCCAGTCTTCGCCAAAGGTAAATGCGATATCCGACTCCGAAAATGATTGTATTCTCACTAAAATCTTATTAAGTCCTTCATATGCGCCCCAAAACAATTATCCTAGCTGACAAGTCTATCTACTGGATAAAATAGTTTGGGAGCGATTTCGTTTAATAATTCGTTTGGTAATATATTTTAAATAGCTGACAACCAGTATCCTAAGAATCAGTCACTTGTATCACTTTTGTCTATAATTTTTCAGAATTCACTCTACCAGGCTTAATTGTACATTAAAAAACCGAAGGCTATGTATATTTGTTATACGAATTAATTAATGATACTCATGTTGCGTCCTTTTTTTCATATTCTATGCATATTGCTCTTTAGCAGTGGCTTTTCCTTTTCGCAAGTATCTCACACCCAAGATAAGGAACTTATCAATGGTGTTACCTTATGTATGCACAGCTTTGATTATTCTTTTGATTATCGAGACATGGTGGCTGAAATATCAGATCTTGGTGCTGAATGGATACAAGTCAACATCAAATTTTACCAAGAAAATATTTATTCTTCTCGTATAGTCTCCGATAAGGGATATGAAGCCTACTGGAATCAATTTGAACAAATAATCCAAAAAGCAAAAGAAGAAAATCTAAAGGTCACGATTTTACCTATTATTCTTTTAACGAATCCTCAAGGATCCAATTGGCGTGGTCTGATAGACCCTTATGATCTAGATAAGTGGTTTAGCTATTACGAAAAGCTAATGGTTCGGATAGCTACTGTAGCAGAACAAAACGATGTTGATATGCTCACTGTGGGTTCTGAACTTGTCAACCTACAGCAGTATACCAGTAGATGGGAAAAGGTTATCAAGGAAGTTCGGGCTAATTTTTCAGGAGATTTAAATTACGCTGCTAATTGGGATGCATATGAAACGATAGGATTTTTGGATAAATTGGATTACCTAGGCATCTCAGGTTACTTTGATCTAACTTCTAGCATGAACCCAAGTAGTTGGTCTTTAAGATACAGTTGGGGCAGTATAAAAAGTCAAATATTCGACTTTCAAGAAAAAAATAATATCCCAATCATTTTTACGGAATTAGGCTATACATCGCAGGATGGCACAAATATGCACCCCTGGAATTACTATGCCACGGATGTAGTAGATCTAGAAGAACAAAAGGACTGCTACAAAGCATTTATTGATGTCTGGGGCGATGATGAGGACTTTTATGGCGTATTTTTCTATGATTGGTATGGAGAAGGGGGTCCAAAAGATACTGGATATACCTTTAAAAATAAACCAGCTGAGGAGATTGTCAGGTCTTGGTTTGAACAAATCAATCAGTAATCCTCTTTTATATAGGTTAAATCCTTATGAATAAGCAAGGTTTTGGACTACTTTTGTACCAAATAAATTTAAAATAACTAAAATTTAATTTTAAAATGAAAAACGTATTATTTACAATCTGTTTAGCATTAGGCTGTTTTTTAATGGCGAATGCTCAAATCAAAACACCAGCACCATCTCAAAGCTGTAAAATTGTGCAATCTTTAGGTCTTACAACTGTATCTTTAGATTACTCAAGACCAAACGTAAAAGGAAGAGAGCTTTTTGTAGAAGTAGAAGCTTGGGATCAGATGTGGAGAACCGGAGCCAATGGGTCTACTAAGATTACTTTTGGATCAGATGCTATGATTGGTGGCCAAAAAGTAAAGGCTGGAACGTACTCCATCTACTCTATTCCAAACAAGACAAACTGGACAGTAATGTTAAATACAGATTTAACTATGGGTGGAAACGTTTCAAAGTACGATACTGCTAAGGAAGTAGCAAGATTTACAACGAAGACATTGGACTCTCCTTTTTTCTTTGAGACATTGACTTTTGACTTTGCTGACATCACAAATGATGGTGCATCTTTAAATTTAATGTGGGGTGACTATATGATCGAAATGCCAATTTCTTTAGGTACGGATGAAAAAGTAATGGCCTCTATCGATAAAGCTATGGCTGGTATCTCAAAAGAAGAATACTACGCAGCTGGTAACTATTATTTTGAGAATGGTAAAGACATGAACAAGGCATTAGAGTATGTTCAAAAAGCTAACGAAACGGATCCAAAGTTTTGGCAAGTATATAAGGAGGCTCAAATCTTAGCTGCTATGGGTAAATACAAAGATGCTTTGATGGCTTCTCAAAAATCTATGGACTTGGCTAAGGCTGCTGACTATAAGCCATACATTAAGAGAAATGAAGATTTTATTAAGAAATATGCTGCAAAAGGTAAGATGTAATCTGCCTTTAAATATCAAAAACAAAAAAGATCATGCGCTTCGCGCATGGTCTTTTTTGTTTGCATACTAGAGGCCTACACAAAATCGCTATCCTCCTCAGGGATATCTGGCATATTCTTTTTTGCCCACTTTGTAAACTTGTCTGACAAGACCGCATAAGTCTCCGAAAATCCACATCTGGTGCAAACGTATCGATTGTACTTTTCTGATCTACCCCAGGAGCCATACCAGAATTTATGTGTGGTAGAACTTTTTCCTTTAACCATAACGATCTTTCTAGATTGACATTTTGGGCAAGTGGTACTTGACTTCATACTGTAAACAATTAACTGTGAATAATCAGTAATAGAATGTCAATAAACAAGTTCTATTTTATTAATTCCAATCTTTACTGTAGCACTAAATTACAAATTCAAATATACTCCCAAATAAATCTAAGGATAAATTGCGCTCCAGGGAGAAGCGATATGAATAGTCCTAGAGGACTAATGAAGGAGTGTCTAGCGGTGAATGAGCGATTGAGCGAATACGTCGCTATGCACATCCTGAATAGGAGTCTAGGGCTATGAATACAAGCGGATCACTGGTAAAAGCGCCCTGAAGTCAATGGACAATTTGTAATGATGAATGATCAATTTTCAATGAGGATTGATCAATTTTCAATGAGGATTGATTAATTTTCAATAAGTAATTTTCAATGAGCAATTCTTAATGTGGATCCTTGGTTGTTGCTCCGGGTAATACACTATGCCACTACAATCAAATGTCCAAACGACCCCCGTTTATAATTTATCATTTATACTTTATAATTCTCTTCTTACGCATCAAACTGTAGCTTCGCTAATGAGTTATACACTCCTTCCTCCATCTGGGTCAATTGATCATGAGTGCCTTGCTCTATGATTTGGCCTTTGTCCACAACATAGATTTTATCCGCATCTCTAATAGTTGCCAATCTATGGGCAATGATCAGTGAAGTCCTGCCTTCCATCAAATTATTTAATGCATCTTGTACTACTTGTTCTGACTCTGCATCCAAAGCTGAAGTGGCCTCATCTAACAGCAGAATTGCTGGATTTCTAAGTATGGCTCGGGCTATTGCGACACGCTGTTTTTGACCACCACTCAACTTTACACCACGCTCTCCTACCTTAGTATCAAGTCCTTCTGGAAACTCCGAAATAAACTCCCAGCTATTGGATTGCTTGGCAGCTTCTATCAACTCGGCCTCAGTAGCATCTGGCTTACCGTACAATAAATTTTCGCGAATGCTACCTCCGAATAGCAATACCTCTTGTGGAACGAGACCTAAATTAAATCTAAACACCTCAATTGGATAGTCATATATGCTCTTACCGTCCACCAATATTTCTCCTTTTTGGATACTATAAAAACGCTGAAGCAACTGCAAGATGGTACTCTTACCAGCTCCACTGGCCCCGACTAATGCTATCTTTTTTCCAGCCTCTACTTTCATACTAAGACCTTTTAGCACTTCAATATCGGTCCGCGTCGGATAATGAAAATGAACATCTTTATATTCTACCTCGCCATAAATCTTTAAAGGATTATTGAGGTCTACTAGTGCGTTGAGCTCTACTTCGCTTTCGGTCGCCAAAATTTCACGAATACGCTCGGTCGCTCCTAATGCACCCAAAATCTCCGTGAGAAAATTTCCAAGCCCTGCAATCGCAGCACCTATAATCCCTGTGTACATGAAAAATGAAATGAGCTGACCTACGGTAATTTCTCCAGCTTGCAGCAGTACTGCCCCTTGATAAATAATATAGAATAGTGCGCCAAAAATAATGCTAACAATATAGACTGAAAACATCGCTCTACCCCGAGCAAATTTTAACGCAATATGTAGCAGCCGCTCTAACGCGTTTCCATATCTAGTGCTTTCAAATTTTTCGTTCGTGTAGGCCTTGACGGATTGGATATTTTGAGTAGTCTCTGACAAAATAACATTCGCATCTGCAAGCTCTTGCTGTCTCTGTTTTGACAATCGTCTAATGTAGCGGCCAAAGAAAAAACCACCGACCACGATCACAGGAAATGTCAAGAGCATCACTTTTGCCAAAGCTGGAGTATTCCAAACCAAAAATGAAACCCCAACAATAAGGATGATAACCTGACGAAAAAATTCTGCTAGCGTAATCGAAAATGTGCTGTACAATCTTTCTACATCGGAGGTCAATCGACTTACCAGTTCTCCAATTCTATTCTGCTCATAAAACGCGATCGGCAAGGTGATCAATTTGTTGTATAAATCTCTACGCAAGTCCCGAATGGCACGCTCGCTCACATGAGCAAATAAAACTACACGTGTATAAGAAACGAATCCTTGGGCTACCAACACAACAATCAACACATAACCAACTTGGGTAAGATCAAAACCGTACTGCCCATTGCCCTGCGCGATATCAACCATCTCTCCGGACAAACCTGGAAAGATCATGAATACCATACTGGATACCCACAAGAGTATCATCCCCAAAACAAACGCAAACATGTAAGGGCGTAAATACTTGAAAATTTTAAGGGATTCTTTAAAACTTTCCCGATCAAATTTGGCTTTCTTTTCCTCTTCTATTGGTGATTCTTCCTTGCGCATAGTACAAAGTAAACGTTTCTATTCTTATAAACCATTTATAAGACCATCATCTACGTGTAATATTTTGAAAATTAACAGGTCAAGAAGTTATTTTCTGGGCTTTCGGAAGCCGTAGGTAAGCTGCCCCCAAAAGGTCTGAGGAAACTGATCGTCCCCATGAAAGCCTAACTCTATCAATCCGCTTTCCTCTGGAACATAATCTGTCTTGAAAATATAATCCCAAAGACTTAGGCTTATACCATAGTTGACTCCATTGCGACCATGTGGCAAAGTATACGCATGATGATACAAATGCATCACAGGATTGTTGATGAGATATTTGAGCGGGCCCCAAGTGATTTTTATATTGCTATGATTGAGGTGCCCTATGGTAATCGCTATAAAGTGTACTATGTAGGCTTGCTCTGGCTCAAATCCTCCCAATATCATCACCGCAAAAGTCTTTAAAGGCTTATACAATACATTCTCCATCCAATGATATCTGAGATGTGCCGCAAAGCCCATCTCTTTGACTGAGTGGTGTACCTTATGAAACCGCCAAAAAATTTCATACCTATGTAAGAGCACATGAGTAAACCACTGAACAAAATCTAATATGATAAAAAACACCAGTAACTGAATAGCCATCGGCCAGCTAGTTATATCTATCAAGGCAAGGCTTTTGTCACTAATACCAAGGTCTGCAAAACCCAATTGCATTATTTTGTAAAATCCAGCTATGGCTACTGAAAAAATGAAAAAATTGAAAAACATATAAAATGCATCCAACCAAAAGTCCTTTCTAAAGGTCCCCTGTTCCTTGCGCCATGGAAATGCGATTTCTAAGCCCCATATAGCTAAGGAGATGATGATCAAACCCCAGAAATAATTGTTGTACCAATCGACTCTAAACAAGATAGAGTCCCAAGTCCAAGATAGACTTCCTAAGAACGAATTAAAAAAAGCTTCAGCATATTTCATAACTAATGGGTATTCAAAATTTTTACTGCTTTCTAAATACTAAAACACAAAAAATAATAGAAAGTTAAGTCTTTTCTACTATTTATTCCAAATGGAAGCTAATGGATAGAGCTTTATACTGGTTTCCGACAATTCACCAGCGCCTACTACTAATTCCATCTTATTATATTGTTGCTGGGCAAAAAATATAGTGCTCATTGCCAAACTGCCTTCATCTGCTAGTACCTCCAACGAAGCTGAATCCATCACTATGTCTAACGCGATTTTTTCAGAAGTATATCCAATCGGAGCAAACAGCATTTCGGTAAAAGATTCATTAAAATCCACTGCCCCACTTTTTGAACGATCTATAAAATAATTATCAATTGCACCATCAAAACCTACAACAAGATACTCCCCTATTTCATTAGAAAACTTCAGGCCAAAAGTAAGGTCCTCTTTCCGATTCGTTTCAAAATATATTCTATATCCTTTATTAGTGATGTCATTCAACAGCACCTTGGACTCTTTTATACTTTTGAATGTTTTGGCCTCCAATCTTGCTGCACTTATCGTGTTCAACTCTGAGACAAATTCTGTCCGCAGCCGATATATGCCATCCGAATGTATGAGACTCAAAGTCCTCGGCAAGGTCATCGCTGAGCGCCAAGCATCCGTTGGTACTTCTTGGCCATAGAGCCAATTGGACATCCATCCGATGTATATGCATCGCCCATCCTGTTGCGGTATACCGGACCAGGTCACTCCTGCATAATTGTCAGGACCGAAATCCAACCATACGCCTTTGCCCTCCGCGATATCTTTTGCAAACTGGTCATCAATGATAAATCGCTCCCCATCAAAATCACCGACAAAATACTGAGTCCCTGAGCCACCATTAGGCCCTCCCGGATTGAGACTGAGTATCAATATCCATTTTTGTTCTTCACTTCCTTCCACCGTCAAGGGAAACAAATCCGGACACTCCCATACTCCCACTCGATCTCCATACTTCTGTCCCCACTCAGATAAATATGTCCAGTCCAACAAATTGGTGGACGCATAAAAACGTATCCGATCTTTTGCCGCCAACACCATCACCCATCGAGAGCGTGCCTCATCCCATATCACTTTTGGATCTCTAAAATCTTTAATCTTATCTGCATTCGCCAAGACAGGATTACCGTCATACTTTACCCAGCTTCGTCCTTTATCTACACTGTATGCGATACTCTGCACTTCATAATCTTCTGCCCCAGCTTCTTTTGCTGTAGCATCATGATGCGTAAAAATACATACCATCGCAGGCGCCTCCGCACTGCCCAAGCCACTCGTATTTTCCATGTCCATCACAGCGGACCCAGAAAAAATGTACCCCAATTGATCCGGGGCCAAGGCTACTGGCAAATGCTCCCAATGTATCAAATCTTTACTTACTGCATGTCCCCAATGCATAGGTCCCCATACAGTCGACTCGGGATGATACTGGTAAAACAGATGATACTCTCCTTCATAATATACCATGCCATTAGGATCATTCATCCACTTTTCCACCGGCGCAAAATGAAATTGATTTCTATATAATTCTGTATACATATCGGGTGCCTATATTTTACCTCAAATATAAGTTATTTAAAAATGAGATACGGTGACTATAGTCACTAAAAGAATAATGAATTATGAATTATGAACTTTCTGCTTATTGGCATATTCGCGTTATTTGGATTCATTAAAAAATGTAAAGAATTCACAGTAATAAAGGGTACACGTTAGCAATGAATTCACAATTCACTTTTCACACTTAAAATACTGCCTATCGCTGTTACCACTCACACAAAAAAATACACACGGTGAAGACCAGCACAATTGTAAGTTTGAAGATATTTACGGGTATAGTCTAGCTATTCTCACTATTCTTCTAAAAATATTACTATTTTGAGTTAACAAAAGTTAAGCATATAAACTAAGACTTATGAAATGTAATCTATTCTTTCTGCTTGCCACTTTTTTACTACTAATACTATCTTTCAGTTGCGAACGCACAAAGCCAGAATCAGTCTCAACGCACATACTAGATGCAAAGCAAGGGCCTTCAGAAGAATTCTTTTTGCAACGAATGGACCCCGATGGAAACTTCGCATTGAAAGCATATACCAATGGGTTGAAGGAAGCGCAAAATGATGCAGCCACACCAACCAGATCAATAAATGGGTTTGATAATGAATGGACTGTCCAAGGGCCAGGCAATTTAGGAGGAAGAGTAAATACTTTAGCGATAGACCCTAAGGACGAAAACATCATCTACGCTGGTTTTTCTTTAGGAGGCGTATTTAAAACAGAAAATGCAGGGCAAAGTTGGAAGCCTATTTTTGATGATCAAATTTTTTCTGCCATTGGAGATATTACTATTGATCCAAATAATAGCAATACCGTATATGTAGGAACTGGTGACCCTAATATTTCAGGATTCCCTTCTATAGGAGATGGTATATACAAAAGTGAGGATGCAGGAGATACTTGGACGCACATTGGATTAACAGAACAAAGAATTATTTCTGAAATTATTGTTGACCCAAGAAACAGCAATAGACTTTTTGCCGCCACAATGGGTTTACCCTTTGCACGGAATAATCAACGTGGACTCTATCGCTCGGATGATCAAGGCGACAATTGGGAGCAAGTTTTGTTTTTAAGTGAATCAGCAGGTGTATCAGATATTGCCATCAACCCTTCAAACCCTAATATCATTTATGCTGCTGGCTGGGACAGGATTAGAAACAATACGGAATCTATTGTCAGCGGAGAAGAAGCAAAAATATACCGTAGTATCAACGGAGGAGACGATTGGCAACTATTAGAAGGTGGCTTACCCAACTCAGAAATTAATGGTAGAATAGGATTGTCGATTTGCAACTCATCACCAAATGTGATTTATGCTCAATATGCTGGACAAGACAACTTTCTAGGGGGGATATATAGATCTGATGATTTTGGGACAAATTGGACATCCTTATCTGTAGATCCTAATATAGTTTTTTCTGGCTCTAGACCGTTAGGTGGCTTTGCTTGGTACTTTGGAAAAATTAGAGTTAATCCCAATAATCCAGATGATTTGTATTTGCTAGGGATTGACTTATGGAGATCTCAAGATGGTGGAACTACTTGGAATTTAGCTTCTCCTATTTGGTGGACGTATGAGGTACACGCCGACAAGCATGATTTGGTTTTCTTAGATGATGAGTCTATTCTTTTAGGTACCGATGGTGGAATTTATAAATCGGATAAAGACAATTTTGCTTGGGAAGACTTAGAGAATATTCCCACCAACAAATTCTATCGAACTGCCTACAATCCGCATCGCCCTGATTGGTATTACGGTGGTGCACAAGATAACGGTTCTACTGGAGGCAATGCTGATAATATAAACGACTGGCCACGACTCTTCGGGGGGGATGGATTCCAACCTGCGTTTGACACAGATGATCCTAATAGATATTTTTTTGAAACACAAAATGGAAACATCTCAGCTACACTTGACGATGGTGGTATCTTTGAAAGAGCTATGGATGGCATTAATCAAAACGATCCAGTAAACTGGGATATGCCTTATCTTATAAGCGCCTATGATAACAATAAAATGATACTAGGAACCAATAGAATATACAAAAGTGAAACTAGATTTCCTTTTTGGAATGTAATGAGCCCAGACCTTACAGATGGTCCTGCGGGGACTACTAGAAATGGATCGATAACTGCTATTCATGAATCTCCAGTGCAAGAGGATTTGGTATTTGTAGGCACCGGCGATGGCAATGTCTGGAAGGGTGATTTAGCCAACTATGGCAATTTTGAAAAAATCAGTGATGGATTGATTGATCAGTATGTTACTGATGTAGTAGGCTCCTATGTAGATACCGAGCGAATTTTTGTGACACATTCGGGATATAGAGATAATGATAATTTGGATAGAATAAATCGTTCAGACGACGGTGGCCAAACTTGGACTGACATTTCTAGTAACCTTCCTGAAGTAGCAATCAATGAATTACTAATCATGCCAGCCACAGGTGATTCTGTTATGTTTATCGCTACGGATGCAGGCGTATATGGCACCGTAGACGCTGCCACTACTTGGGAAAGGCTTGGTACAAATATGACCATCATTCCTGTATACGATTTGGTGTACAATGAATTTAAAAATGAATTGGTTGCGGCGACTTTCGGAAGGTCTATACAGTCCTATGACTTGACAGATATACTCAATCCTGAGGATGTGGAAGTGTCTGTATTCACCCCAGATAATGATGCCGTAGAGAGGCTGAAAGTATTCCCTAATCCTGCTGTTGATGAGATTAGCATAGCGTACACCAATATAGAACCTGATCGTAGTTCCGATATAGCCATTATTTCCGCGGATGGTAAATTAATCCAACTCATCGAAAAAGTCGAAGGCACAAATGTTTTACAGCTAGTCGACCTAAGTAATCTTGCGCCTGGTAATTACTATGTGAAAGTAAAAGTTAGACACTCGGTATTGAGTGCGGGATTTGTAAAAATGTAGAACTAGATTGACACGATGTTTACCATTTCTAAATATAAAAACTACTCTTTTCTCTCTAATATTTTAGCTATTTCATCATAGTACTCTTGGGTAAGTTTCTCTGTCCAAATGGTAGGTTCAGGACCGTATATAGCAATATAGGATACAGCACTATTTTTTGAGGAGGTGTGCCAATGCTCTGTGTCTTTTTCACATTTGATGACATCCCCTTTTTCTATTAGAATGGGATCGTGTCCTCTCTCTTGGTAATATCCTTTACCATCAAGCACCATAATAATTTGAGCGGTACTATGCTTATGCCAATCCAATGTAGAGTTCGCACTAAATGTAGCTTGTGTGATATTTTTATTAAAACTAGAGTCTGCTTCAATTAAGAAATTGAGCCACGCATCTCCAATATGATGAATATTAGGTGCTTTTATTCCTTCCTCCAAAAAAGATTTCTTATTCCCTTCAAGCTGCTGGGCTATTAGAAAAAGAGGTACAAGGCAAAGAATACACAATAATAAAGATCTCATAATTACTTTTTAATTGGTTAAAATACTTTGGCTAAAATAAAAGATATAGTTTCCTAAATTACTTTCTCCATTTCAACATATCACTCTTTTCATTTGCATACTGAGCTCTCGCTTTTCCATTGATGGGCAATTCATTTTCCTTGCAATAAATAAATAGTTCGGTTGGGATGACTAAGATATCAACCACCTTCATGCCCTGAGATTCCATATTTCGAGTATGCTGTCTAGCACTCTTATGCCACTCTTCCCAAGTCTCAAACATATTATCAGCGTCTTCGCTAATTCTTAATATCTCAGGATAATCTTCCTTTTTAAAAAAGCTTACAGCAATAATTCCTTTATACATAATTATATTATACTAAAGTCCACACTCTAATGCTCAATAACAATTTTACCAATTTGCTGACCACTCTCTAAAGCATCAAATGCTTTTAAGGCATCGCTAAAAATAAAAGTCCTATCTACCTTTGGTCTTATTTCATGTCTCTCCATAAAGGCAATCACTTCAAAAAAGTCATTTGGAGAACCCATGGTAGATCCGATAAATGAAATATGCTTCAAGAAAAAACGACTCATATTTTTAATCTGTGTACTCCTTGAGCCAGTAGACCCATAGTATACAATTCGTGCGCCCATATTTAAAAAAGCTAAGTAACTATCTAGTTCTACAGGCGGTGAAGAATCTAACACCACGTCAATCTTACCAGCTACTGCTTTGAGCTCTGCAGGCCAATCAGGATTTTTATAGTTTACACCGTCTTTTGCCCCAGCTATCTTAGCCTGCTCTATTTTTTCGGCACTGCTGCTAGTCACATATACCTCCACGTCCAAATGAGCGCATAAGGAAAGACCAGCCTGAGCTACTCCCCCTCCAATACCTGTAATCAGTATCTTATCTCCTTTTTTTACTTTACCATTATAAACAAGTGCTCGCCATGCTGTCAAGCTGGCCAGTGGCATGGCTGCTGCTTCCGGCCAGGTAAGATAGTCGGGCTTGATGACGACATTGATTTCTGGTACAGCTATATACTCGGCCATGGTACCAGGATCCGGCATCCCAAGCACTCTAAATTGTTTTGCTGAGGTATGCTGCTTATCTCCCCATCCATATGCAGGATAGATGAGCACATTTTTGCCTAGCATGATGTCATTGACCTCACTGCCTATTTTTTCAACTATACCGGCCCCATCGGCTCCTAGTACACAAGGTAAAGTCATCCCGGGGTACAGGCCTTTTCTTAACCAAAGTTCTCGATGATTGAGTGCTGAGGCTATGACCTTGACCAATACTTCATGTGGCTTGAGTTCCGGAATAGCTAATTCTACTATTTTTAGTTCTTTATCACTATTGAGCTGAAGTGCTTTCATGTCGTAAAAATAAGCTTTTGCGTGTAAAATTGAGAATACTCATGACCAATGATCCCTAGAAAGAAAGCGAAATTTGCTTTGATATACTAAATATATAGTACGACCTAAATATCTTCATAAAACATAAAAAAAGCGCATATTCTTGAAGAAGAAATGCGCTTTTCTATTTTGGTGATCCCAGGAGGATTCGAACCCCCAACCTTCAGAGCCGAAATCTGACATTCTATCCAGTTGAACTATGGGACCCTAAAAGATGCATAAAGTTACATTAAATTATAGCAATTAAAAAAAGAAGTAGGCCCAATAAATCCAGTCGTTTTTAAAGTAAGCTTTTTTATACCTAAACTTTTTCTGTGTTTAAGGTCTTTTCTTCTGCAAGGGATAGTAGCGGTATCTGCCGAAGTGTAGTCGGAGAGAAGCTCAGTCTCAGGGAGCTACGACGAGAGGAGGAGATCAATGAGACTGATACGCTGAACCCTACTGCACGAGAGCAGATAGTAGCGGAAAGCCCGGCCTCGATTTTTTTTTCATCGAGGATGCAGCCAAAAAAAATTAAGAACTGAGTTTATTACTGGTAAACAAGAATACTAACCATGCAAAAAAGACGATCCCTGCGGCGGCTATCAGTGGAAAATGAAAGTTGATAGCCGTCAAATATCCTCCTATAATCGGTGGCAATGTTGCCCCAAGAGATTGCATAGATTGATTTATACCTAGAATAGAGCCTTGCTGACTTGGAGAGGCTTGCGCAGAAATAGTGCTTAATAAATTGGGTGTAGTAATGCCATGACTTATTGCAATTATAGGGGCGATAAAATACTCCCAGGTAACATCGGTCGGAAATAAGACCAACAACAAACCAATAGATAAGGTCAGCATGGCTACTTTGATTAATCCAACCGGCTGATAATTTTTCTTTGCAAACACCCGTACTAAGTACCCCTGTGTAAAGACCAACCATATACCTACCCAAGCATAAAAAATGCCCACATCTCGCTCCGTGTAGTCAAATTTTTCAAATAAGGCAACCGCAAAAAATTGGGTGAAAAAAGTAAAGCCAAGTGAAAATAATAAGGCAACCGTAAAAATTGATCTAAGGTTAGGCATTTTGAAGGAGTAAACAATGTTCCGTACACCAGTGAGTAAACTAACCACGCGTCCCTCCTTCTTTTGCAAAGTCTCTGGAAATAAAAATATCAACAAAACAATATTGATAAAGGTGAGTATGGTGGTGAACCAAAATGGAGTCGAAGGTCCGAACCAATAAACAACAGAGTTATCTGCTAAAATCCCACCGATAGCTGGACCCAAAATAAAGCCTAAACCAAAAGCCATCCCTATCAATCCAAAATTTTTTGTTCGATCTGCTCCTTCTGAAACATCAGCAATGGCAGAATAGACAATAGAAATATTGCCTCCCGTAAAGCCAGGTAGTAAACGGCTAAAAAATAATAGCCAAAGGTTTCCTTGCAACAGGGCGACGGCAAATAAAAAATAGCCCACCATAGTCCCGATTAAAGAAAGCATTAAGAGTGGCTTACGACCATGCCTATCCGAAAGAGCGCCTAATATAGGCGCTCCAAAAAATTGCATAAATGGAAACGCAGCCAACAAAAATCCATATACAATAGATCTGTCTTCATAAGACATTGACCCTACGAATAGAGATGACCCAGATTCATAAAACAAAGCAGGCAGTACAGGAATAATTATACCGATACCTAGCATGTCTATAAATACAGTCAAGAAAACTGGGATGAGAATATTATTTTCTTTTTGAATTGTATTGCTCATGTTATTAAGCGGTCATTCCTCCATCTAAAGGCAAAGCAATACCATTTACAAAACTTGCTTTATCAGAACACAACCACATAATAGCATCCGCTATCTCTTGTACATCGCCAAAGCGATTCATGGGAATTGTTTTTTTAAGTTTTTCAGAAAGCCCCTCTTTAAGACCATCCATCATCTCGGGCGTGAATAAAGCAGTCACCGTAAAGGCAGGACAAATAGCATTGATGCGTATATTCTTTTTAGCATATTCCATGGAGGCCGTTTTGGTCATACCCACTACAGCATGCTTACTGGCAGCATAGGCTATACTTCTAGGTAAACCTCTTAGGCCAGCCACACTCGCAGTATTGACGATCACCCCTCCACCTTGTTTAAGCATTTGCTCTACTTGTAGTTTCATTCCATAAAACACACCACTTGCATTGATGGCCATGACTTGATCCCAATCCTCATTAGAAGTATGAATCATCGGAGTTGGGATATTGCCAATACCCGCATTATTAATAGCTATATCAATACGTCCGTAGTCCGTAATCACTTTTCCGTGTACAGCCTTCATCACCTCCCAGTCTGCTACATTCGTCTTGATAAACTCGGCCTTTCCTCCCTTCTCTATTATTTGCTCTACTAGTTTTGCACCAGCTACCTCATTTAAGTCTACTGCTATAATAGTAGCCCCTTTTTCTGACATAGACATGGCAGTTGCATGTCCTATTCCCGAAGCTGCTCCAGTTATTATCGCAATTTTATCTTTAAATTCCATCCTTCAAAGCTAGTTTATTATTATGTCTATTTGGGACTACACGACAATGTTTTTTTTGGATGAGAATATTTTGGGCGTCCCCTTGACTTTTCGCTCAAAAAGCGAAAAGTTAAGGGCGGGCTTTTCGCAGCTTGGTCCTGAAAAAAAATCAGGACTGACACTATCGTGTCACTGCTACTATCCCTGACGCAAAAAAAAATAATATAAGCGGTATATACAAAAGGGTTAAATCAATTATTTTATTTCCCTATTAGGCTTACCGTATATCCTTTAAGGCTACAAAATCCATATCCGAAAAATCTTGATTTTCCCCTGCCATCGCCCATATAAATGAATAACTAGAAGTACCAGAACCTGCATGTATTGACCAAGGCGGAGAAATAATGGCTTGATTATTCTGAATCCAGAGATGTCGAGTTTCTTGCGGCTGTCCCATAAAATGCATAACACCATGATTTTTTGGAACATCAAAATAAAGATATACTTCACTTCTTCGGTCATGGGTATGAGCTGGCATTGTATTCCATACACTCCCCTTTTCAAGAACCGTTAGGCCCATAACTACTTGACAACTCTTTATTCCATCTCCATGAATATATTTATATATTGTTCGATGATTAGAAGTTTCACTTGCCCCTAAAGCAAAAGGCTGCGCTTTTTCTTTTGTATATAAGGTATTAGGAAAACTTACATGAGCTGGAGCGGAAAACAAAAAGTACTTAGCTTGATTATTTTTTAAGTTTGATTTAAAACTAACCTTTTTAGTTCCTTTACCTAAGTACAGACAGCTCAAAGTAGCCATAGTGTAACTTTTGCCATCTGCTACAATAGTTCCTTTTCCACCTATATTGACAATTCCCATTTCTCTTCTTTCTAAGAAGAATTTACTCTTTAATGCCTCGTAATTTGACAAATTGACAACCTTACTTGTTGGTATAATCCCACCCATAACCATTCTATCATAATGGCTATAAACGAAGTTTGCTTTGCCTTTCGTAAATAGACTTTCGACTAAAAAGTTAGAACGCAATTCCGAAGTGTTCATTCTTTCCACTTCCTTTATACTAGATTCGTATCGTTGTTCCATATTAAAATTTTCTATTTGATCATTTAAATAATTTTATTAAAATTCTTTGCTTTCTACCTTGCATTATTTTTAGGTCTTTCTATTACAATTCGAACATCCTCGGTAAAAACATAGATATAGACTCAAAATAAGTAATTAGTATCAGTACTACTATCATTGCTATCAAAAACGGCAATAAAGGTTTGATTACCTTTGATACTGAAATTTTTGCAACACCAGCTCCTACGAAAAGTATGGTCCCTACAGGCGGTGTACATAATCCAATACAGAGATTCAAAACTATAATAATTCCAAAATGAACAGGATCCATTCCTAATTCTGTTACAACAGGTAAAAATATTGGGGTAAAGATTAAAATTGCAGGAGTCATATCCATGAATGTACCTACTACTAATAAAGTCATATTTATAATTAAAAATATCAGAATAGGATTACTTACTGTGTCCAGTAAGAAGCCTGTCATCAGCTGCGGAATACTTTCAAAAGAAAACAGCCAAGACATAGCCATAGAAGTACAAATCAAAAACATTACTATAGCAGTGGTTTTGGCACTACTTAACAAAATGCTAGGCAAATCTTTAGCACTAATAGTCCGATAGCAAACTCCTAAAATCAATGCATACAAAACGGCTACTGCTGCTGCTTCAGTAGCGGTAAAAACACCTTGAATAATTCCGCCTACTATAATAATTAGCATCAATAAACTGAAAAAAGATTTTCTAAAATCCGACCACAATTGGCTAAGCTTTACGCCCTTCCCTCTTTTGATACTTTGCTTTCGCGTCCATATGGCAGCTACTATCATTAAAGAAACACCGACCATAATTCCAGGTAGGTAGCCCGCCACAAATAAAGCTGCAACAGAAGCTGTTCCGCCGCTTGCCAATGCGTAAACTATTAAAACATTACTAGGCGGAATCAACAATCCTGTAGTAGAAGAGCTAATATTTATTGCAGCGGAGAAAGGTCTAGGAAAACCCTCATCTTCCATGCGTTCAGTCATAACGCTACCGATAGCAGATGCAGCTGCAACAGCTGAACCAGAAATAGCCCCAAATAACATAGCTGCTAAAATATTAACATAGCCCAAACCACCTGGCAAACTACCTACTAGTGACTTCGCGAAATTAATCAAGCGATTAGCTATTCCACCTCGATTCATTAATTCGCCAGCTAATACAAAAAACGGGATAGCCAAAAGGGCAAAACTATCAATGCCAGTAGTCATCCTTTGGGCTACAGTAGTAATACCAGGCACAATAGCAATATTCAATAATATAGTTAGTGTAGTTGCTGTACCAATACTATATGCAACAGGAAGGCCATAGGCCAACAGCACAAAAAAACTAAAAAACAAAAGTAGAATACTAATTAATTCTATGGACATTGACTTTAATTTTCTAAATTAAGATGATCTATTTTAATGTAATTCTTATAATGCTTGATATTATAAACAGAATAAAACATAATCAATAAACCGCTTAAAGGAACAATCGAATATACATACCCTAAAGAAACATGCATCGCTGGTGAAACTTGCCCTAAATAAAGAGTTGTATACACCAAATTTCCCCCTCCAATAACCATAACAACGAATGCGAAAACAAACATTAGTATCTCGATGCTTTGCATGCGCTGCTTTAATTTTTGAGGGCTTAATTTTTGCAATAAATAATCCATGGAAAGATGCTCTCGTTTTCCATTGAGATAGGCAGCACCCAATATAGATAGCCATATAAGCGCAAATCTTGCAAACTCTTCTGTAAAAGAGTAAGATTGACCCAACACATATCTTCCAAATACTTGCCATAGAACATCTAATACCAGTAAAGCAAAAATGACTACCAATACTGTTTCTATACATTTATTAATTGCTTGATAAGTTTTCTTCATTGATTTATCTTTTTTACTGATTAACTATTTCATCAATAATTTCTTTCATTTTTGGATCCTTAATAAACTCCTCCAGCACTGACTTTGACTTTTCAGCAAACAGGGATTTTTCTGGTTTGAATATTTCAACCTTAGCTTCTTTCAATTTTTTCAAACAAGCTTCAACATTTTCTTTCCAAAATTTTTGCTGTGCCTTAACGGAATATAGAGCTGAATCTTTCATCCAGCCTTGTTCTTCAGAAGAAAGAGTTTCCCAGTAAGTTGTACCTATTACCAATACATCAGGAATAGAACTATGCTCATCTAGAGTATAATACTTGCACACTTCATAATGCCGAGAGGTTACAAAAGACGGCGGATTATTTTCTGCACCATCTACCACACCTTGTTGCAATGCTGTATATAACTCTCCATACGCCATCGGTGTAGCCGAGCCCCCCATCTCATTTACCATATCCACAGACATTTGATGATTCATTACTCTAATTTTCAGACCTTCTAAATCTGCTGGAGTCCTAATAGGTTTATTTTTAGTATAGAAACTACGACTACCTGCATCATAGAAACAAAGACCTCTCAATAAATAATCGCTACCCGACATCAATAAATCTTCGCCGGTTTGTCCTTCTAGCACTTTAAATAGATGTTCTTTACTCCTAAATAAATAAGGCACACCCAATACTTTATATTCGGGAGCAAAATTTGCCATGGCCGCGGCACTTACCTTTGTCATAGCTATACTCCCTATTTGTAGGAGCTCCAATACCTCTCTTTCTGTACCTAATTGTCCATCCGGAAATATTTTAACCACTAATTTACCTTTGGATTTATCTTTTACTTGCTCAGCAAACACTTCCATACCTTGATGTACAGGATGAGAAGTAGGCAAAGTATGTGCTAAATAAACTACTTTTTGGTCAGCGAATTCTACACAAGAACTCAACAAGAACAAAATTAAGAAAGCAAAAGTGGAAGCAATATGATTCATTCTTCTTAAAAATTAAAATAGCGTATAGCATTTTTATAACAAATATCTTCTACCATCTGCCCTAGCCTATCAATATCATTCGGTAACTCACCATTATGAACATCCCTTCCTATTAGATTGCACAATATTCTGCGAAAATATTCATGCCGTGGAAAAGACAGAAAGCTACGACTGTCTGTTAGCATCCCAACAAAACGACTCAGTAAACCATGATTGGACAATGCATTGATTTGTTGCTCCATACCATCTTTTTGATCTAAAAACCACCAAGCTGAACCCCATTGGATTTTTCCAGCTATAGATGAATCATTAAAGTTACCTGCCATTGTTGCGAACACTTCATTATCTCTTGGATTCAAATTATAGAGAATGGTTTTAGGTAATTTTTTTTCCGAATCCAGTTGACTCAAAAAAAATGAAAGCCCCTCCGCTTGCTCAAAATCTCCAATACTATCACAACCAACATCATCTCCGACTGATTTTAACAATCGTTTATTATTATTTCGTAAAGGGCCTAAATGTAATTGCATAGTCCAATTATGCTGATGATACAATTTAGCAAGATAATTTAAGCTAGCCATTAGAAATGCCTGAGTTTCTACTGATGAAAGTTTGCTAGTTTTTCTCTTTTGCAAGATATCATCAAGATCAAACTCTTTAAAATTTATAGCATACAATTGTGACAATCCATGGTCAGCAAGTTGGCAGCCATACTGTTGAAAGTAATCAATCCGTTTTTCAAGAGCAAGCATTAAGTCTTCAAAAGTATTAATTTGACTATTAACTAATTCTTCCAATTTTTCTACGTAATCTAAAAATTCCTCGTTATTGATTACTATAAATTTATCTGGACGAAAAGTAGGTAACATTCTTAAGGTACTATCCGATGAAGCATGCTGTTTATGAAAGTCCAAATTATCAGTAGGATGATCTGTAGTACAAACTACCTCTACCTTCATTTTGTGCAACAATGCAAGGGTAGAATAATCCTTTCCTTGGAGCTTTTCACTTGCCTCATCATAGATATATTCTGCAGTAGTAGGGCTAAGTAGCGTATCAATCCCAAAGTAACGTTGCAATTCAAGATGTGACCAATGATAAAGAGGATTCCGCATTGTATAGGGAACTGTTTCAGCCCATTTCAAAAACTTTTCTTTATCGGGTGCGTCCCCAGTAATGTATCTCTCATCAATTCCATTGGCGCGCATTGCACGCCATTTATAATGATCCCCTTTCAACCAAACCTCTGTAATATTTGCAAACTGTTTATTCGTTGCAATCTCCATTGGTGGCAAATGATTATGATAATCAATTATAGGTAGTTCTTTTGCAAAATTGTGATACAACTTCTCAGAGGTAGTATTTAGCAACAAAAAATTTTTGCTCAAAAAAGGTTTTATCATTATAATTCCTTAAGGTTTTAATGGCTGGTAGTAAGATTAATTACAAGATCTTTCCACTAATTGTCTAAATTCATTCTTATTTTTCACCTTATTATTATCTCTTTCCCACGCAGACAAAAAACGATAAGAAACTTCCTTATTAGCATTGTCAAAAATATACACATGACTTAACTCATTATCTATGCGCTGGGGTTGATATTTTTTTTGTGCCAATATCCCCATCCCCATATTTTCATTATGAAAAGATTGTTTCCCCCAATTGTATGCATAAAAATAATCTGCCAAGTCGCCTTCAACTACATCTGGTAAATGCTTAACTACCCCAGAGGCAAATTTCATTCCTTCTGGCAATTCACCATTTATGACTTGTAGGTGAATTTCTGACCACGCTTTTCCCGCCTCAATACTCCAATCTTGTTTTAAATCAAAGGTCTTTTCTTCAATCTTCAATCCTTCAAATATAGTTCGTACCATTGACTTGTCTGCTCCACTATCTATAACCTCAATAGTCTTTACTTTACAATTAGAAAGTGTGTAGAGTGAATCTTGATACCAAATTGCAGGACTTCCGATTCCTAAAGAATTTCCGACTTTTAATATATCAGAACCCCAATCCATAATATCATGGTACTTCCACCCTACTGTATCCATGACTAAATCTGAAACCTTTTTACCAAAAATATCAAAGCGATGACGCTTATCGGCATAATATCGATACGCAACCAAATCATTTTCCAAAACAGGACCTTCGAACATTACCCATTTGTTTTGAGCCGGCAGTTCTTGCGGAATGGTGATTTTACTTTGAGATATATAAGCTCCATTTAGTTTATTTTTATTGGCTGGATCAAATTCGAAAGGCTGGGTAAGTAACAGTGCTTGAGTTTTATTAGCACTAACTACACTTTCACTTCCTTTCTCGCCTATAGGTTTATCTTTCTTCTCTACTTGACAAGAAAGTAAAAAAGCACTTACCATTGAAATTGCAATAAATATATAAGATTTCGTACCCATTGAATTTATTTAAATATTTCAATAAAATCTAAAATTAATTTGTATTTGTAACACTCCTACTTATTTGAAAAATCATTATTCTTCAAAATCAATAACCAAATAACTTCCCTTGAAATCCTGATTACGCACCTCGATAATAGCTTTACCTTTTTGATTAGGCTGTAATTCGATAGCGCCATATCCATTTGCCATTTGTATCACTTGACTCCTAGTAGGTGTTCCATAGTTTATTAATAATTCTCCCGCTCCATCCTTGGAGAAATATATATGCTTCTCATAATCTAAAACTCTTATGCCGTTTGCATCTACCATTTTTGCTTCGATTAAATAATTTCCATTATCCAATAATCGATGAGATAAAATAATTTTATCTGCTTTGTCTGACTGAATATAATCGTATTTTATTGTCAATGTATCCGACGCAATAAGATTTTCACCATTATATCCATTGGCTATAAGTTCATTTTCTCCCTCTAAAAAGTGGACATCCCAATGTAGACCGCTAGCCGGAAATTCGCCTAGTATTCTTTGCTTTATGCCTAGAGTCTTATTGTTGTGTAGTAGTTCAACTGTTTCACAGTTGCTGAATATACAAATATTTCTTGATTTATCTTTGGGCCCACGTCGTTCAGTCCAGGTATGGGATTCTATGTAGGTAAACGGATCTTCAGACCAATAACTCTTAAAAACATAATATGCATCTTTGGGCATACCTGCTCTATCTACTAATCCTTTTTGATTCAAATAAGGTATAGCATTTTCAGGTCTCAATGGAGTACCAAAGTCCTTAAAAGCCCATTGTGCGTTACCTGATAAATTTTCTTTTGTCTCCGTAACGCTCAAATACCAGTCAAACAGATCAACAATATAGTTTTCAGTCCAGTCTCCACTTTTCGCAATATTTTTGATATTTACTTGATTGGCTACCTCAGCCCAATCATCTTCATTCATAGACCCATCCCCTGTGATTGGGTTCTCGGTATGTCGTCCTACATGACTGGAACCGCCATACTCCATGTGAAGAAAATTTGGATACTTTTTTTGATTACTCGAAAGTGATTTTTCATAATTAGTATATACTCCAGCGTACCAACCAGACCAAATAGATGGAGAGAAAACGTCTACCAATTCTGATCCTGCATAATATTTTCGAATGGAGGTCAGACGATTTTGATCCAACTGATGTGCTACGATATTGAGTTTTTGAACGAATGCATTCAAGCGATTTTCATTGTCTCCATTCTCAAAATCAGGCAACCAATAAATCTCATTTCCAAGTGACCAGAAGAAAATTGATGGATGATTATAATTTTGAACAATCTGTTCTTTTAGTAGCCTTTCTGTGTTTTGCTCCCACACTTCTTCTCCTATACCACCTCTACACCAAGGCAATTCATCCCAAACTATTATACCTAACTCATTGCAGGCTTTGTACACTTCTGGATCCTGGGGATAGTGTCCTAGACGAAGAAAGTTTACTCCTACATCTTTTATTTGCTCTATATCTCTTCTATGTTGGTCATTCGGCATTGCTGCACCATAACCAGCATGTTCTTCATGGCGATGCGTACCACGTAATAACAATCGTTCTCCATTGAGATAAAATGCACCATATTCTTCAAATCTAAACCATCTGTAGGCAAATGTTTCAACCTTTTCATCCACGACTTTTTCCCCCTTTTTAAGTTGAGTAATCAACTGATAAAGATGTGGTGTATTGGGAGACCAAAGTTTTGGGTTTTTTACTTCAGGAAACAGTATATCTTTCCCTTTTGCGACTTCGATAGCTGGAATAACTTTTTCTGCCACAACCTTATTGGTAGTACCCTCTATAATTTTACTATTGATAATAAAATTTTCATCTAAAAAACTTTCATTATGTATAGTGAGTGTAGCTGAAGTAGAAGCCGTTTCTTTGGATACAATTGGAGTAGATATAAGAATGCTTTCTAGATTTACTTCGGGCAAGGTTAGCAACCATACATCTCTAGTAATGCCACCATAAATAAAAAAATCTGCTTTTTGTGATGGAATAACATCTGGATTATAACTATTATCCACACGTACTGAAATGATATTTTTCTGCCCTTTATTCACGTATGGCGTTATATCAATTTCAAATCCAACATATCCTCCTACATGCCCCCCTGCACGTTGCCCATTAACAAACACATCAGAGGTAATATTGACTCCTTCAAAATACAATAGGTATTGTACCTTTTGAAGATCATCTATAACAAGCTCTCTTTGATACCAACTAGCATCTCTACGATATCCAGGTGTATTATCTACAGCATCCCACTGATTCCACGTGTGCGGCAGATCTATAGTTTGCCAGTTATTGTAATTTTCTAATTTGGATACGTCTGAAATATTTTTTTCCAAATATTGCCACCCCTTATTTAAATTTTCTTTCCTCCTTTCTAATAGTTCCTTATTTGATGCAGATACACTTAGTGTGATGAACATTAATATCGAACACATTAAAATGGTTCTTGAAAGGGAAATTGAATTCATAGATAATATTTAAAATTTATTCTAAGTGGATTATATTTTACTCTGACGCAATAAAGCCTCTACATAATAATAGTCCGCGTAAATAATTGGAGCATCAACCTCAAATTCTCCCGGCACACTTCCTACACTATGCTGTAGAAAAAAAGGAGGCGTTGAACACTTGTACTTTTTGCTCGAAAGGCTTTGCAATATTTTATTTGCCCAATTGTGGTATTTATCTGCACTACTTGTATCATGAGTCGCCAACTCGTAAAGTCCAGAAGCAGTGATAGCTGCAGCTGAAACATCTCTAGGTTCATCCGGAATATTAGGGGCATTATAATCCCAATATGGTACCATATCCGATGGTAAATTTTCATTCGTAAAAATAAAATCAGCAATTTTACGAGCTTGCTGCAAATACTTTTTATCATTGGTGTATCGATAAGCAACCGTAAAGCCGTACAAACCCCAAGCCTGCCCTCTGCTCCAAGCTGACTCGTGATTAAATCCTTGATGTGTATGCTTGTTGTTAACTTCTCCCGTATTAGGATTATAATCTACTACATGATAAGAACTATTGTCTTTTCGAAAATGATTTTTTAGTGTAGTTGAAGCATGTTGATTCGCAATGTAGTGAAAACTAGAGTCGCCCGTCAATTTTGTAGCTTCAAATAACATTTCAAGATTCATCATATTATCAATGATTACAGGGTATTGCCATACATCTTTATTGAAATCCCAAGACCTAATTGCAGCAACATTTTGATTATATCTCGTGCTTAAAGTACTTGCAGCTGAAAGAAAGACTTCTTTGTACTTCTCCTCTTTCGTTATTTTATAAGCATTCCCAAAAGGGCAATAAATTTTAAATCCCAAATCATGTGTACCGTTGTCCATCTTTTCTTTTTCAACTACCATTGACCATTTGATTGCAGCATTTTTCAGTGCAGCTTCATTAGTAAAGTCATAAAGTTGCCAAAGCAGGCCGGGATAGAAACCACTTGTCCAACTTTTGGAAGGTGTTCCTTTCAATTTGCCTCCTTCTACTGTTCTTGGAATTTTTGTAGAATCAAATTCAATTTTTGAGATATCTGAAATGGCTCTTTTTGCCAAAGAACTTAGTACTTCTTCAGCATTTACTACATTATCTGTCTTAGATTCAGTCCTTTTACTAGGCTGATCTGCGTGTGACGAACAATAAAAAAGAAGGATAGGTATTAAACAGTACAAAAAAACTTTCATATTATCATATGTTTCATAAGTCGATATGTATCGAAAAACTATGTTAGCAACTAATGTAATTATTTTTCAATTACTTTTGCAAGAACAGGTAGAAGTTGATCTTATTTTTATCCAAATCTGTTTTATGAGTCCTCTCCGGAACTAGCAGATTACAAAAAATGAACTATTTTGGATCAGATGCATGGGGCCACTTTGAAGAAAGACAAATCCCATAAAATGAATTTTTTTGAATGAGATTTTGCTCTTGTAAAAGAGGTGATGCACGAGCACGCCAACTAGTTGTCGCACAGGCATTAGCGGATTGAAAAATAGAAAATATCGATAAAAGATTGATTTCGTGACTTTTAGGAGCGGACTCATTTATCTCTTTTCAGGAAAAGGGACGCCTACACCCCTATCTCTCATTGCTTTAAAGCCAAAACCAACTTTTAGGGATGTAAGCGTTATGATGTAGACCGGAGATTACTTATGAGCTTCATTTCGAAAAAAGTAAAGTATAGACTACCTAAATAAAATCAACCTGATGCGTCAGGGATAGAGAGTGCTAATCGACGGAGGAGATTAGGTCACGAATGGAGTGGAACGGAAGTCGGGACGGGAGCTGAAAGCGTACCACGGGATAGCCCGACCAGCTGCTTAATATTTTCATTAAGCAGCTGGTGACGCCCAAAAAATTCTAATGTATCTACCCCAGATAAAAATATTCACTATTTTTATCCTTAGATATGCGTCCTATTGGTAAGCCACTTCTTCCCTGCCGAGCTCTTCAAATATTTTTCTCTCACTCGGCCTTCAGCAAAATCTGATGTCGTTTCACGATATACCAACTCCCAAGGAATGTGGCCTTTGGTGAACTTGGTCTTACCTGCATTGTGCTCTTTAAGTCTATTCTCTAGATCTTTAGTCATACCTA
>CAKZVJ010000106.1 GCA_937923345.1 uncultured Saprospiraceae bacterium
GCAACCTACTCCGCAGTGGTTGGCCAGATACATAGCGCCGATGGACATGAAAATGAACCCTTTAAAGTATTCTATAAAAAATTTCCAGGCCATAAAAAGGGATCTGTTTTTTGGAACTACGAAATCAATACCGCAGGTGACGACAACTCAGGAAGATGGGACTACTCCTATCCTATTTGGGGCTATGACTTTTCAGTAGTAGGCCCTGCAGCGGACAAGTATCCAGCAGAACCTGCAGATGGTATCGAGCTCGGTGAGGAATTTAGTTACGAGGTAGATATTAAAGATGGAATCATGAGCTTAACTTTCACCAGTGAAGGCCACGAAACGAAAAAATTTACCAAGAATCTCATTGCTTCTGAATACATCAAAAAATCAGACATGCCAGAGCAAGTCAAAAGATTGTTTGTACCGATAGGTCAAGATGGCGTAGAGCGCCCCAATGCCTATGCCGAAGAAGGACTGTTTTTCAAACTTGGCTCTTATAATCAAACCAATGGTAAGGACCCATCCGTTAATAAGGTATGGTGCTCCGGCGCGGAAACCCATGGAGGAGATATACAAAAGCAATATGCCGACGGCAACCACGCTGAGATTTGGTTCAAGACGGCAAGCATCACCATCCCCAAGGATGCCTACTCCAATGCAGGGTATTTTGCAGCCAACGATGGCCTGGCCACAAAGGTGGTTTACCCGCATGAGGTCATCCCATTTATGGACAAATTCAAAATGCTGCTTGGTGATGGTACCACCGTAGATGATCTTACCCAGTATGAAAACAAGCAATTTTTCTATACCGTCATCGATGGTACTAGACGTTGGGTAGCCTACAAGACGCCTAACTCAGGTGTGACCTCCAAAAACTCTAGCAACACCAGAACCGAGCTGCACGAAAAAAGAGAATGGACTCCTATACAAGGAGGCAAACTGACCGGTAATTGTAAAGTGATGCAGGTATCTACTTCTGGAGACGCTAGAGTAGCTGCCTCTTACTCTACCGTGATCGGACAGATACACAGCGGCGAGGGCCATGAAAATGAACCCATAAAAATCTTCTACAAAAAATTTCCAGGCCAGACCAAAGGTTCCGTTTTCTGGAACTATGAGATCAATACCGAAGGCGACAATAAAAAAAGATGGGACTATTCTTACCCAGTGTGGGGCCACGATATGTCCATTGTTGGAAAAACAAAAACAGATTTCCCTCCCGAACTCAAAGATGGAATCGAGTTAGGAGAAGAATTTAGCTACGAGATCAATGTATACAAAGGAATCATGTACGTCACTTTCCAAAGCGAGGGGCACCCCACAAAAACTTTTACCAAAAACCTAATTAAGTCTGAATACACGAAGCGTTCTGATATCCCAAAACAGGTGATGAATTTGTTTGCTCCCATCGGTCAAGATGGCACGGAACAAGCACAAGCCTACAAGGGTGAGCTGATCTACTTCAAGCAAGGTGCATACAACCAAACCAATGGCAAATCGCCTGAGTCCAACATCGTATGGTGTGCCGGAGCGGAAACCTATGGTGGGGATATTGAGAAGCAATATGCCAACGGATGCTACACCGAAGTGTGGTTTAGAGATTGTACAGTGGGACCAGGTACTGCACCAAAGTAGATTTAGTCAGCTACAATTTCTATGTTCAGTATGAAGAGTGAAACCTAAAATAGATGCACGAAGGATAGGAACAGGCTCCGTGGCAACGGAGAGACCAAACGGCGCGCAGCAAAGTGCAGGGCCGAGCGAAGAGCGAGCTGTGGATTAGCCTGACAGCAGCAAGCTTATCCTTTTCGATAAGCTAGCTGGTGACGTGCCCTAGAAAAAATAATGCGCAATAATCTTCCATCACAAACAGCGCCCGTACATAATACGCTTTGCCCTTATATTCAATCTTTAGCTCTTTTGGGGCCATACCGACTAGAGTCGTCGGCACCGTGTCATCCGCTATATCCAGCCAGGCTAGCCGATAAAAAAATCCATAATCCTGACTGGATGCCGCTTCTACCACTTGTCCGATCTAGGCTCTGCCTGACGGCCATCGCGAGGGCAAAAAACGGGAACTAAACAGCCTCAGGAATCCTTGCTGCAATCATAAATTGTAATGTATTATTCTTATTTTTGGGCAAAATTAAGCACATGGATTTTTTAGAAGAATTAGAATGGAGAGGTATACTCAGCAACTCTACACCAGGCATAGCAGAAGCATTGAAAGAAGGTAAAATGACAGGCTACATAGGCTTTGACCCAACCGCCCCTTCTATGACAATTGGAAATATGGTCCAAATCCAACTGCTCAAATTATTTCAATTATCAGGTCACAACCCCATTGTGCTGATGGGCGGAGCGACGGGTCGTATTGGTGACCCTTCTGGTAAAGACAAAGAAAGAGTACTCAAGTCGTTTGAAGAATTGGACAACAATCTTGCGCATCAGCAAGCACAGTTCAGCAAATTTTTAGACTTTGAGAATGGAGACAATAAAGCGATCGTCATCAACAACCATGACTTCTATCGAGAGATGAATGTCTTAGACTTTTTGAGAGATGTCGGTAAGACACTTACCATAAATTATATGATGAGCAAAGAGTCCGTTAAGAAGCGCGTCGAAACGGGCCTCTCCTTTACAGAATTTTCTTACCAGCTTTTGCAAGCCTATGATTTTCAAAAGCTGTACCAAGACTACAATTGCAAATTGCAAATTGGTGGTTCAGATCAATGGGGGAATATCACTTCTGGAACAGAATTCATCAGACGTAATCTAGAAGGAAAAGCATTCGCCATCACTTCAGAATTGCTCACCAAATCAGATGGTTCTAAATTTGGAAAATCTGAAGCAGGCAATATTTGGCTGGATCCAAAAATGACCAGTCCATACAAGTTCTACCAATTTTGGCTCAATGCGGACGATGCAGATCTACCAAAGTTTATTCGTTTTTTCACACTGAAGTCAAGAACTGAAGTAGAACAAATGGAAGAAGACCTTAAGGACAATCTCAATGAGCAAAAGAGAATTTTGGCGGAAGAGCTTACTGTGAGAGTTCATTCTCAAGAAGCTTTCGAATTAGCAGAAAAAGTATCTAAGTGGTTATTCAACAGAAAAGCGGACGAGGCTTCCTGCAAAGCGCTGGATTCTGCAATGTTGGCTACTATTGCGCAAGAGATTCCTTCTTTTACCGTAGACAAATCGGCCTTTGATGGGGGCTTGAATATCATAGATTTATTGTCGGAAAAAACAAATATTGTAGCCAGTAAAGGAGAGGCAAGAAGAGCGCTCAAAGGTAACTCCGTCTCTATCAATAAAGTAAAAATCACTGATCCAGAATTCAACGTAATTGCTGAACACATGCTTCAGAACGAATACATCCTTGTAGATAACGGCAAGAAAAACAAATACATCTTATACTTGGTATAGGCGCTAAGGTAGATAGCGTCTACCTTAGTATTTGTCATAACTGAAGTATTCATTATCTTTCGAAAAAAGAAAGATGGACTACGCACATATACTCAATCATTTAGGGGAAAACAGAGACCAATATTTTGGCGCGGTATCCCCGCCTATTGTTCAAACCAGTAATTTTGCCTTCAATAGTTTGGACAGCTTTAGAGCCTCCATGGGAAATGAACTGGGTACGCATATGTACACCAGAGGCAACAATCCGACGGTACAGATCCTTAGAAAAAAATTAGCTGCACTCGAATCTGCCGAGGACTGCCTTGTCTTTGCAAGTGGCAGTGGAGCAATCGCCAACGCGGTCATTTCGCAGGTAAACCAGGGAGACCATATCGTATGTGTGCAATCTGCCTATTCTTGGACCAACAAACTGCTCAAGGAATTTTTACCTCGCTTTGGTGTAAGCACTACTTTCGTGGATGGTAAAGATCTCGTAGCTATGGAAAATGCGATTCAAGAGCATACCAAGGTACTCTTTTTAGAAAGTCCGACCTCTATGCATATGGAGCTCCAAGACTTACCTGCTTGCGCGGAGATAGCCAAGCGACATGGTCTGGTTTCTATCATTGATAACAGTTACGCTTCCCCTTATTATCAGCGTCCTATAGAAATGGGAATCGATATCGTTACACATTCTGGGACAAAGTATATCAATGGGCATAGCGATATTGTCTGTGGTGTAGTTTGTGCAAGCCATGAGATTATCAGCCGTATGTTCTCCAAAGAGTACATGACGCTCGGTGGTATTATCTCCCCTCATGATGCATCACAAATCTTGCGCGGCTTACGTACACTCCCCCTACGCATGAAACAGTCCAACGCCAGCGCAGGTATTATTTGCGACTTCTTAGGCACGCATCAAGCTGTAGAAGCAGTATACTACCCGCATCATCCGTCCTTTGTCCAATATGAATTGGCTCACAAACAAATGTCTGGTTGCGGTGGCTTATTTGCAGTCCAATTCAAAACGGATAGTCGAGATAAGATGGAGACTTTTTTCAATTCCTTGACTCGTTTTTTATTAGCCGTTTCATGGGGTGGGCATGAATCCTTAGTACTACCTGCAGTAGCACTATATGATATTCCAGGTAAGGAGAATCCAGATATGCCAGTTGGTTTTGTTCGTTTTTATATTGGGCTAGAAGATGCTGAAATTTTAATGGAGGATATAAAGAATGCCTTAGCAGATTGGTAAACTAGCCGTAGATGTCAGATCCAATTCGGCGCGGTTTTTTAATATTCCTAAGAAACCAAAAAGTACTGTTATCCCTCTTAAGAGATTTGTTGCTAATAATTGTGGTCAATTATTTAGGTTCAATTTTATTTCTTCAAGAATATATTGAATACTATTTGAAACTCTATTTAACTCTTGATTAAAAAACAAATTTGTATTCTTATTCCACACTGAATTATTTTTTTCAAGCATTTTGAAACTATCATTGAGAGCACTAATATATTCCTTCTTTTCAAATTCGTCTTTAATGAATATTGGTGGGTAGAGATTAAACATTAAAATCCAATTTTTCGCGAGCCTTGTTGTTCGCCCATTACCATCAATGAAGGGGTGTATTCGAATCAATTCATGATGAAGATAAATCGCTTTGATTACTGGGTGAGATATCTGCTCAAGATTATAAAACAACTGAGAAACCAGACTGTTTAAATTCTCAGGATTGGGACAGATATATCCACCAATTTGAACAAGTGCCCTTCTGTATTGATTGGGATGCTGTGTGTGTGATTCCGGGGAAATCAATCTAAATAGTTGAAATAGTTGAACTTGCGAAGTCAACTCTATTTCATTCTTAATTTCGTTCGCAATAAAAATTATTGCTTTGTTTAAATTTTTATGATACACTTTTAACTCTTCTTCGGTTTCGGCTTCCATTTGAGCATTTTTTATGGAGAGAAGTTGCGTCAAATTATTTGTACTGTTTATAAAGCTGTCATACAAAGCCTTGGAGGACGTTTTCTTACAAAAGGTGATTGTCCTAAATATTTTTTTTGACTGCATGTCTATATTATTAATGACAGATGCATCTATTTCAATTGTACTAGGGTCAATTAATGTATTCATTATTATATCTTTTGTGTTTTGATGAACAAAATTAAACTAGAACTGATTGTCAAAAATATAAAGTACAAACTTTCTAAATGCTTCCTACCAGAACAGGTTCATTAAATGTGGAATATCACAGCTTGCTTACGTGGATCACTTAATGCTTCTTTCGAAAATACCTCTTAAAAGAGGCACTACAATATTCATAAAAATATTCTTTCTTTAGTATGTAAGCTAATGCTTTTGTAGTACATGCTTATACTTTACGCTTTATAATAGCTGCATTATTCTAATTCATAAATCTTCTAATTTCTCCTCCTTTCACATTATTCACGTCAAATTCTATTATGAATGCCTCTTCATCTAATTCATTTATCCTTCGGTTAATTCTCTTCACATCTATTCTATTTATAACCACATGAATAATTTCTTTCGTTTCTGTTATTCCTGTTTTCCCATATCCTTTTACTCCTTTGTAAACTGTTATTCCTTGGCCAATTTCTTGCAAGAATCTTTCTTGTATTTCAGCACTCTTTTTTGATACAATCATCAATCCAACATAATTTTCGAATCCTTGAATTGTAAAATCTATGGCCTTACTGGTTACGAAAAAAGTAAGTATTGAATACATGGCAACTTCTGGTGAGAGCACGATAGCCGTAATTCCAAATAGCACAATATTAAATAGTAAAATAATTGTTCCAATGGATATTCCATACTTTTCATTAAAATACAAGCCCAATAGCTCGGAGCCATCCAATACTGTACCGTTTCTTATTGCTAATCCAATTCCACTTCCTAAAAACAAACCTCCAAATGTCGCAATAATCAATTTATCATCAGTTATTGATCCAAAATTTTCAAAATAGATCACTAATGATAAGCAAATAATTGAAATTACTGACTTAAATAATATTCGTTTTGTAATTGTAAAATATCCTATAATAAAAAATGGAAGAGATACAATCGGTAGAACTATAGAAATATTTATAGCAAATAGCTCACTGATCAGAATAGCAATTCCTGTTACACCTCCATCTAAAAAGCCATTGGGCAATAAAAATGCTTTCAATCCAATACTCGCAAGAATTAGTGCAATTCCAATTTGCACAATTTCAATAAATGTATTCTTTATATTTTTCTTATCCATAATACCTCTACACTCTTATAGCTATTATTATTCAGTCCATCTTCTAGCTTCACTGAAATTATGAATGGAACTAGTTTATATCTCTGTAATCCCACATTAAAATATCAAACATACAGTTTTTTTGTATCGTTGATAAACAGGATGAAAATTGAGCTCTTGAGTCGCTATTCATTTGTGTATTCAATCAATACATTCTTGTTTTGCCATTCTTGAACCAATTTTTTAAGCTGTTTTGCCATATAATAAGATTCTATCACAAAGTCATATCTTTTTTGCATTTTATTGCTCTCGAGAATTAGGTAGTGTTCTTCAGGATTCCCCTTTATCTCTTCTTGTAAGTCTTTCAGCGTTTCTTGCGCCATTTTGTAATCATCCTTCACGATTAATTTGTTGACATTTTCAACTTCGATGATTTCAATAACAGTTCCATTTGCTTCTTTTATTACAATCTTATTTTGATCTATCTCGATTTTTTTATTTGCCACTTTCTGCATTGCTTTATGATTTTTGAAAGTCATAATCACAACCACTACATAAAAGACTATTGCCCCAATGGTAATCCATAATGGCATTTTATCGAAATTGACAAGAAAACCAATTGCGATGGATGGAAGTAAAATAAACAATAATTGTTTGCTTCTTAGCTTGTAATAACTCTTGTTCTCGATTAAGTTTCCTTTAAACATATTCCATTCGTTTTGTCATTTTTGATTATATTTACACGTTGGTTGCTAAGGATCTTTAGGGTCTTAGTGACACACATCGCACTTACAGATTCAATTTTGATAAATAACTTCTTTAAACGTATAAATATCGACAGACAGCTAAAACTAAAAAGGCGGTATATAGTTCATATTAAATGTATAAGAATCAGACATATTATCCATCACTTTACCGATGATAAACAGGATGAAGATTGAGGAAAAGTTAAAGTGAACAGTCATTACGTATACCGAGGCTGTAAAAGGTATTATTAAGCTTAATGATTTGGTACAATCTAACCAGTATCAAATTTAAAGTATGCATGATGCAAATAATCAATCTTACTAGTTTTCAACTAAGAACGGACAGACGTCCTAATGTCATGCGGCATGCTGACGAAGCAAGCATGATTGTCATGTCACTTGTAAGTCAGCGTTTTTTATCAGTTTTTTAATCATTAATATATTTTCAAGGTTCTTCCCATAATCAATTATTGTAATCGGAAGTTTTGGTTTGCTTTGAATTTCATACTTAAACATTCCTTCTGAAGCCGAACTAATTTTTATTGCTATTATTTCTCCCCATGATATCCATGTGATTCCTGAATTTAATTTGAGATCTTCATCATTTATTATCAATTTCATTCTGGACATTATTTTATCTTTAGAGAGTCTTGAAATAAATTCATCCTTACTAACTTTAGTAATAAATTCAGTTGTTTGAATGGTTTTTAGATTTTCTTTACTTGGATCTGTAATTCCTTTTTTGTTAAGATTAGATTTATGTATTGAAACCAAAGTTAGAGACATTGTACCTCCAAAGAAAATAGCTTGTAAGAGAAATTTTAAGACACTAAAGGATTGATTGCCAATGTAATCTGCTATTGCCATAAATGACGCAAACGTTAGACCCATAATTAAGAAAGCTTTGATATATAATTTCAATATTGGTTTCATGTTTTTTCTTTTTATTGCTGCTAATTCAAAGGAAAATTACCGCCACCCCCACTAAAGTTACCACACCTACTATCTAGCTTGGTGATGGCGCTAATATTTCAGTTGGACGAATCCGTTGCCCAGCATGGAAGCAGGATTGTACTAGATAGGGAAAAGCAGTTTTCTCTGTTTATATAAAGATAGTACTTTTATGGCTTTTAGTAGATCAATTATTTTGTTTTCATCAAGCAAGTTTGACATCTAATGCAGTGTTTATCTGATCTATTGATGTATATCCTGTTTTTCTGGCACTTAGTAGCATGGCAAGGGGGATGTTTATAGTGCCGTTTTGGGTTTGTTATCATAAAGTAGTACCATTTTAAGAAATTGACGTAGTCCAAGTAGGTTGGCTTTTACTGTTGAAGGGCTAAAATTCTGAATTACTAAATATTTCTTGTACTTCTTAAGATGCTCTTTTGTTGACTTGATCATTTGATTTTTGCTGATCAATTTCTATCTTTTTTACTAAGCGCGCTAAAGTTTTAGAGGAGGGTTTGTTCAACGGATGATGATAAGCGGAGTATGACGGCAGGGAATATTCTGTCTTATATATTGTTATCAGTATACAATTAATTTATTTTCTTCTTCGTCCTCATCATCATAATCATAGTTTTCTCCGCCTTCTAGAAGTTTTAAGCCTCCAAAAATTGCCAATCCTTTCAATGCTAAACTTCCCAATTCCTTCCATGATTTTTGTCTTTTAATCGCTTGAGCTTTATGAAGTGCATTACTTAACAATGCTACAATTAAATTGTATTGACTGTCAAGATTTTCTTGAGTTTTGTCTAGTGTAATATACTGAGTAACATTAGGTATAAAATTACCAACATTGGTTCCCTCTTCAACGAAGACAACTATTGGTTTAGATTTACCGAATGCCATTCCTGCTTCGGCATGGATCATTTCTGAGAGTGTGTTAGATTTTTTATTGTTATGCGTATCCTTTGTTAGATATCTTTTAGTAGCAGCAATAACTACAAAATCACATTTCTCAATATTGTTTTCCATTAATACAATTGGATTGTCAGTGCTTGCATCATAAAGACCAACAGTTCCGAATGGATTAAAATTGAAATGCGATAGTATATTAGAAACAAGGTCAATAAACTCTTTATCATTTGATCTTAAACTGCAGCTCACAAATACATTTGCTAAATATTGATGTTCCATATTATTAATTTCTAAATTCTATTTCTGTTGACTCAGTCATTCCTGTCATCATAAATGGAAGTTGCTGAGGTGTTGGACAATTATCTACAATTTGTTGAGAATAATCAGAATCAAATAATTGTTGATATTGAAAAATCAATGACTGTCTATCACATTGACATGCTTCGTATTGTAAATGTTGCTCTTCATAGTGATCATTTTCATATCTATTTATCCATGCTCGATTTGGAAGAACTAATTTAGTATGTTGCGGATCTAGAGAAAGATAAGGTTGATTTAGCCTCCACTCTCTTTCCCATGTGAAATCTAATGGTTGCGGATTTCTGTTGGGTTCATATCTTACATAACGCCATCTCATATCTACAGGAATATTGTCTCTTTCCGTTTGTGGTGAATATATTACGTGCCGTCCACCGAGACTTGCAATGTATTTTTTGGAGAATAGGAAGCCAAAAGGATTATAGCGTTTAAAATATTCTAAATTGAATGTGTCATCTTTATTCAAACATTTCATTGGAGCTTCTGTAAAACAGACACAACAATTGGGTTGAATGACAAAACCTTTTCCACAGTTTATTCTACCATCTCTCACAATTGACTTAAAATTCTCATAAGCGTCAAGGTCAGTAGTACCTTTTGTGAAATGTATTAGAAATTCTGAATGATCTAATCTTGGCATTATATGAGTTATTTATTCTTTGTTACCGATTATATCCCAATAAACACACCTAGGTGCGTTTATATCTCTTATATGTTTTTTTTGTGTGTTCCAGAAAAACAAGTTTACCCTTTCTATATGATTAGGGACTTGTAATATTCTTACCCTTGTTTATATAAAAAGCAAATTTTCTATTTTTTCTTCTTAGAACTTTTTGACGGTTTCAAAGAACGTGTATTGCCAGGCGTACACTTATTATCTCTTTGACGTCTGTCTGGTTTTCCTGTTGATTTGGCCTTTCTTTTCGGCCCTGGTTTTAGTCCCATAATTTTTTATTTAAAGTTTTTTAGTATTCTCTCCTTGTCTTCATTTTCTTTATCTGATTTATGATAAAGCTCAATGAAAACTATTTTTTCTTTTTCCTTTTTATTATCATCATTCTCACTATCTGTGGATTGATGTTTGAAATAAGCATAAACCAATCTTAATCCTGAATTAACCCCTCTTCCTTTCAAGGCCTTGCAGGCTATCTTTTTAACTTTAACGACACATGATTCAATCCCAAGATTATTTATTCTATAACTAAATGGAGGCCGCTCATCAGGCATAACTTCTAAAACTTGTTTTACTGTCTCAAGATCCTCCAGTATAGATCTATATTTTTTTACAAGTTTCTTTTTATCCTTTTCAAATTCCTTCAAT
>CAKZVJ010000107.1 GCA_937923345.1 uncultured Saprospiraceae bacterium
AGAGTTATTTCTATCAAATCTTTGAGTGGTGTTACTGAGTTGAGCGAAAGCTTCAATGTAAGTAATTTAGCAAACGGTGTTTACATGCTTCATATCAATACTAAAGATGGAGTACAAACGGAGAAATTTGTGGTAAACAAATAATCCGAAGTTTTAATTACACCTATACAAGGGATGTTGAGCGAAGTGCTCAACATCCCTTTTTGTTTAATTCCTTACTTTTAATGATTAATGTAAAACTATTTTAGTTTAATTATATATATTAGATTGACTAACCAAAACAGAAAAAGATATGAGAGGCCTCCTAACAATTTTATTTATAGTTTTAATTGCATTATCTACCAAGGGTCAAGTTTTTTGGTCTGAAGATTTCTCGAATGGAATTCCGAGTGATTGGACCAATGAAGATCTTTCAGGTTTGGGTTTGTTATGGACGTATTGTGCAGATACTACTGCTTATGGAACTATTGAAAATCAAGGGTGTCCTTTCGATTTTACGGACTGTGATAATAGACAATCTCACTTCAAATCAAATACGCCAGAAAATGGTTTTGCATGCTGTGTAACAGAGCCTTTCTTCAACCAACTTGGTGAGACTACTTTTGAGTCTAGGCTAACTACTAGTGCCATAGACTGTTCCGATGAATCTGAAGTCTACGTGCTTTTCAACTCTCATATAGGTGTATTTGATCAAGATGCTTTGGACAATGCTTTTTTACGTGTAAGTACAGATAGAGTAAATTGGACTACATTCGTTCCTTTTCCAGATTTAGAAACATCGCAAGTAACCGAAATTGGATTTAGAAGATGGTCATTTAATCCAGAACAATCTATGTTCGATATCAGTCAGGTTGCAGCTAATCAAGATTCTGTATACTTACAATGGTATTGGGATGGAAATCGAGAGTATCATTGGAGCATTGATGACATCCTCTTAACAAATATAAACCCTATCCCAAGTATAGATATCTCATTGACTCCTGATTTGAGATTCCATGCCTTTATGACGAACTTCTCTACTCCAATATCGCAGATAGAGCCTGTATTTTTTCTTACAGATGCTGTACAGTTGGGACTAGATACCCTTAGAAATGTAGAAGTCACTGCCAAGGTCACCAATTTGGAAGATACCAACACGCTATATCAAGAGAGTGTAATCTTGGAAGAACTAATCCCTAATCAAAATGCTATCAACATAAGTTTCCCTCCTTATTTACATGATGGAGGTATTGGAGCATTTAAATTGACCTACTGCACTGCTTCAAACTTGAATGATGGAAATCCATCTAATAACTCTTTTGAGTACCCTTTTGAAATAACTCAGAATGTACTCAAAAAGCATGGAGAATCATCCGTCAAAAAAGATTTATTCCCCACTATGCTTGATGAGAATAATTTTATTGAAAATAATTGGTCCATCGCCAATCACTACCATATTCCAAATGGAGCAGGCATGGCTGTCGATGAGATACTATTCGAAATTCCAAACAGAAGTACTATTCAAGATTTAGGTACCACATATGCCATCAACGATGTAGGTATAGTCATTGATGTAACGCTTTACAAATGGGACAATGACAATTTAGATGACTTTGCTACTGCCACTGAAAGTACCCCTATTGGTACCACAACTTTTGAAGTAAGTGGAGGAGACTTTGGAGATGGTACAAATTCTACGCAAAGTGTCAAGTTGGAAAATCTTATTTCGAATGATGATAATATTCCTTTGGAAGATGATCAAGATTACTTCGTAGCATTAGAATTCAATAGAGGAGCTGGAAATTTATTTAACAGATTATTCGCTGTAACAGCAACTACAAATTTGAACTATGATGCTACTATTGAAGCCAATATTTTAAACGATCGCTTACGTTTTGCTGCGATGACCAGAATTGGACCCTCTGATACATTCACTACCCTTGCATTCGGAGGAAATGTAGTACCCCATATTTGGATGAATATGACCGAGGCGCCAACCACGACTACTACACAAATACTACCCTCTAATGCTATTGCTTTATCTCCTAATCCCGCAAGTGAATCATCAACTGTGACATTTGATTTTGAACTAGAGGAAAACGCGAACCTAGAATTACTCAGCATCGGAGGGGAACTCATTGAGCGCATCCCTATCCTGAATAATCAAGCAAAAGTAAATTGCCATGAACTAGCCAATGGCACTTACTTCGTGAAATATAGTAGTAACAAATCAACTGCTCTAAAAAAACTAGTTGTATTGCACTAAGTCAATTTGTCTAAGTCTGCTTTAAGAATTTCGATTCTTTGTTGTGCATCGGCTTGCTTCTTCTTTTCGTTGGCCACTACTTGTGGAGGCGCGCCGGCAACGAACTTTTCATTCGAAAGTTTTTTTGTAGCTGAGTGGAGCAACTTCTCGTTTCTTTCTATTTCGGCAGTTATGCGTTCTGTTTCCTCGGCAACATTTATTTCTTTGACGATATCAACGAAGTAACGATCCGCACCTGAAATAAAAGACAAGACATCTGCAGGCTCTTCGTCTACAAGCGTCAATGAAGATAGATTGGCCATCTTCATCAAGAGGTTTTTCACAGATTCGTCAGCGAAAAGCGAGCTTGTGTTATCAGACTTTATAGCACTAAAGTTCAATGGGTCTTTAGGACTTTTTGCATTTGAAGATCTTGCATCTCTAACCGCCGTGATTAGGTCTTTTACTTGCTCAATCTTTTTGATTTGAGCACTATCAAATTGGGTAGCGGATGGATATCTACTCACAATACAATCGTCTCCATCTACCCTATCTTTCAGTTTATGCCAAATCTCTTCCGTAACGAAAGGCATAAAAGGGTGTAGCAAAGTCATCAATTGCTCAAAGAAATGAAGCGCTTCTTTTTTAGTTGCTGGATCAATAGGCTGACCGTAGGCTGGCTTAATCATTTCTAAATACCAACTACAAAAGTCTCCCCAGATAAAGTTATACAAACTCATGAGTATATCACTCAAACGATAGTTGTCAAACTTCTCCTCCGTCTCAGAAATGATTTGCTTCAATTTATTGTCAAACCACGCTGCTGCCTCTACATTTATAGCGCGTAGTGAGGGATCGAGAGAATCACTTTCTTCCCAGCCCTGAATCAATCTCAAGGCATTCCACATCTTATTGCAGAATTTTTGGCCCTGATCGCAAAGGCTACTTTCGTTCAGCACCTTTTTAGTGTCAGGATCTATCGGGGCATCGAAAATTACATCGTTTCCAACAGAACCAGAGGTAATCATACCGAAGCGTACTCCATCCGCCCCGTAGTTATCTATCAATGCCAAAGCATCTGGCGAGTTCCCCAGTTGCTTACTCATCTTTTTACGCTTACTATCTCTCACCATTCCCGTGAAGTACACATCCTTGAAAGGCATTTTACCATGCTTCTCGATATGCTCCTTGCCTAGTAACTCCTCTGACCATTCATATCCAGACATAATCATTTTGGCTACCCAAAAGAATATGATATCCCAACCCGTAACGAGTACATTAGTCGGATAATAATACTTTAACTGATCTGGGTTTTCAAAACCATCAAAAACCGACAAAGGCCATAGCCAGCTGGAAAACCAGGTATCCAAGACATCTGGGTCTCTTTCTAAATCATCCAATTGGATTGATGTATCCTCAAAGTGTGCCTGAGCTTGTGTCAAGGCTTCTTCTTTAGATAAGGCTACAAATACTTCTGACTTGTAGTAGTACGCAGGTATCTGTTGCCCCCACCATAATTGTCTAGACAAACACCAGTCCCGAACATTGTCTTCGTTCAACCAGTTGTTGAACATATTGTAGAAGTGCGGAGGGAAAAACTTTATCTCACCTGTCTCTACTGCTTTTAAGGCTGTAGCAGAAAACTCCTTCATGTCTAGGAACCACTGTGCCGTAAGCCGTGGCTCAACGATAGCATTGGTTCTCTCCGAGCGACCTACTTTATTATTGTAATTTTCTTTCTTCAATAAAAACGCTCCGGCCTCTAGATCCTTGGCCATTTCCTTTCTCGCCTTAAAGCGATCCAGGCCTGCATACTTACCTCCCATTTTAGCTACCGTACCATCTGCGTTTAGCATATTGATGGTTTCTAACTTGTGGCGTTTTCCGATCTCGTGATCGTTTGGATCGTGTGCTGGTGTTATCTTAAGGCAGCCCGTACCAAACTCCATGTCGACATACTTATCAGTGATCACAGGGATCGCACGACCTACAATAGGGATGATAACTTTCTTTCCATGCAAATGGGTAAAACGTTCATCGTCCGGATGTACTGCTACTGCAGTATCTCCCAGGATCGTTTCTGGTCTAACCGTAGCAATCGTCAGAAAGTCTTCAGAGCCTTCTATCTGATAATTGATATAGTATAATTGAGAATTTTCATCTTTGAACACTACTTCTTCATTGGACAATGCGGTTTGGGCCACCGGATCCCAATTGGTCATTCTGACCCCTCTATAAATTTTCCCCTTCTTGTGTAGATCCACAAATACGTGATAGACTGCATTACTCAATTTTTCCTCCATGGTAAAGCGAGTCCTGTTCCAATCACAGGATGCACCTAGCTTACGAAGTTGGTTCAAGATAATGCCTCCATACTTATCTTTCCACTCAAAGGCATGCTTTAGAAATGCTTCCCTTCCGATGTCTTCTTTCTTGATTCCTTGCTCGGCAAGCATCTTCACTACCTTAGCTTCAGTGGCGATCGAAGCGTGATCCGTACCTGGAACCCAACAAGCATTCTTATTCTGCTGTCTTGCTCTTCTAATCAAAATATCTTGAATCGTATTATTCAGCATATGCCCCATGTGCAAGATACCCGTCACATTAGGTGGAGGTATGACAATGGAGAAAGCTTCTCTATCATCAGGCACTGAACTAAAATAATCCTTCTCAAGCCAATGCGCGTACCACTTACTTTCTGTCTCTTGAGCCGAATATTGAGTCGCTTTATCCATTCTTTTTTATCTAGATTAAATTGCTAAAAGATTAGGCAATTGATTTTTCCAATTTTGGGATATCTATTTGGTTACGCAGAAGATCATCCATGGTTTCTCTCTTCTTTATTAGATATGCCTCTCCTTCATGTACCATGACCTCGGCAGGTCTAAAACGTGAATTGTAGTTAGAGGCCATGGTAGAACAATAGGCCCCCGCATTTTTAAATGCCAATATGTCTCCTTCTTTTATTTCTGTGATCTTTCTATTGACTCCAAAGGTGTCTGTCTCGCAAATATAGCCTACTACTGTATATATTCTAGACTTTCCTATGGGATTACTTACATTGAATATCTCATGGTGAGATCCATAAAACATAGGTCGAATCAAATGATTCAAGCCTGAATCCACTCCTGCAAAAACGGTAGAAATGGTTTGCTTTACTACATTCACTTTCGCTAAAAAGTAACCTGCTTCACTTACCAAGAACTTACCTGGCTCAAACATGAGTGTCAGTTCTGATCCATAATTCTTGCAAAAGTTATTGAAGCGCTCAGAAATATTAGCACCCAACTCTTCGATGTCCGTGCTGATATCATTGGGCTTGTATGGCACCTTGAATCCACTTCCAAAATCTAAATATTCTAGCCCTTCAAACTCCATAGCAGTATTGAACAGTATTTCTGCCCCTTGTAAGAATACCTCTACATCAAGAATATCAGAACCCGTATGCATATGCAATCCAACTACGTTGATGTCTAGACTCTTTACTATTCGCTTCACCAATGGAATCTGATGAAATGAAATACCGAACTTACTATCAATGTGCCCCACCGAGATCTTAGAATTGCCTCCTGCATAGATATGTGGGTTGATGCGAATACAGACAGGGTGCTGACCAAATTTATCTCCAAACTGCTCCAGGATACTAATATTATCAATATTGATCATCACTCCATAATCCACTGCCATCTGGATTTCTTCAAAGGATACGCAATTAGGTGTATAGATAATCTGACTGGGTGCAAAACCCGCTTTTATACCCAACTCTACCTCTTGAATAGATACTGTATCCAATCCACTTCCCATCTGTTGCATTAGGCGAAGTACATTGATGTTGGTCAACGCTTTACAAGCGTAATTTATCTGAAATTTAGGAACATCCAAGGCAGATACTAGGCGAGAATATTGACGTTTTATCACAGCACTATCATAGACGTAAAGAGGACATCCATATTCCTCACAAAGTGCTAAGGGGTCTATCCCTCCAGTAAATTCGAATTGGTCGTTGTTTAAATTCATTAATAAATCTAGTTAGGGTGATAATAAATAGCGCCAAAGATAAAGTTTTACGCCTAAATTCGTTCAAAAGTGAACTAGCAATACACCAAAAACCGTTTTATTTACATCTAAGTGAAGGAATAGGTAAAGTAATCAGCTTGATAGAAGACAAAGTCATACAAGGATTAAAAAAGGAGGATCGAAAGATTCAACAATGGCTTTATAATAAGTACGCTCCTATATTACTGGGTATATGCCGTAGATATGTAAAGGTTACCGAAGATGCAGAGGACGTTCTGATCGATACCTTCTATAAAATCTTTACTAATATCCACCAATTTAAGGGCAATGGAAGTTTTGAAGGATGGATGAAGCGTATCGCGGTAAATGAATCTCTCATGCTGTTGCGAAAGAACCACAATTTTAAATTAACAGTGGAGATAAGCAATATTGAGATCTCCACCAAGAGTGCTGCCATAGATAACTTGCAGGAAAGGGATGTCATGGCCTTACTCGAAAAGCTACCTACCGGGTATAGGACTATCTTTAATATGTATGTCGTAGAAGGCTACAAACACCGTGAGATAGCTGAGATATTAGAAATAAGTATAAATACCTCAAAATCACAATTGATACTTGCAAAGAAAAAATTACGTGCACTACTGACTGATCAAGAATTAGGGGACGTAGGCTGAAATAAAAAAGATAATGGAAAAGAAGAGTATTGAATCTATCGTTAAAAAAGAAAGCGAAAACTATCGTGTAGAAGTGCGTCCAAAACTTTGGGACAAGCTCGAAAAGCGAATGGACGACCACTATGAAATAACCCCTCCAGAACAAATGATACAACTAGTTTGGATGAGATATGCTGCTGCTTTAATACTATTGTTAGGCGCTGGCTTTCTTATTTCTCGCCTTGATATAAACGACCAGTCATTGACTACAGCGCAATTTACGTTAGAGGAAATATCAACTACTTCTGAGGATGACCAATTGTATAAGGACATGATTCATTTCAGCCAAAAAATGTATCGGCCTTTGGTAAGCGGAAAAAAATTATAAATTATAAATGGTAAATGATAAACGGGGGAAAGAATTATGAAGGATGAATTATGAGTGAGACGAATAGTACTCGGAAAACATTTTAAATAAGGTACTAGATTTTAAAAAATAATATATTGGTTATGGCCTTGCATGAAGTTCAATTTGTGCAAGGCTTTTTTATGAATTTATCAAGTAAGCAAATTTTGCTTTGAACCAATATTTGACACTGTATGACCAATACAATCAAACAAATAAACGAATAAACGAATAAACAAATAAACAGTTTGTCGCGATGCTACGATAGTAGCGAGCCTAGAATGGATGAGGGGTGGTAGCGGCATCCGTATGATATGTAGAGACGCATTGCTATGCGTCTATATATCATACGGATACAGCGGACGACCCGGCCCTAAGCGAAGCGCCTGGGGCAGCCCCAAATAAATAATATCCTATTGGCTAATATCTTTAAACGGATGTCTTTGCACCCACTTTTCTTCTGGATTCAAGACGCTAATGATGGGAGATACCACCTTGTTGAGCATCCTGTTTTCGTGACGGAGATAGATGCATAACTCCTTGGGGGTAGCGCCTACAGAGCTCTTGATCTCCATGGCTGTCCTAGCAAAAACTATTCTTTTGCAGCGGAGCTTAATAGCCTTTTTGACCTTATCATAGAGCATGGTCAGGTATAGTTGATGCTGGATATTGACATCTTTGTCAAAACCTAGAAAATGAGCTTCTAGTTCGTCGTGATTGAGAATAACGGTATTGAATCCTACAAAGCGGCCCTCTAGAAAATATCCAAATAATCTGTAGCGATCTCCTAATTGTCGTTTTAGGGCAAGGAAATAAGCGGGCTTGAGATAAACAAGATTGAAGCCTGCGTTTTTTTGAACGGATAAAAAGTAGTTGTATATGTGATCCAAATGCTTTTCTATCTCTACTTCATCAAATTCTCGAAACACAATATCCTTTGATTTTTTATAAGCCCTCTTGGCCCGTACTCTATATTTGGAAGTCATACTTGCCAGATAATCCTCAAATGATACCCAGTCCGGGTGAATATCCAAAATCATGTTGGGCTGTACACTGAAGTGGTGAAAACCCTGGCTCACCCAATCGGTGTTGAGCTCCTCGGTAACATCCATATCTTTGCCGATCACGGCAGAGGAGTATTTGCTATCCTTATAAAAGGCTTTTTTGATACCGTCCGCAGCTTTACCTATAATTTTCGGCACCTTGGTCTTGTCGACTTTCGTAAAATCAAAGTCAAAACCATACTCTCCAGTCAACAGAATATTGCCACAGAGAATACCAATGAACTTCACTTTCTTTGCAAACCAATTTTTGACTGAAAAACTACTTTTGGCTTGCTCCTCATCTTGATAACTGGTGTCTGCTTCCCAAAGACCACATTGAAATAATGCTCTGCCAACCACTAAGCCATCTACATAAAAGATGGTGTAAAACTGGCGCATATCGTTTTGAAAATTATTAGAAACAGTATTGAGAAAGGAGGCTTCGCAAAGTATATTGGGTCCATTGAAAGCTGCCTGATCCCACTCTGATTGACATTGACTCAAACTATCAAAGCACGAAAAGGTAAGCTCAGGTATTATACTCGAAATGCTAAAAGAATGTGTCGTCTCAGATTCCATAAAGGATATAGCTCTTTAATCAAAATACCTCTATATACTCACGGTACCTGGTATTCAATTCACCGCCAAAAATAACAACATAAACATAAATATGTTCCAACTAGCCCATTAGATTAAATTTATTTAACTCGAAATATTTGACGTCCGTATTGTAGTGAAAAGCGTCTCCTTTGTATTCGAATCCTGTTTTGAGCAATACATTGCCGGAGGCATCATTGTCAAGGTGGGTTACAGCTACTAGCTGCTCCAGTTTGAGGGTATCAAATGCGTACTCTTTGAAAGCTAGTGAGCCCTCGGTGGCGAGGCCTTGGCCCCAAAAACGCTTCATAAGTCGATAACCAAATTCCATCTTGTCTGTATCCTCAAATTGCTTGAGTAAAAACCAGCCAATAAACTCTGCCGAAGTTTTGTCAATGGCTATACTGTATCCGATTTTATCATCTGTTATATCACAGGCATTTAGAAAGTATTCTTTGCTTGCATTCCGATCCATCACTGGTCGTATGTATCTCATAACCTCCTCATCCTTATTGAGATGGTAAAAAAAGTACTCATCCTCTGGTTTGGGAGGTCTAAGTATCATACGTTGTGTTTCTAAAAGCGCCATCGTTTTAATCGATTTTTGAGTCTACTATTAAAAGCTAAAAGTTTTCTTAGTAAGCTCTTTATTGGTCTGTGCTCCACCTTTTTATCTCCTTCAAGGCGTATTGTTCATCCTTCCATCCCTTCAATTTCATGGCACCAACACCTTTGTAGTTCAAAAACCACTCTTGGACGATGAATTGAGCCGCATTATAGCGCGTAATGAAAGCGCTAAACTTCTCGACATTTATAGTACGTTTAGCAGCATCAAAAGGTACAGCAATAATCTTATGGTCTTTTTGGCCTCTATCTTCCAGTAGAATCACTGCTATAGGTAAGATGCGCATGACAGCGCCTTTTTCTACGGACTCGCTCAAAACGAGCACATCCAGAGCGTCTCCATCTCCCCCTTGGGCAGTATCCATATTTGTAGCTGTGATGAAACCATAATTGCCCAAATAGGGAAGAAAATCAATCACCCTGTCTTTATTATTGACCTGATCTGGTTCTAAAGTCTGCTTTTCTTTATTATATTCATATTTCACGTTTCCACCTGCCGGTATCTCAATGTATGCATTGATACTGCCATCTTCATTGAATGTGGTCGTCGGGATAGGTGTTTTGGTTTTGGTCTCAGATTCAGCTTGACATGCACTCATGAGGGCCAAAACAACCAAAAGACAAGCAAAGACTGTTTTATTGAAAATATGTACTTGATAGGACAAAGAACCTACTCGAAAGGGAGTGACAGCAATTATATTCGACATTTGTGCATCGGTATAAGTACATTTGTTTATCATCTGGCTAAATAAATTATAAATTACAGCGTCAATTGGACGAAGAATGTAAATTTGCGCAAAAATGAGTGAAAAAAGTTACTTTAAACCGGAAGATCTTAAAAAATTCGGAAATATAACAAAGTGGTCAGAAACACTTGGTAAGAAATTTTTTGATTATTACGGTGAGGTTTTCAAAGAAGGGGCATTGACTGGACGTGAGAAAGCATTGATCGCTCTCGCTGTATCCCACGCCGTCCAATGTCCATACTGTATCGATGCCTATACCAATACCTGTGTGACAAAAGGTGCTGAAGAGGAAGAAATGATGGAGGCCGTACATGTGGCTGCCGCTATCAAATCAGGAGCCACTTTGGTTTATGGTGTCCAGATGATGAATCACAATGATAAAATATCTATGTAATCCCCCAACAACTTTTAATAAATTTTATGGCTACTAAGCAAAAAACAAAATCACTCAAATCGCGAGGCGATGATCTCTCGAATACTTTTTTCCAATTGGATGTCTTGAATGGTAAGGAGGTCAGTGATGCTAAATTTCCTGCTTTTGCAGAAAAGATTGGTGAAGCTGGATTCAAAACTTTGGATCCTACCGCCCTAGAGATATTCCAACTCAATATCGGAAAGCTTTGCAATCAGACGTGCACGCATTGTCATGTGGACGC
>CAKZVJ010000108.1 GCA_937923345.1 uncultured Saprospiraceae bacterium
CAGGCAATACAAAAAAGAAAAAGAAGTAGGAATCTCATACAGAAGCTCTAGTAAATAATGGTCTAAGATAAGTGAATTGAGTAGATTATAAAAGCAATGGTTTTAAGGAAATTAAAAACTATAGCTTCCTAATAGCACAGAAAAAATAAATACCAAAGCCCCTCCGAGTGAGGGATAGACAGGGCTTGGTGCAGATGGAACGCAGTGGAATCTGTACGGGAGCCGAACGGCGGACCCCGAAATAGCCCGGCCGCCATGGCGACCTCTTTCGGGAGCAAATGGGGGACACTCCCAAAAAATAATTAAAGTCGGATAGAAAAGAAAAATATAATCTCCTCCGCCAGACCAACAAACTACCCGCAAAATAATATACCTTAGAAAGTAAATATCGGCGCGCGCCCAAGTAGATGATTTTTGACCGACTCATACAATATGTACTAGACCATAAAAAAAGCATAATGATCGTGCTGGCGCTGGCTATGTTGCTTGGCCTGGGGCAAACGGCGAGGCTGTTGAGGGTGGACAATTCGCTGTCGATATGGTTTCTCGAAGACAATGCCGAGTACCAACAGTATCTGAATTTTCAAAAAGAACAGGGCTCGGATGAATTGGTGATCGCGATGATTCCCACGGAGGATGCACTCTCGAAAGCACACCTCGCGAAGCTGCAAAGTCTGCATCAAAAAACGGATAGCCTGCCATACGTGACGGCAAGTTTTAGTCTGGCCAATGCGCAATACCCCATCTACGCCAATCGTGAAATAAAATACAGAAATATATATCAGACGGATCGCAGTCGGGCGCAATTCGCCAAGCTGCTGGATGAACTGCCCGCGATAAAAAATCAACTCCTCACCGAGGACGATTCTTTTTCTTTCTTTTATCTACAACTCATTCCGTCCAATCATCTCAAAGAAAACAAAAGTCAAATCATAGACGCGCTTCGGAATATAATCGAGACGACCGTAGCGGATAGTCACATCTCTGGATCGCCCGTACTGGGGCAGGCGTTTAACAAAACCATTTTTGCAGAGAGCAACAAATTTGCCATCGTGTCGGTGGCGGTGATATTAGGCCTATTGTTTTTCTTGTTGCCGCATTGGCATTATGTACCGATAGCTTTCTTAGCGATCGTATTGCCGATCAGCATTACCTTTGGACTGATGACGAGTCTGGGATATTCTTTGAACCTGATTTCGATGTTGATCCCCACGATACTTATGATCTATAGTGTGAGTGACTTGATACACATCACGAATATTTTTCATATGCATCGCCGAGCGCATCCGCAGCAACAAAGAAGCACGCAAATCAAAACGGCTTTTCAGGAAAGTCTAAAGCCATGTTTCTATACGACGCTGACGACCATCATCGGATATTTGGCGCTGGTCATATCTCCGCTACCTGCATTTCAGATTATGGGGCTGTTTACATTTGTGGGATTGCTGTTTGCTTTTTGTCTCGTGTACATCGTAGCGGCGATTGGATTTAGTTTTTTGACGGAGACTTCCTTGCATGCTCGGGTGAAGAAAATAAATATATCGAAGATCACGCATCGGCTAACGCATTGGACGAGCCAATATAAAAATCCGATCATCGGTATCAGCATGCTGATTTTTATTTTGGGCGGAATCAGTTTCTTTTCGATAGAAGTAAGCACCAATTCTTTGGACCTATTGGGAGAGGGAAAAGTCAAAAGTGATTTGGAGCGCATAGAAGATAAATTGGATGGGAGCATCCGCCTACAGCTAAACATATCGAGCACCAAAGAGGCCTCACTGCTGAGCAAGGCCGAGCTGCGCAAGATGAAAACATTTCAAGAAAAGCTAGACACGAATCGACACATCGCGCATCCGATTTCTGTACTCAATTTCCAATCTTTTTTAGAAAACCGAATGTCGAGTTTATCGAGAATCGGCGGCATCAATTTTGAGAAAGTTATCCAAAAAAGCGAGCCACCCGCGAATGCATTTTTCTCTTTTTATGGAGACGACTATTCCTATGTAGCGATCAATGCCAACATCAAAGAACTTCCTACCAAAGAACTAAGACCGCTACTGAACACCATCAAAAAAGATTTCAAAGAAGTTTTTCCAGAGCCAGCATACGAACTTAAGATACAAGGCTTCTCAGAAATGTTTGCCCAGCTCAACACCTATATATTGCAAACCCAGTTTTGTTCTTTTGGCTTGGCCTTTTTTATTTCCTTTTGCATACTATTTTATTTCATCGGCAGATTCAAGATGAGTCTCCTGGCGCTCATCCCAAATCTCTTGCCCTTATTTTCTGCCTTTATCGTCATGTATCTTTTCGGCATCCACGTGGAGGCGGCCAACGTCATGCTCGCGCCCATTATGCTCGGCGTAGCCATGGACGACACGATACACCTGATCAACAAATACAAACATTTTCGCAAGACCGATTTGTCCCCCGCCGAGAGTATCGACCAGGCGGTACACTATACGGGCGGCGCATTATTCTCGACCACCATTTCGCTGGTCTGCGGTTTTATGGTGATCGGATTTAGCGGTGTCAGTTCGGTGAGCACCTTTGGCTTGCTATGCGCATTCACCATTTTATTTGCGCTCATAGCCGACGTCTGTTTTTTACCCGCCCTGTTGAAATGGTTTTATAGAGAGTAGGGGATATTAAGGCTTTGGGAGTGTCCCTCTTTAGCGCCCGAAAAAGGTCGCACAGAGGGCCGGGCTCTTGCGGGGTTCCCGTCCTTCGGACACCTCCTATCGTCGGTCCCTATCGATCCCTCACTCGGGGGGATTAGCGTTGATATTGCAAAAAAACTTTTAACTGACTATCCGTTTGTTGTACAGTAGAGTTAAGATACCTTTTGTTTTCTGGAATAATTTATTGAGATTACAAATGAATATTTAGTTTCCATTTAGGATTTTTGATGGTAAATAAAGGTACACTTATTAAACTAGAATAAATTTCGACCTTGAAACCTGCCCGGCTGAGCCGTTCAGACGGGGATTTAGTGTTGTAAGCGTTAAGAATCCCTGCCTGCGAGACGCAGTCAGGCAGGTTTACAGTCGAGAGGTGACCGAGTGTTGCGTAGCAATATTGGTCCAGAAGACCAATATAACAAGGGAACCGAGGCAAGCTTGCCTCGGCAAGTAAGTTTTTAAGTTTGCAGTCGTATCAATGAAGCCACAAGCCGTTGTTTGTGGTTCCTTCACTAAAAAGATACACTGTATCTTTTTTGCAGGCAACGTTCAGTCTTGGGAAAAAAGAACGTGAAAGAACAGCAAGCAAGATTGGTTTATTAGGAAAAACTTTATTGCAAAATGGCAAAACTTGTAAACAATGGGGAATCAGTGGCAAACAGAATATTAAAATTTCAATGTACAATATGAAGATAGTCACTAACCTCTATTAAAGGTTTCTAATGAACGCAGTAGCTCGTCTTCCCTAAATATCAGACAAGTTTTTCGTGAACAAAACACCTTATCAAAGGTATTGAATAGATTATACCCATCTAGAGCGTAGTTCCATCACAAAGCAAACCCAAAACAAACAAACGAAGTGCAGTGTTAGTATACCTACAGGCTGCTGGCCACCAATAAAACGAAATCATGTGCAATCCCTGCGTTAAAAATTCGCTGTGATACACTGGCATCGAAGCAAATTTTTGCCTTGGCCTTGCCCATAATAAAGTCGTATAAATTGTCTCAAACCACATTCCGAAGGGTATAACAAATTAAGTAAAATGCCTAGACTACTTTTTTCATTATTGTTTATAATTCTATTCTCCGTATCGGGAAGTGCCCAAGAAGAAGAAAAGAGGTCCAAAATCAGAATCCAAGGAGATTCACGATCTACGATTATTGAAAGAAGGTCAGCCTTGATTTATGG
>CAKZVJ010000109.1 GCA_937923345.1 uncultured Saprospiraceae bacterium
ATGTACTACCCTGCTAACTATGGGTTCATACCACAGACCTACTGTGATGATCAAGATCCACTGGATATCCTAGTGCTCTCGCAAATCCACATGCAACCGATGTGCCTAGTAGAGGCGCGTGTCATCGGTGTGATGCGTATGATGGATGTCGGAGAGATGGATGATAAAATCATCGCTGTGGCGGAAAATGATATGTCTGTCAATCACATCCAAAATATCACAGAACTGCCGGCGCATTTCTTTAAAGAGTTGAGAAACTTTTTTGAGGACTACAAGAAACTAGAAAACAAGACCGTAGTGGTCGAGGAGTTTCAAGACAAGGCGACTGCTCTGGATATCGTGAACCAAAGTATAGTAGACTACAAGGCGAAATTCTTGTAATACAGCTCCTTTTGTTATTCTAATATTGCTCAGGCTGATTGGCAGCTTGGGCAGGATCCTTCTAAAGTAAGAGTAGACGAATTAATTTTATACCCTTGTTTGAGATGTATTTTAGGCACTTCCACATTCTCAATACAAAAGGTTTCGTCACACACGGTACATATAAAGTGTGCGTGATTGTGCGAGTGTGCTTCTGGTTTGCACTCATTATGACACAAGGCGTAGCGCGCAAGATTGGCTTTATCTGGCACTCGATGTATCAAACCGCTTTTCTCAAAGGCGTCTAAAGCGCGATAGATAGTCACCTTATCAGAGGTCTTTCCTACACTTGACTTGATGTCTTCTATAGACAAAGAAGATTTGGTCTGAGTGAATAAGGTCAACAACTCTATGCGAAAGGCAGTCTTCCTGAGGCCTCTTTCTTCCAACTTTTGCTTAAGTGCTACCATCTCTATTGTTTGATGTACTGCAAAGATAATAAAAAATAAATTTATCGCAACTTGGTTGCGTTAGTTTTATTTGTCTATATTTGCCTATCCGTTATTATAACAGGAGGAATAATATAGTCAAGTTTATAATTATTGAAATATTCATTTACTGCCTACTATATATGAAAAGCAAAACTCAAGTTCTGTAATGAAAACAGCTCATTGTATTTTGATTGTAATGTTCATGATGCTGCCCCCTTTAGTGGGGCTTTGGGCGCAAGACAATCCTTGTACTTATTCTGCGCAAGGTACTATCTTAGATATTGAGACTAAGGAACCTATTCCTTTTGTAACTATACAAGTAAAAGGAACTGATCGTGTGGTATTGAGTGATATCGATGGAAATTTCATCATCAAAAATCTCTGTTCAGAGGAAAACACCTTGATTGTTTCCTGTTTTGGTTACTGTGATTCAGAATGCGAAGATCATCATCAACATGGCAAAAGCCCGCACATATATCTGACACAAGATGTGCTAAATCTTGAATCTGTAACCATAGAAGCCGAACGAATAAAAGAGGCGGGGACAGCTACGCTAGCTCTTACAAATATTGACAAAGATGAACTAAGAGAAGCGCTTGCTTTGACTTTAGCGAATGTAGTTTCTCAGGTTGATGGCGTATCTGTAGTATCTACTGGTAGCAATGTACAAATCCCTATCATCCATGGCTTATATGGTAATCGCATTTCTATTTTAAATAATGGCTTGAAGCATGGTTTTCAAAATTGGGGTGCTGATCATGCGCCTGAGATTGATATTTCTTCGTCTCACAACATCACAGTTATCAAAGGTGCTGCCGGTGTCCGGTATGGTCCTGAAGGACTTGGAGGGGCAATAAATGTAAAGTCAAATCCTCTTTACCTTAACGAGCCATTTTACACTAATATTAATACTGCATACCAAACCAATGGACGCGGTTTTGGTACCAGTTTTGAATCAGGAAGTGCTACTGAAAAATTTGCCTATTCTTTTGGGGGAAAGTATAATCGGGTTGGAGATTTGAACAGTCCTGATTATTCTCTGACTAATTCAGGGAAGCAAGAGATAGCAGGTAATGTAGGACTAAGGTACTATGCAGATAAATGGGATTTTAAAATTCAATATAGCTATGTCAATCAAGAATTGGCTATCCTACGCTCTTCCGTTGCAGATAGTGGGAACGCTTTTGTTAGATCCATCAACGCAGAGGAGCCTACCTTTATCAGGCCTTTTTCCTATGCCATTGGCGAACCGAATCAGCTAACGCAACATCATTTTGGAAAAGCGGAAATAAGATGGTGGTACTCAGATCACGGTGAGCTTACGTTTCGCGCTGGACAACAGCTTAATAAAAGACAAGAATTTGATGTACGCAGAAACATTGAAAAACCTATCATAGATCTTGATTTAGTGACTGGTGATTATCAATTAGAATGGAAGCATCCAGATTGGAAAAAATTAGATGGTATTATCGGTATTCAATTGTTCACACAAAATGGAGACAATAATCCTGGAACGGGTACTATTGCTTTCATTCCAAATTACAATAGCTTTCGGTACAGCGCTTTTGTGATTGAAAGTTTAAAGAAAGATAAGCACACTTTCGAGCTTGGATTGAGATTCGATTTTGAAAATAATGATATTCGCGGTAGAGAGTCCAATTCGGATATATTTAGAGACAACTATAGCTTCTCTAATTTTACTGCATCACTTGGATACATAAAAGATTTTTCTGAGAATACGACATTTAGAAGCAATATTGGAACTGCTTGGCGGACACCAAATATTGCTGAACTGTTCAGCTTTGGTCAACAAGGATTTTCTTCAAACTTTGGATTGCTACGGTATCAAATAAATGAGGAATCTAAAATAACCACTAACAATGTCACCCTATTATCGGAAAGTAATGTTAGGCCTGAGGTGGGATACAAATTTATAAATGAAATCAGTACTCAAAAAGAAAGCAGTAGATATTCATTGACAGGCTATGCGCATTATATTGAGAAATTTATTTTTGATCGACCTGTTGGTATAACTGGCACCGTGCGTGGCCCTTCACCTGTTTTTATCATAGACCAAGCAAACGCTGCTTTTCTGGGAGCTGATTTTACTTGGGAAAAAAACTGGTCAGAGGCATTAGATGGTACTTTTTCACTAAGTTATCTATGGTCACGAAATATCGAAAATAATGAGGCCCTGATTGAGCAACCCCCTATCAGAATCAATTATACCCTAGCATGGAATACAGCGAGCCTGTTAGGTTCAAAAGAATCTACTATTAGCATAAACCCAAGCTATACTTTTGAGCAGTTTGCTGCACCCCGAACGCTAAGTGCTCAAGCAATTATTGATGATGCTGAGATAATAACTTTCGATTCAGAAATTTTCGATTTTATCGATGCACCAGATGCCTATTTCTTATTGAGTGCCTCTTGGAAGGTAGAATGGAAGAACATAAGCGGAGGACTTACTATAAATAATATACTTAACAATAGATATCGCGATTATCTAAATAGGCTGCGCTATTTCGCAGACGAACCTGGAATAAACTTCTTGGTTTCTTTAAATTATTCTTTTAACCAGAAGAACTAAATATTCTTCTACAAAACAAAAATATGTTTTTTGAATTTATGCCAAAACGATTTAATTTATTTGCACTACTATTTGTAAGTGTTTTGGTGCTCACTAACTGCGGAGACGATGAAGCTCCAGATGAAGAAGAAGAAGTAGAGGTAATCACAGATGCCATATTAACGTTTACAGACGCCAATGGTGCTACGGTAACTGCTAGTGCAGTAGATCCAGATGGTGATGGAGTTGCTGATTTAATGGTTGAGGATGAAATCACTCTAAATGTGAGCACTACTTATACACTCAGCTTCCAATTTCTAAATAATTTAGAATCTCCTGCAGAAGACATTGCAGAGGAGGTACTAGAAGAAGCTGACGAACACCAGATATTCTACAGTTTTACTACAGATGCGTTTGCTAGCCCGGTAGGGAATGGAAACATTGACAACGCCTCTGATGCCATTAATTATGCGGATGAAGATAGCAATGGAAACCCCCTTGGACTTGTTACAACATGGACTACTGGCGCAGATGCTGTTACCGGAGGTTCCTTTAGTGTAAGATTGCAACACCAGCCAGACATTAAGACCGCTTCAACGGGCGCTGATGATGGGGATACTGATGTGGACTTAACTTTTGTTTTGAATATCAATTGATATAAAGATATTAGGTGTTAGGTATTAGGTGTTAGGTATCCAAAATTGGTGCTTAATACCTAGTACCTAGATTTTATGCTAAGTGTGCTTTTAGGATCAGAATGATATATCATAATTGAAAGACTATGAACCTTTTATAATAGTCTAGAAAAAACCCAAATAAGACTTGTCCGAAAGGTATATTTTAGATACTTTTGCCGTTCAATACCACCACATGCCTCTGTGGCGGAACTGGTAGACGCGCTGGATTCAAAATCCAGTTCCTTCGGGAGTGAGGGTTCGATTCCCTCCGGAGGTACAAAAATTAAGCTCAACGATTTATCGTTGGGCTTTTTTTTGTCCCCCTACGGGAATCTGCCTGCCCGCCCGAAACTTGTGGTTTCGGTTCCTTTGCTTTAAATGTCCACTGGACATTTAATCTTGCAGAACGCTCAGTCATCTCCGGAGGTACAA
>CAKZVJ010000110.1 GCA_937923345.1 uncultured Saprospiraceae bacterium
TAGACCCACAGGGTCAGGCGGTATGGTCTAGAGATTTTGAATTGGATGGCACTTTTACCGAGATACATAAAGTATTAGCCTTAGACAATGGGAACCTAGTTGTGCTTTTCTCTATCGATGAAGAAAACCAAGACACGCAACTGGGTTTATTGAGTGTATCTTCGGACGGGGACTTTTTATGGAGTAAGAAATTTCAAGTAGAGGTCACGGGCTTCGATGCGTTCAATTTTGAACTCAACCTTATCCATGGGGAGGACGACTCTTTTTATGTGCAATCCAAAAAAACAAGTAATACCCAACAAGTACACGTATTGAGTCTTTTCGATAGCAATGGGCAAATGAGGTGGACCAAGGCATATCCTAGTGACCTCAAGATTGTACTATCTACTATCGTTGGGCTTGACAATGGAAATCTTGGTTTAATAGGATTTCACAGAACAAATGGTAATCAGCTGCAAGGTATAGTAGCCATCATCGATGCAGAAGGAGACATCAAAGCCAGAGGTGCTTATGAAAATGTTCAGATTTTAGGCATCATCACTAGTGGTGATGACTACATCGTAAAGTGCAAACATAATGAGACCAATCAGCTCGGCATGATTAAATTGACTGAGAACTTAGATGTTGAGTGGAGCAAGCAATACAATTTTGAAATAGAGGGCCAGTTAGAAAACATGCGCAAAATGAATGAAGAGTCTTTTGCCTTGTATTGCTACAATCCCAGCCGGCGAACAGAACTCATCAATCTTTTTGATATGAATGGCAATTTGATATGGTCCCGAAAAATTGAGAGTAAGTACAGTGGTCGCCCATTCTTTGAGAAAATCATCAATGCCGATAACAATATCCTATTGATGAGTCACATCTGGTCGACGCCTTTGCGGTCTAGTATATTTAGACAAATGCCGCTGGATGGAAATACACAGGAATGCATTCTTCCTCCAGCTTGTATCAATCCCATAAATTTTGAAACGAACCGAGTAGAATTTACACTAGAACTAGAAGCAGTTACTTTTACGGAGGAATCTATATCGATCAGACTGACTCCCGTGGCAACCGCTACCGAATCATTTTGTCAAGAACCGCAGGATGTCCCCTCTCCTATCTTTGATTTGCCAGAAAACGCGTGTATCAATCAGTTTATAGAAATTGCAAATTTGCAAAATGCAGGAGCGGATGACGTCTCTTGGACGATCTCTGGTGGACCAGACAATACTATTCTGCCCTTAGCCAGTTTGAATCAAGGCTTGCCGCTTTCTTTCCCAGACTCAGGAATATACGTCATCACTCAGTTTGTACAATTTGATGGTTGCGCAAGTTCCTTCGACCAAGAAATAGAAATCAAAGAGGCTTTTCCATTTTCCTTCACGCAGGACACTTTGATCCTCTGCCAAAATGAAGAGAAAACCGTCAACGCCAATAGAGAAGGAATCATCACCTATCTATGGCAAGATGATTTATCCCCCGACCCAATTAAAAAAATCAGTACGCCTGGAACCTACACCCTTGAGATATATGATGGCAACTGTACTGCTACGCACTCCTTAGAGGCCGTAGACTTTGACTATAGCCAGGTCGCTTTTGACCTAGGCCCCGACACGACCGTTTGTGAGTTCCGAACGTTCATGTTAGCAGCTGATGTGATCAATCCTGGCACTTCCTACTCATGGAATGACGGCCCTAATGTCGCGTCGCGTCCTGCTAATAAAGAAGGACTCTATACGCTAACGGTAGAATTAGATGGCTGTGATTTTGTGGATGACATCTTAGTCACCTTTGAACCTTGCGAAGCGCAAATTTATATGCCCACCGCATTCACTCCTAACGCGGATGGCATCAATGATGAACTCTTCCCACAGGGCATCAATTATGAGTTGCTCTCTTTCCGCATTTACAATAGATGGGGCGCACTGCTTCATGACGATACTAGACCATGGGATGGGGTATTCAAAAACCAAAAAGTCCTAGGCTCTTATATCTACAACATTTCCTTTTTCAATGAAAGATCTGGCGATGTAGAATTTTTGACGGGAGAGGTTTTTATGCATCCGTAACATTTCAAAAAAAATAACATCACACAATTCAATTTGTCATGATTTTTCAGAAAAATCACGCCAAATTGGATCTATAATCTAACCTTTTAGCTGGGTTACCACCCAGCTCACTAATAATAACACTCCCCTGGAGTTATTAAAATTAAGTGACTATCCTCATATTGTACAGTGTAATTTTAATATTCTATTTACCACTGATTCCCCATTGTTTACAAGTTTCGCCCCCGTCTGAACGGCTCAGCCGGGCAGGTATAAAGGTCGATATTTATTCTAGTTTAATAATTTTACCCTTATTTACCATCAAAAATCCTAGATGGAAACTAAATTTTCATTTGTAATCTCAATAAATTATTCCAGAAAACAAAAGGTATCTTAACTCTACTGTACAACAAACGGATAGTCAGTTAAAATTTATAATCTTCCCGAATGGGCTCAATTGTAAATGAATCCTAGTACCTAATTATGCAACTTATTCATCTTGCGATATTTTAACGTATAGATCATAAAGATCAACATCTATTTAACCAGTAAATACATAGGGAATCACAAAGACTGAAAATAAAATAATGACTAAAACAGATATCAGATTAAGGATAACGCCTGCCTTTGCCATTTCATGAACCTTGACATAGCCACTAGCAAAAATGATAGCATTAGGCGGAGTCGCCATAGGCAACATAAAGGCGCAACTAGAGGCCATAGTCACGGGTATCATCAGGTGTAGCACATCATAGTCTAGCCCAATCGCAATACCAGCTACTACTGGACAAAATATAGCAACGAGGGCTACATTACTCATCAGCTCCGTCATAAACAACATGATGAGAATCAAAAAAGAAACAATCATCAATACATTGGTAAAGCCACTTTGAGCAACCAACTCTCCAATAAAAACGATCACCCCCGTGGAGGAAAGCCCACTTGCTAGAGACAATCCACCTCCAAACAGAATCAAAATACCCCAAGGTAGTTTTACAGTGTCTTTCCACTCTAGTGAAAATTCTCCCTTGCCAAAATTGAATGGAATACTGAAGAGCGCTAGCGCCGCCAGCATACTTATACCTGCATTAGACAGTTGGATAAAAGGAAGCCACTCATTGACATAGGATCTAAAAATCCACAAAAATATAGTCGCTAAAAAAATAACTATTACTCTGCCTTCCCTTTTGTTGATTTTGCCCAATTTGCTCAATTCTGCATCAATGATTTGGGCTGAATTAGGTAGCTCTGAAAGTCCGTTTGGATAGATAAATTTGACCAGAAGAAAATATATCAAGGCAATCATCATACACGAAAAAGGCACCCCCATGAGCATCCATTCAAGAAAAGACAATTGCACTTTATACTCTTGCTCCATGAATCCCGTCATGACTACATTAGGAGGGGTACCAATGATAGTGGCCACGCCTCCTACATTGGCGGAAAAAGCTATACCTAGCATCAAACAAAGCGCAAAGTTTTTATCCCCTTTTGTAAAGCCATCTTCATCATTAATTAATAATTCTATTACAGATAAGGCGATAGGTAACATGACCACAGTAGTCGCGGTGTTGCTAATCCACATACTCAGGGAGGCAGTTGCAAGCATAAATCCGAGGATGACCTTATCCGGCGTAGTACCAGTAAATCGAATTATATTCAAAGCAATACGTCGATGCAAGTTGACCTTCTCCAAAGCAAGCGCCATCACAAAACCACCAAAAAATAAAAATACAATCGGGCTACCATAGTTGGCGCTCACCATCTGCATATTCATGATGCCCACCAGTGGAAATATGGCCAATGGTATGAGTGCCGTCACAGAGATAGATACCGCCTCGGTGATCCACCAAGAAACCATCCAAATAGCTACCGCCAAAACATCATCTGCTTCTGCACTTATAATTTCAAAGGGTAGATTATAAAAAATAAGGAACAAGATAGGACCTAAAATAAATCCTATTTTCTTGTACACCGGGTATCCTTCATTCATAGTTTTAGGAGATCTCTTTGTTGATAAATTTGGGTACTAAAATGGCGTTTCCTCTGCGACTATCTTATCATCGATGCCTAGAAATGATTCTAAAGATTGTTCTATGTATAGTGATCTAGATCTCGATTTTGTCATCGGCGTAATCTTTACATGCTCTTCGCCTTCGGGGCCATCGTATATCATAAACACATTGAAATAGCCTCCTCCATTCGGATTGGATTTGGTATAAAATTGTCGAATATTGGAGCGGTGATATTCTTTTTTTCGATAGAAGTATTGTTGAGAAGAGCTAACCCTGAGATGGGTATCATCCACATCAATAAATGATTTGTTCTCTCTATATTTTATAAATCGTAGAACGGCGAAAATAAATAATAAGATCCCAATGATCAGCGGAAGGTAATTGCCATTATCACTCAAGATAGCGATACCAATGGGTATAATGGGCAAACTTATGAAGCTTGCACACAAAGCCAAAATATCATTATAGTCCACCACATCTATACTCAGTTCTCCTTCATACTCATATATGTCAATATCTTTTTGGTTTCCGACTTTTGGTTTCTTCGCTTTTTGAGTATCTACTTGTTGGGTGAAATTTTCTGGTGGATTGAGAAGTTTCTCTAGTTCATTTTGAAAAGAGAATACGCTGTTGCAAGATCCGCATTTGGCTATTTTTCCTGCAAGGTTTAAATTTTCAGAAGGTATCTCACCGGAGCAAGAAGGACAGACTATTATTGTGAATCTTTTTTCTTTGGATTTATTTTTTTTCTCACCGTATAGGCTTTTAAATTCCCCTTCTTTTGGATCTAACTGCATTGTTCTAAATTCATTTTTCTTGTGGTGTCTAAGATAGGAAAATTATACGTAATTATGTATCGTGACTTTTGACTTCTCTTTGAATTGATAGTGATAGAATTTTGTTTTAATTTTTCTTAGGCGCTTGTATCTGGTCATCCGCTTGTATTCATATGACGCTATGCTTATTTAGACTAGCGCTCTAGCTGTATTCACTCCTCCGTTCATCCAGCTATAGCACTGTCTTCATTAAGCAAATCGTCCTACTCATATCGCTTCTACCCAGAGCGCAAATGGTTTTGCTGTTTTGACTATAATTTGTTCTGTACTTATTATAAAACAAGTTTGACCTTGTGTCCTAAGGCAAGACTGTAGGCCTCAACGACTGGCAGCCCAACAAACCAAAATAGACTGATAGACAATTCAACAAATTAACAAATCAACAAATTCACGAATCAACAAATCGACAGATCAACAAT
>CAKZVJ010000111.1 GCA_937923345.1 uncultured Saprospiraceae bacterium
GCTGGTCTCCGTCACCGAGCGCACGCGTGAGATTGGCATCCTCAAAGCGGTCGGCGCTACCAGCCGCAACATCTTGATTCAGTTTTTGACAGAGGCGATTTTGATCTGCCAGTTGGGCGGTATCGTAGGCATTATCATGGGGGTATCCATAGGCTTCGCGCTCACCAAATTTGTGTTTAGTGGCTCGTTTATTATTCCCTGGCTTTGGATTTTCAGCGCCATCGTGGTTTGCTTTGTCGTAGGCCTCATCTCTGGCATGTACCCAGCAGTCAAGGCTGCTCGCTTGGATCCTATCGAGAGTCTTCGGTACGAGTAGAAAATTCCAATCCTTATTTGGGGGTGCCGCCAGTCCCAAGAAAAATGGGACGGCGTCGCGTCGTCCGCTGTATCCCTCCCGAAAATGGTCGTGATGCCGCTACCACCGCTCACCTCTACGCAGCTCCGCTTTGTCGAGCTTGGTCGCCGGTGGCGAGTCGCGAAGCAAATGCAAATTAGCGTTGTAATATTAATTTATCAATATCCTACAAAAATTCATAGTCAAATGTTAAGTGGAAAATATTTGCACTTTTTGCTCTGTTAGTGGAAAATATTTGCACTTTTAATAAGTTATTAGTCTCCAAAAATCAATCTAGAATTATCATACCAAATGTATTTCGAGAAGATTATATACTCACTTTAAGAAGATTAACTAGGAATGTTCAGAAATATAATATTGCCTTGAGTTAAAATAATCTACATCTTAAAATCTCTAAATGATTACACCATATTTGATATTATTACTTTAAAAACGGGGTAATTCTTAGACTCAATTTGTCATGATTTTTAAAGGAAAATCACGCCAAATTGGTTCTTGCCACATTAATTCCCAGGGTTGCCACCCTGGGCTATAGTATTACCACCCCTGCCGGGGTTCTTCTCTTACTCCTGAATATACCTAATTAGGCAATATGATCCGGAACCATATATACGAATGTTATCAAAAGCTCATGAATTTAGTGCTGCAATTTATGGAGATACCTTGGACGAAATTCAAACAAAATTAGAATGGTCAAATGCCTTTTTGTTACCAGAGGAGGGAAAGTTAAAAATTCTACCTAATTAAAGATATAAGATATTAACAACATATATCCCTACTACAAAAGATATGTGACTTATCATGTTACTTTCAAAGGTACTTAAAGCCTAATTTCGACGTTATAGATATTTAGCAGAATCAAGATAGCATATAAAAAATATACTATTTTTGCGCTTCAAAGAATCACACACATGCAGCAAAGAGACAATCTATTAGGCTTAGTCGCATCCGTCTTCAAAAGAAAGAAGCAAATCCTCTGGATATGCGCTATTGCGGGGATAGGAGCGATACTCATATCTCTTTTACTGCCCAATTATTACAAATCTACTTCCGTTTTTTATGCCGCCAGTGCCGATGTGGCTCGACCAGATCCAGTAGGGCCCGATCTGAAAGAGCGAGATTTATTCGGTATCGAAGAGGATTTGGATAAAATAATGACCTGTGCTTCTAGTCTCGAGTTGGTGGATTATCTGATTCAAAAATTTGACTTGTACCAGCACTACGATATAGATCCGGAGAGTAAGAAAGGGAAGTTTAAAGTGAGAGAAGCGCTTGAGGGGATGATGGAACTTAAAAAAACGAAGTATGAAGCTATTGAGCTGAGCATAGAAGATGAGGATCCGCAATTTGCGGCAGATATGGTCAATGCTGCGGTGGACAAAGTGAACGCGATTGCGCAAAATTTGACCAAGTCTACACAGGCCAAACAAATAGCAAATAAGCAAGCGGCTATGATCGAAAAGCAAAAAAGTATCAAAGTGCTTGGAGATACTTTGTCTGCCCTTTCTCAACGCTACGGAATATACAATGTGCTTGCGCAATCGGAGACCATGTCTGCCTCCTTGACGAGAGTAACTGGAAATTTAGCCCTAGTGAATGCAAAGTTGAAAGCACTCCAAGGAGCTGGATATAAAAGAGATAGTATCAATTATATCAAGGCGCAAGCGCAAGGATTAATAGAGCAGAAAACTTTCCTAGAGCAGACCGCTAATAAATTCAACCAAGGGTCCTCCCAAGTGAGTTCAGTGAGTCGTGAATTGAAAACCGCGCAAGAGCAATTTGCCGAAGATCAAGAAAGGCTAAAGCAACTCCAAGCTGCATATCGATCCGATTCTCCTATGGTTTTGATTTTGGAAAAGGGAGAAGTACCTGTAGTAAAGTCTCGTCCAAAGAGGAGCTTGCTCGTAATTGGGGCAGTGTTTATAGCCTTTATTTTCTCTGTCATTTTTGCCATTCTTATGGATGCGTACAAAGATGTTAATTGGAAACAAATAGTTGATGCTAAGTAATGCACGGATAGACAGTCTAAATTCCAATAGCATATTTTGGATATTAGGTAGCTTGATACTCGTAAGCATCTTTGCTGCCATTGCTACCGAAGCATACTTCCTCGTTGTGTTGCCCTTATTTGTGGCGGCCGCCTGGGTTACCTTAGCGGATTATAAAAAGATCTTTTACCTTCTATTTATTAGTATTCCTATATCTACAGATCTAGATTTACCTGGAGGTTTGGCGCTAAATTTCTTTACAGAGCCGCTACAGATAGTATTAACAGGGATAGTGATATTACTAGTGCTGAAAAACAGCAGAAACATCTCCAAGAAGTATATTACACATCCTATCAGCATGGCTTTGCTGCTGCACCTAGCATGGATAGTAGTCGCTGTTATTTTTTCTACAGACATGTTGGTCTCTGTCAAATATTTGCTAGCCAAAATTTGGTTTGTACTTCCTGCTTTTTTTCTGACCATGAAACTCATAAGGTCGGTGGAGGATGTGAAAACTGTTATGTGGTGTGTACTATTGCCATTGCTTTTTACAATCAGTGTGATACTAGTACGGCACGCGGCTATAGGCTTTTCTTTTGATGGGGTCAATTATATATTGGGTCCATTTTATAGTAATCACGTCTTGTATGCTTCGATGATTGCCATCATGTTTCCATTTATTTGGTTTATGCGAAAATGGTATCC
>CAKZVJ010000112.1 GCA_937923345.1 uncultured Saprospiraceae bacterium
AAGGGTTAAGATATTTCCTTTTTAGTCGCTTTAACTACCAGACTAGATATCTCTTCCCGATTAAATGCATCTATAAATGAACCAGGTGTACAATTATAAATATTGACTCCTTTTGATTCGGCGTAATCCTTCAAATCAAAATACGCTTTAAAGGAAAGCATAAATTTTTCCAAAATTTGATGTAGTCTTCTAGGTTTAGAATTTTTATGCATGGTATCGCGATTATCCTTATCGGCATCATAGAAATGCTGTTGATTCACTAATGCATTATTTTCATTATCAACGGATATCTGCGGTATCCAAGAATGGTCTGCTCCAAGCAAATAAATATTTTTATATTGAGACATCACACATACATAAATGCTAGGGATCAATACATTATGAGGGCGTGGCATTCCTAGGCCCCAACTCATAAACATTCGACTGAATGTGCTAAGACCTTCAACAGGAGTCTTATTGTAATAATTAATTTTGATGTTCTTATTACTTAGAATAGTAGATATAAATGTTGAATTTTTCTTTGCAGAAATTGGTAAATAAAATAGAAGTGGCCAAGTAGTTTTTTTGATTATATCTTTAATAATATTGTCTCTAATGTCTTGATGTTTTTTGATGGATCCAGGATTCCAATATTCGTCTGAAACTATCAAATAATGAGAAGGCTTTATGGTCTCAAAAATCTCTGTTGAAGCCATGCTATTCACTGCTAAAAGCTGATTAGATTGAAGAATATCTAAATTAGATTTTAAGGTCTCTTTTAATGATGGCCCATTTCCCAAAATAATTATATTGGACTTAAGCGCTTTATCAAACTTTAAAAAAAACTTTGATTGTAATAATATTTTAAGTGATGTAAGAACACTTTGTGTAAACAAGCCAATCCTCTCAAGCAAACTTTCTAGCATACCTATTTAATTAAACTTTCAAGATACGATTCTCCTTATTCATTAATAGCTCAGCAATTTCTAAGTCAAAACTAGAAAAAATTCCATGCGCCTCCTTTTGATCTACAACAATGTGGCCTACCTTTCCTGGAAGAGTACTTTTTTCTTTTTTATAAGAATCTATTTTTGTAAGGTGTATGCCACCGACACTTTTATAAATTGCCTCCCTCTCCAATCTGGTATATTCTGATTGGTTCATAATTTTAGTCATACCATTACCATGATGCTGGTAAAAGGTAGAATATTCTGGCCTTACACTTATCAATGAATCCGCATTAAATATAGACAGCACATTGATAGCATCATCAATAACATTTCCCCCGAGAAATACATACTCTATGGGCAGTATCATAAATGCTTCGATTTGGTATTTCTTTAAACTCTCGTGACTAATAATTTGATCAATTGTACCAGCCAAGGAGACATTGTACCTTGCCTGTGCCGCTGATCTTTCTACAAAAATGATGCGGTCATTATTCGCATAATTTTGATGTATATGCTCTTTAATTTCATTTACTGAGGAAGTAATCACAATTCTCTTTAGACCTTTCGACTGCAAAGTACGCTCTAGTTTTATATCTAATAGATACTTGTCCCCTATTTTTTTAAAGGCCAACATTTCACCTCTAATTCTTGTACCACGTACAGGAATTATTCCTACTGTTTCAGGGTTTTCAATGTTATTATTCTTAATAAAATTTCCATTTATATTTCTTCGAGTGTCAAGAATTCTATTTTCATTTCCGGTTAGGTTATCCCCATGCTGCCGATAGTAAAAGAGCAACTTCCCAATATTAGTCACTTTAAATTTTGCAATAAATTTTATCCATAGTTCATAGCCATCTTGGCAAGAATAGCTTTCATCGTATCCACCAACAGATTTTAAAAATGAGGTTCTTATCACGGTACAAGCGCCATGTGCAGGTTGATCCAAAAGTTGTACATCCGTTTTAAAATCATGTCTTCGCACTTCTGCGGTTTCTGTATTATTTGCATCAACTAAATAGTAATCAGGAAATACCATGCCGAGTGTATCATCTTTTTCAAGCAATTCCACCATACTCTCTAATGCTGTATCTGCTAAATAATCATCGGCGTCTAATCGCATTATGTACTTAGATTTTGATAATCTAAGGGCAATGTTGTTTGTAATATTTAAACCTTTATTCTTTTGATAAATGATAGTAACTCTATCGTGATCCGCGTAAGATTCAATCACCTCTTTAGAATTGTCCGTAGAACCATCATCAATAATTAAGAGTTCAAAGTTTTGTAGGCTTTGTCCCAATACACTTTCTATAGCCTGTCTTATATATCGGCCATAATTGTAGTTGGTTATGAAAACAGTAATTAACGAATCTAACATTTAAGAATTTGTTCTATCTTTTAAAATTTTCGCAGGGACCCCTCCTACTATCTGTCCACTCTCCACACTTTTTCTAACTACAGAATTACTTCCTGCAATAGCGCCTTGCCCTATCTTAACACCAGGCAATACAACCACATGCGCGCCTAACCATACATCTTCTTCCAAAGTAATTGGAGCATGAGTATATCCTTGATCCTGTATGGGCCCATCATTATTGTAACGATGCATGCTTGTTTGGAGGTACACAAAACCTGAAATCAAACACTTTTTGCCTATTTTGACGCTATTCCCACCATTGATTACTGAATATAGACCAATTCTAACCCCATCTTCTAATACTATCTTAGATTCATTCGCTCCCAAAATCCTCACTCCCCTATCAATTCTTACATTACTTGCTATGGTTATTGCAGCATCATTGTGCGCCCTCACTTCTACATTTCGCCTAAAGGTTACATTATCTTTAATAATCAATTGGCCGTTCTGAGTTATTTGTAAATCAGGAAAAGAATCGCATTTAAAATTCGATCCTATTTTGACATGCTTACCCTGGTACACCAACTTAAACAAGCGGCCTTTCCAGGAAGCTTTATTAAGACGAACATACATCAATAGCTTGTATAGCATTTTACATAAATATGTTTAGTGAATGTACTAAAAACAGTCTTGGATTTTACACAAAATCCTCCCAATCCAACTTCTCATGTGCTTTCAAATCTCTCTTCGTCTTTCTACCGACTACCTTATCAAAATCCCGCGCATCTATTCCATGCAGTGGTCTCAAGGTCGTTAAGTGCTTCTCCTCTATTACAGTTCCCGC
>CAKZVJ010000113.1 GCA_937923345.1 uncultured Saprospiraceae bacterium
AGCCTTGTGGGCAGCATACCGACTGTATGGAGGAGTCCCTTAGGACCGTAGCGAAAGCGAAGTACTGCATAGCCCGACTGCGACTGTAGCTTTTAGCGGAAGGAGGAGGCATCCCCAAACAAATAAATTGAAAGCAATGAAACCAACACTATGCTCTCTCACAAGCCTTGATCGGAGTGAGGCCATCTACCAAGATATTGCCGTTGTAATGGAAAAGTAGGCCCTCCCCAAAGTAGGCTTCAATGATAATGTAGTTCAGATTTTTTTTGGCGGTAAATTTCACTTCGTGCGTCTCCCAATCTTCGTCTTCTACAGTAGGCGAACTCCAAAGCAACTGGCTCCGTTTTCCTTTTTTGGTCCCTGCATATACCCGGAGGCGAACCGGAAAATTATAGCCTGCGTAGGTTTTGGACCGAGCTAAATCAAGAAAAAAACTATAGCACACCCCCTTCTCCAGTGGGGCTTCTAGCCGTTGACCGATAGACTCGAAAGATCCATCCTCTCGAGTAATCAATCCGATATAGGTATCTCCTTCTGTAGCTTCTTTTGTCACTCCCCATATGCCGGGCATGATGTCCGGAGTCGTGCCCAACTCTACGGCAAACCAGCCTTGTGGTAGCGTCGCATCTTGAGGCTCCCCTTCAAAAGAAGCATTATCCAAAGTGATGATTTGGGCGGACAATCCGACCGCAAGAAAAGAGGCCATGAAGAGAGAAAATATAGATTTTAAAACCATTTTGTTGTTATATATCGTAAATCTATAGAGTATAACTTGAAATAGAAAAAATATAGTGTCCTTATTAAGTGAATATTAATCTACAAAACCTTAGCCTCTCTTTATCAGGCCTCTATAAAATGTTTCTTTATTAAATTGAAAAGAGTACATTTACATTTAAAATGAACTTTTAAAGTCTGTTGAGTACCATAAAATCAGGATATAAACCGAATCAACTCTATGCAGTTCTCAGCCTCGCGGCGGTATTGTTTCTGCTAGGTATTCTGTACCTGTTATATATTTATGGCAATCAAACGATCTCCTACCTCAAAGAACAAGTCAAAATCACCATAGAGCTCAAAAATGAAGCAAGACCAGTAGAAGTACAATCGGTCAAAGCTGAAATTTACAAACTCCCAGATTACAAAGAGGAGTCGCTGACCTTCATCTCCAAAGAAGATGGTTTGAAGATCATAGAGGAAGAGCTGGGTGAAAATTTATCGGACTTTGGTCTCAATAATCCACTGTACGACGTACTCACATTCAGTCTGCTTTCAAAGGGGATTTCCAATGAAAACCTGACTGCGATAAGTAAGGAATTGAGGAATAACTCAGCGGTGAGAGACGTCTATTTTCAAAACAAACTGGTGTATAGTTTAGAAGGCAACATCAATCGCTTTCGATACATAGGCTTGTTTATTGCGCTTGTTTTTTTGGTCATCGCTATTTCTCTTATTTACAATACCGTACGACTGAGCATCTACAATAATAGAATGACCATCAAACAAATGCAACTGATAGGTGCTACAAACAACTTTATCACTCGCCCCTACATCAAACAAGCCCTATTCAACGGCCTCATGGGAAGTATTCTGGCGGTAACTTTGATTCAGATGGTGTTGCAATTTGTATGGTCCATAGAGCCTGAGATACTCAACATTGCGAGTAACAAAGACTTTATTATCGTCTACGTAGGTCTGATACTACTAGGCATATTGATTTCCGTGTTGAGTACTTGGCAGACGGTTACCCGTTTTCTGCGCACCCACAGGGATGACTTACGCTAAGAATCTTGAAATTCTAGCACTTATAAAGGAATTGATTGTTGAAAATTGCATATTGAAAGTTGATTTTCGCTTGTTAACAGAATTCAAACAGCGCAAATAAGTACAACTTAAAGCAAAATTTGGCGTACATTAGCGTACCGAATCTTACTAATACAATTGTAAAATTAATATGGCAAAGAAGAAAAAAGTAGTGACTACTACAGAGAAGACTACGGTCAAAAAAGTCTCCGTAGACAAGGCTCGAAAAGTAGCCCCTTCCTCTTCAGCTACCACAGCTAACGAAATGACATTTGGAAAAGAAACTTTCAAATGGATGGGTATTGGCGTTGCGCTTATGGCACTAGGCTATATTATGATGATTGGCGGGCACAACGATGACCCAAATGTCTGGGATGAAAGCGTTATCTATAATTGGAGGATTTTGGTCTTAGCTCCAATCCTTATCCTCACTGGTTTAGGTCTTCAAATCTACGCTATTTTCAAAAAGTAATTTCCTAATTACAGTTATACATGGAGGCGATTATACAAGCTATCATTCTTGGTATCATACAAGGACTTACAGAGTTTTTGCCTGTCAGTAGTAGTGGCCACTTAGAACTGGCCAAGTTCTTCCTAGGCTACGAAGCTTCGCAGAGTGACAGCATGGTCATGACAGTGACTTTGCATGCCGCTACCGCACTTAGCACCATCATAGTATTTCGTAAGGACATTTTGGAGATACTATCTGGACTGTTTGGTAAAATAAAAAATAGCGACGGTGAACTCAATGAATCATTTAGTTTCAGTCTAAAAATAATCTTGTCCATGATTCCTGCTGCTTTTGTGGGGGTGATGTTTGACGAGCAGTTAGAATCTCTATTTAATGAGCAAATCGTGCTCGTAGGGGTAATGCTAATCTTGACAGGTGGTTTACTGTTCTTAGCAGACAGAGCGAAGGATTCTGAAAAATCAGTTAGTTTCCCGAATGCCATTGTGATTGGGATTGCACAGGCGATTGCGATACTTCCCGGCATCAGTAGATCGGGAGCGACTATTGGCACTTCTGTACTTTTAGGAGTGGATAAGAGCAAGTCTGCCAGATTTTCATTCTTGATGGTTGTCCCATTAATTCTAGGCAAGATGGCCAAGGACCTATTGGATGACGAATTCGCCATGAGTTCAGAATCGCTTATGCAAGTAGGTATTGGTTTTGTCGTTGCCTTAATAACGGGCATCATCGCTTGTACTTGGATGATAAAAATTGTCGAAAAATCTCAGCTTAAATATTTTGCTTATTATTGTTTTGCTATGGGTATCTTCGCCATTATTTACAAGACTTTCATCTACTAATAGCACTTGAGCGATTTACTTCCTATTACTTTTCCTACTAGGCCTGAAGACTTTGTCAATGGCGCCTTGCTTCTGATTGACAAACCGCTGAATTGGACTTCTTTTGATTGTGTCAACAAGATACGGGGCACACTCAAGGCAAAGCTCCAAATGAAAAAACTCAAGGTCGGTCATGCGGGTACGCTCGATCCATTAGCTTCTGGATTGTTATTGATTTGTACTGGAAAGTGGACGAAGAAAATAGACAGTCTGCAAGGTATGCCTAAGCAATATACAGGTAGCCTCAAACTAGGCGCTACTACCCCATCCTATGATGCAGAAACCGAGGAAGATCATCATTTCTCTATTGATGGCATTACTGAGGATCAGCTCCATGTTGCAACCAAGGCTTTTGTTGGTCAGATAGAGCAAATACCGCCCATGTACTCTGCCTTAAAGAAAGACGGCGTAGCCTTGTACAAACTAGCTAGAGAAGGACAAACAATAGAGCGTAAGGCACGCACTGTGACTATCGACACTTTTGATTTGACCTCTATAGAATTGCCGCAAGTCCACTTCTTGGTAGACTGCACGAAGGGAACCTATATACGCTCCCTCGCTCATGACTTTGGGCAATCTTTAAACAACGGTGCTTATTTATCCTCCTTGGTGAGAACCAAGATTGGGGACTATTCTGTCAAAGATGCGAATAGCATGGAACAGGTCTTAGAAAAAATAGCAGCCGTATTTCCGAGTTAAGAGTTTGTTAAACGCGTTTTTTACCCGACGATTTTGCTTCTTTTCTAGAAGTCTCATTCCTTTCTACAACTAGGCTCATACCAGAAGTGTTTCTTCCGTAGTTTCAATTGCAAAATTTTATCATATGCAAATATCAATTTCAAAGAAGCGTTACATACCAGCTATTCTGGCGCTCGCACTATTTTTATGGACAGGCCTAGCGCTTCAGGCACAGGATTTATCTCACAACAAAAAAAGTAAATTGGATAAGGAAAAATATAAATATGGAATCGAGGGCCAGCAAGCTCCACAATTATCAGAGACTATAGAGTGGATTGACGCAGAAGGAAAAGAAACGGATGCTCAAAAAATAGAAGCAGGAAAATTTACTGTCATTTATGGTTTTCAGTCCTGGTGTCCAGGTTGCCATAGCCGAGGACTTCCAGCCTTGAAGAAAATGTCAGACGCACTTAAAGGAAGTGACAAGGTGGATTTTTTAGCCATACAAACTGTTTTTGAAGGGGCTCATACCAATACCAAGGACAAAATTCTGGAGACCCAAGAGAAGTATGATCTAGATATTCCTTTCGGTCACGACCAAGGAAACAATGCCTCTGGCAATAGATCCATCACTATGAATCAATACCGAACGGGCGGTACGCCCTGGTTCATTTTTGTTGATCCTAATGGCCAGGTGGTATTCAATGATTTCCATCTCAATGTGGATGCGGCTATTGACTATTTAAAGAAGTTGTAGTTAGTAAATAGCATAACTCAAAAGGGGAATACGGTGTGCCATCTTCCCCTTTTATGATTTCCGTATATGGTGATGATCACAAAACCATCATAAACAAGTAAACAATTACTCCCCTACATTTATTCTTACCCCTTCAGAATGACTCGTAAACTCAGGCGCATACATACTCTGAATAGTCGTCACCCCATTGCTAAAGTCTCCTTCATGCACTACTCTTAAAGGATATTCAAAAACGTAAGTACCTTTTGGTAGGCTGTCAAAAAAGAAATTCGTACTTGCGTCTTTGGTTGACTCATAGTATCCCAATCCCCCTTGCCATTTGTACTGGCTAAATACGTTGATGGGTTCGAATCCGGAGGCGCGCATGTCTTTCATATGAATGAATTCCATGTCTCTATCTACACGCAGTTCAATGCGTACCGTAAGCTTTTCGCCCACTTTTAAGGGAGTAGATTCTGTCACTTCATTCATGGTCGCTCCTCGGTCGCCTTGCTTTTCCAGGAATACTTTCTTCTTCAATTTCAGCGGTGTGTCTTCAAAGGTGGTAATCTTATCCAAGTCTTCAAAGTATTGCCAATAGGCCGCTCCCCATGCAGGGACAGTATTCGGATTGCTAATTGACACTGAAGATAGATTAGGATTCATTTCATTCCAGGTATGCTTGAAATAACCCGTGCCAGCTTGAGCTGTGGCCTGACTCTGTGCCATATCAGCATTGAGCGTCTTATTGGGAAAGATAATATCCACTTGCTTTGTTTCTTGTAGCCAATCGTCGCCGCTCATCAGTAAGGCATAGATGGCCGCAGCTGTTGCCTTCGTTGTTTCCCATGCGTTGGTTTGTTTGTTCTTCAGTAACCATAAGCGTAGTTCGTCTACCATATCTGCATCTTGGGCTACCTTTTCAAATACCTCAATCATCACAGAGTGCGTCTCGATAGGCATTTCATGCCAGTAATATCCTCGAGGGTATTTCCAATACATCCCTAACTCTTCGTGGCTCAAAGCGCGTTCTTTCAAAGATGCCGTTATTTCACTAGCTACATCTCTCATCTCAAACCTGTGTGTAGCCAATGCAAGCAATCCTTGATAATACAAGCCTTGATTCACCCATTGAGTCTTTGCTTTTTCTTGGTAGTGGTTTACTATCTTTTGTGCTTTCTTTGAAAATGGAAACTGCATAAAGAAAGATCTCGCGTACAAATAGTGAATCACCATTCCTGTTAAACCGGGGTCTTTATTATACTTCAATCTTCTATTGTAATCTTCTACTAGTCGGTTATCAATATAGCTAACTGCGCTTTGCAATACTTGATTCATATCGCCCTCGGTCAAATCCACACCCAGCGTTTGTAAGTGCCCAATACCCTCTACTAGATACTGAGTGATGTACCAAGAATCTCTCCCTCCTGGGAACCATGCAAAGCCACCATTACTCAGCTGCCTCTCTTTGAGTACTTTTAGGTGTTGGGCTTTTTCATTGCTCATTTTATTAAGATCAAAAAGAAGGGCAATATTTCTGCGTTGCTGCTCTTCGCTTTGCGCATCTAAGACCCAAGGCGTTTCCTCCAATAAGGCTGACTTGAGTTCTTGATTCTTACTCAAGTTGGACTTCATAGCATCTGTACCTTTCCAAGATTCGAATATCTGTTTGATCTTCGGATTTTTATTGGCGATGTGCGAAGCCAAACTGTTGGCATACAATTTATTGAATATTTGCTCTGTGCATTGATAGGGGTATTCCATCAAGTAGGGCAAAGACTGCACTGCGTACCATGCAGGGTTACTGGTGAATTCTAGCGTAAATTGATGGTTGGTCAAAGTCTCTGACTTATTGTTTTGCATGGATTCAAACACAAAATTCTTGCTTTGACCTGCACGCAATGGTAAAGGCATGGTTTCCGTCACTAACTTTCGATTGGTCAATACCGGCAAGGCACTTTCTTCTCCGTCAGCATATTTTCCTGCTTCAGCAATCACACGATGTAGTACTGTACCTAACTTATCCATCGGAATCTCCAAATCCCAGAATAAAGCTTGCGATGCACCAGGTTCAATTTCAAATTTTCTGATTGCTTTCTTATTCCCATACGCTATATCGATCACCTCCAGAGTCAAGGCATCAAATAATTCAAGTCTTGCCTCCCCTTTCATTTTCTTTTCCGAAAGATTAGATACCTTAGCGCTATATTTAATCTTATCTCCTTCTCTGAAGAATCTAGGGGCATTAGGCTGAACCATGAGTTCCTTTTGAGTAACTACTTCTTTAGTAGAGACAGCCGTAGCAAGGTCTTTGGTATGTGCAAAAAGCATAAACTTCCACTTGGTCAAGGCTTCATTCATTTTGAATTTGAGTAGCACATTTCCTTCCTCGTCTGTATGTAGGTCAGGGTAGAAGAAAACCGTTTCTTTTAGGTTCTTTCTGACGGCTGGAGCTTGATCAAATTGTGAAGCTCCTTTATCAGAGGCGTTGGCAGGTATTAAATTCCTTGCCACTTTCACTCCATCAATATAATTAGCGCTAGCATCCTCTAATATTATAACTTCATCCATTACAGCGCTCTCTTTTATGTCTAAACTTTCTAGTTGAGCAGGAGCCGCGGACTTTTGCAAGACCCTACCTCTAGCCCCAGTATTTGCAGATTCTAAATTATAGATAGCACGACCGGGTAAGTTATGATTACCATAGTAATTAAAACCAAACATATTGAAATGTCGATATCTTTTTTGATGTTCATCCTTAAAACTCTGAAAGACATCACTTAGTGGATAAGCATTGCTTAGAGAGAAACCTTTCCCTCTACTTACTTGATAATATGTATTTAGATTAGGAAAGTAGTTTGAGCTCCACCTATTTGCGCTAAACTGATCGAGCGAAGCGTCATACATGCCAGCTAACACTTCAGCTGCAACCGCCTCTTTTTTAGAGCCTTCGATTTTAATAGTCCATTCTTCATCCTGTCCAGGTAATAATTTATCGCGAAAGCTACTATAACTTATCTTCAAATCTTTCTCTAGCCAGGGTACACTTATGGTCGATGATTGCTCATGAATTTGTCCATTGATTAAAGCAAAAGCATGTACCTGAATATTACCCAAGTCCTCTTCCTTGATGCTAATATTCTCTATGTTGATATTTTTTATGGTAATCCATTTTTCACTTAGCTTTTTATTTCTATGCATCACGGTAAATAAGACCATCGCCTCAGGCTGGGTAGATAACAGTTTGACTGCAGACTTGTCTCCTGGCTTATATATTTCTTTATCTTTCGATAACGACAATGCTGTAGGTATGGCAAGCGTATCTTTCTTATCATCTCGTACTTCAAAAGTAATTTCTTTGCTGACTTCATTCCCATTTTTATCTGTAGCTTTAACTTTTATTTTATAGTAACCTGCATCTAATTTTAGACCCTCTATACTGACATCTCCTCTCTCAGTGGTGTTTATTTCTTGTTGATAAACGACATTTACTTCCGGCCATTCTTCTATCCGCTTTTTCTTTTCAAATCTATACGCTGGAAAGTCCGCTTCAAAAGATGCCTTTGACATAGACATCGTATCTGGAAATCCCCATAGTCGATCTCGATACAGTCGATCTTCAGATTGCAAGGACACTATAGTCATGTCTACCTCTGCACTTTGAAATTTTCCATTCAAATTACTAGTATAAATATTTATATTTTTAAAGCTATCTCTAGAGATGGGTGACTG
>CAKZVJ010000114.1 GCA_937923345.1 uncultured Saprospiraceae bacterium
AAAAGATGAAGAAGTATTTAGAAAGGTAAGTCAGATAAGTATCATCAAAGGAGTGGCAGAATTAACAATAGCAGTAGTGATAGCAGAAACCTACGGATTCGAATTGTTCGATAATGCAAAGCAATTAACAAGCTATGCTGGTTATGATGTGATAGAAAATCAATCAGGCAAAAGAGAAGGTAAAACAAAAATCTCCAAAAAGGGTAATAGCCGAATACGAAGAGCTTTACATTTACCTGCATTCAACGTTAAAAAATACGAACCAGTATTTAAAAACTTGTATAATCGAACTTTTGAAAAGCATAAAATTAAAATGAAAAGCTATGTGGCAATACAAAGAAAATTATTGACAACCATCTTTGCCTTGTGGAAGAATGATGACGCTTTTGATAGCGATTTTTATCTAAAAATAAAAGACAAATTTTACACAGAAGATGAAAAAATTGTAGCCCTTGGAAGCCCAAAGGCTACTCCTGGTACAAAAAGCTTAGAGCTAGCTGTCCAATGAAATAAAGATATAAATAATTAGTGAAATAGACTTGGTTTTATAGATAGTACCTATACGCTATATACTGGAGCCGCCCCACTCTCCTCCCCCAGCTCCAGTATGCCGCTGCTATCTCTGATCTCTAGCGCGCTCCGCTTGGCTCGCTTAGGCTTTCGCCACGCCCTGAGCGACAAGAAAAAAAGGTTAAGAAAAAACTAAGAAGTCTTAAGTGAAAAATAAAATTTATCAAATGGGCTGACATTCTATTAAGAAAAACATAAAAATACAGATATCATTTGTCACGATAAAAGATGTGCGCTATTATAGAGTTAAGAATAGTAATTAAACATATTCTATAACACTTAAAAACTACATCATGAAAAATCACATCTTATTAATCGCCGCTTTCTCAGTATTACTCAGCACAAGCATTTTTGCACAGTATGACAGAATTGCTTTTGAGAAGCCCGCCTTCCACAAAAATATAACCCTAGAATTAGCAGGCTCCCATCTCTTGTGGGGACTGAATTATGACATGAGATTGCAACGAGGTCGCAACGATGGATTTGGATTCAAAGTTGGCTTTGGGGGAGCTCGAATAAGTTTAGAAAATGAGGAAGCTAGCCTTAGCGCATCCTACATTTCTGTCCCCTTAGAATTTAATCATATACTTGGAAAGAGAAGAAGCGGACTGATTACTGGTATAGGAGTACTTGCAGGATTTGGCAGTGTCCGAGGGATGTCTCCTGACGACAATTTCAATCTCAGAGGTATCGGTATAGCCGGGCCGTACGCCAGTGTTGGATATAGATTGCAACCGCTAGATTCTGGGTTCACTTTCCAAGTAAATTTAAATCCATTTCTAAGCATTCGATCTGCAAGAGTACTACCATATGCTGGGATTTCTATAGGCTATGGATTTAAGTAAAGCTGTCCTAATTTCATGGTCACCACAAATTTGAAAAAACCAAATACCTACATACGCTCCATCAAACACTGGGAGCCTTCTAGCTAGGCACCCATAAAGCTATGAAAAAGCAAGTCGTCCATTTAGTATATGCTAAATAGCGGCTTGCACTTTCAACCGAGTTACAAATTAAGTTTACCGTTTTATATCCCATGTATCGTATCACAAAACGAAAGGCCACCGCCATATACGTATGGCATTAAACAAGCGCCTACAAAAACAAGAGCGTGAAGAGCAAGTCGTCAACCTAGTTTAACCAACACCCGGAGGGCGGCTTGCAAATCACAACACTATGAAAAACTATGAATACATAAGCAAATGGTTCGGCAATGAATTTTGAATCGATGACAAGCAGTAAGCTACAACTCTAGCAGTTTAATTTGCAACTTGCTTTTGAGCTACGTTTCGAAGTTCTTGAAATTTATTTTTCAAAAATTACCGATCCATTCTTTACTAACTTAAAAAACAAGACGTCATGACAACATTGAAGAAAATATTCATCCTTATTAACTTAGGTATATGCGCCATTATTCTTGTTCAATGTGCAGAAACTGAAAGGGGCCTTGTACGCATCTCAGACCTAAGTGATCAAGAAATAGTTGACTTTATTACTATTAATTTTTTAGCCGATTATGGTGGAGCAGAATTAGAGCGCCAAAGTGTCTGTAGTGTTTTTGCGGGCAGTATTGAGGATTGCGAGCTAGACTCAACCTTATCTCTTAATCTAGGACACTCTGATACAAACTACGAAATGACGCTCATAGGAGAATATAAAGTTACCTGTGCGAATGATCTAGATGAAAAGAGCTATCAGTTTAGCGAGCAGAGCTCATCTATTGGAAATGCCAACAAAGATGACATCAATCAAGAGTTTAGTTTTACACATAGTACACTTATTACTGGGAGCCCAAATAGTGGTGACTATTCCATCCAAGGAAAAGGCTCAAGATCTGTACACTACAATACTCCCACCTACAAAAATCTGACCTCTAGTTTATTTTTCAACTATGTCAACTTCTTTAACTATAATATGGAAGACTGTAACTTTGACAGGGACACACATTACAATTTTAGATTCCAAATCACGCATAATAGTTTACATTCAGACAAGCGAGTAGTTACAGGAACTATAGATCTGGAGGAAGACGAATGGATATTAAAATCTGATGATGGTATCTACGCCGTATTGTATTAGCACAAGTACGCTTGATGACTACGACAACAATTTAAAATAGACCTTTGTGTAGCATACTTGCTCATCAGAATGGATTTGGGGCTCGATGATATTCATTATCGAGCCTTATTTATTTTGCTCCTTTTTATTTCTTAATTCTATCTGCCGCATCGGCATACGATCGATCAGGTCAGTCAATTGATTCAATACCACAATTTCATTAGATCTCATCTTCATTCCTCCATCTAGGCCTATCAATTGTATTTCAAATGAAACGGTATTAGTATCTAGTTGCTTAAATAGGCTATCGGAATGAATCCAATTTGGTGATTTTTCTTGATTGGGCCTAATCAGCTTATATCTATGGGGTTCTACTTGTAGGAGGATTAACTTTCGCTCCATCAATTCCTCTGCATCCGCTAATAAAATATCCAGCTGCTTTTGGATCTTTGGCGAACTAGCATCATTAGATAAGAAGACAAGAAGTCTATTCTTCCAGACATAATCATTCAAGTTGATTTCTTGTGCAGTCACACTACAACATATCAAGCAAAACAATAAAGCGAATAAAGTAAAAATGCTATGCAAAGTATTTATCTAAATAAGAGAGTTATATCTTAGAGAAGATCATACCAAAGATAGCTAAACTTTGCATTATTTTTCCAACTTGTACAAAATGTAAATTTATGACTTTTCCCTACTGTGGATTTTCCTCTCTAGGAAGATTTGGAATAATAAACGCCTCCTCATTTACCTCAACAACATTAATTTTTTTAGCCGTTACCTCAATAAACATATCTTTTGACTCGATGCTACTTTTAAGTGGAATAGCGTTTGTTTTTTCCATACAGAAATTCCAAAAACCATGTTTATGGTACTTAAAATTTTTTGCGTTAGAATAATATTCTTTATTGTAGTAGTATTTTGTTGTCCCTTCTTTAGAGTTGATGGTTAGCAAATCACACTCTACCCCAGCAATAGTTTCTACCCCACGTTCAATGGTATAATCAATCATCTGATCCGCATTACTGGTCGCATCAATCCAGTAGATTGCCTTTGCACCATTCATTTGGCTATAGATAGTATCTTGACCTAGGTATATCTGAGTCATATTCAGTACTCCGTTCATTTCACTTCTGTACTTATTGTCTTTCATAGTATATACCTGCTCATCACCCATAAACAGTTTAGACTCGTCCTCCGTCATTTCACCTGTCTTATCTACTATAGATAATGAATAAGTAATTTGCCCTTCAAACTGGGTTAACATTTTGCTCTCACCTCCTTTCTCTACTAAATCGAAGTTCATGCTATCTGCTGAATCATCGAAAAAATCATAACTGACAAAATTCAAACTTTTAAGTTGTACTATTTGCCCAATGGAACAGATGCTGAACAACATACATATAGCAAGACATAAGGAGCGAACAATATGGATCATTTTTAATGTCTGGATCATTTTTAATTCTTTTTTATGCTAACAAATTGTCCCTCTTTATAGAAAAAGACATCTTATTATTTACTAGTTGGGTGCGTAAGTGTTTCAATCTTTAACAAAACAGATATACTGAAATCATCTAACAATAGGATTACTTATGTTATTACTTTTTGCTTTTTGCCTAAATGACAGGAACAATAAAGACAGAAACGCAAAATCAAGCTTTTCTTAATTATGTGTTTATGTACATTATACTGGATAGTCCGTTATTATTGGGATATTCAGAAATATCATATTTCGTTGAGATAAAACATCCTACATCTTAAGATCTCTAAATGATCACACCATTTTTAGTACTATTGCTCTAAAAGCGGGGTGATTCTCAAACTCAATTTGTCATGATTTTTAAAAGAAAATCACGCCAAATTGGTTCTTGCCTCGCTTATAACCCAGGGTTGCCACCCTGGGCTTTAATATGGCCACCCCTCCGGGGTTCTTCTCTTACTTCTTAACATCTCTATTATTATTTACAGTAATTCTACTGCGCCTTCAGAGACTGAATGTTCATTAATGTGTTACTAAAATCATAAGGACTCTTATCGAGTAATTAAAAAATAAAAATATGGCAAGTATTATATTAAGGAAGTATTAAATATGCCCTATTCCGCTCAATAAATTCGTCATCCAGGTATAGAAGTAAATAATTTATTCCCCATTAAAATCTAGGATTATGAAAAAGCTACCCTTGTTATTCGCACTTATTGTTGGGATTCTTTTTTCCGCTAATGCCCAAGGCTCCAATAAAGCATCCAGTTTCGACGGCTTCCAAAAAAGCATCACTTTTGATATCACTGGAAAATCGATTACGCGTGGATTAAAATTTGATACGAGGCTCAAAAGAGGACAGAGAAATGGATATGGAGTCAAAATAGGACTAGCCACTTTCTCTGCTGACAGCTTTGAGTCGCCTGGAAACCAAAGGGTTCCTGTATTGGCTACCCCGATTGAATTGAATTATATATTTGGTAAAAAAAGACATGGGCTAGTAACTGGTGTAGGAGCAATTCCTACATTCGCCACTTCATCATTCGAAAGATCAATCAATGGCGTTACGCTGCAAGGAAATGGTGTCGATCTCGTAGGTGGCTTTTTCACTATTGGATATAGATTTACTCCTTTGAAGAAAGGGGTCAGTGTGCAAATAAATCACACCCCAACATTTTTCAAAAATGATATTAGAAACACTTTTACAGGTATTTCTATTGGGTATGCGTTTAAGTAAGTCGCATATGAAGGGATGTTCAGAAGTATCATATTTCGTTGAGATAAAACATTCTACATCTTAAGATGTCTAAATGATCACACCATTTTTAATACTATTGCTTTAAAAACGGGGTGATTCTTTGACTCAATTTGTCATGATTTTTAAAAAAAAATCACGCCAAATTGGTTCCTGCTACGCTAATACCCAGGGTTGCCACCCTGGGCTATAGTATTCCCCCCCTCCCGGGGTTCTTCTCTTACTTCTGAACATCCCTTACACATGTCTAAAAGTGGCATATCTAAAATACCATTTTGATGGTATAGCTAAATAGTCGTAATCTTATTATTTTGCAAGTAACAACATAGGAATTCAATCCCAACAAAAAGCAAATTAAGAATCAGCACATATACAGGTACATGCGAAGTGTGTATACTTATTTCTTAACGTCATAAAATGGTTGCTATGATTACTTTCCTTATAGGAGGTTTACTGGTTCTATGGATCTTGAAGGTGGCATTTTTAAACCTTATTACCCCATCTATCAAAGAAGATATATTAATAGACGCTGAAAAATAGATGGTTTACTATCCGCCAGTTTCTTGCCGCAATTTCTTTATCTGACTTTCCCAAAGCAGTTTTTGCTCTTCCACTTCATGGGGTTCGATGACGTCCGTTATTTCTAGTATGGTTTCAGAAGTAACCGGAGATTTACTCATTCTAATTTCAAAGTAAGCGCCTTCTTCGGACTCATCCCACTTAAATCTAAGCTTCTCATTTTCTACGCTTTCAAGCAATTCAGCGTCTTCAGGATATCCATCCCAGATAAAGCTATACTTTTCGCCATTGATATCTACTTCGTCGCAGTACCATCTAATCAAACAAGAAGGTGTAGTAAAAAACTGGTATAATATCGCCGGAGAGGCTCTGAATATATACTCAAGTTCAATAGATTCTAATTTGGACTTTTTCTTTTTTGCCATTATTGGTGTTCAGTTTTCAATAGTTGAGAGAGACGGCACACTAAAACAGAGGCTATCCATGCTCAATTATTGCGGAACATACGTATTTAAAAGGAATAATACAAAATAAAATAGCTGATGATACTTACATATAGATATTAATTATTTATAAATCAATCTACTATTGGCTAATATAAGCTCGCATTTCGTGACGACATTTGTGGAAATAATTTAAAAAATGTCATTATTATCGACCTTTTTTATTGATTCTAATGTTAAATCAATGTAAGTTTGTGTTATCTACCGAGAGAATGAGAAAAAGTGCAAAGCAAAAAGCAAAATTAAACCGCGCCTAAGGACGATTACCTTTGTCTTGATAGAGATTATAATTCCCGTTATTAAAGAAATGCAGCATGAAGAATTCATGTGCAGATGACATTCATTTGCATTGTGAGTTTTTACAGTAATGCTAAAACCAAGATACCACTATTCATTGGTTTTCAGTATTTTATGTAATATACGCTGTACAGATAAGGGAAAAGGAAATTTAAAATAAGCATTTTATAAAATTATTTGGCATATAGGTCTTTGACCTACATGTTGACATCTTTAACAATTAAAAACTTTTTAATGAGACAATTAAAGATCACCAAATCCATAACTAATCGTGAAAGTCAGTCGCTGGAAAAGTATCTGCAGGAAATCGGTAAGGTCGACTTACTGACCCCTGAGGAGGAAGTAGACTTGGCGAAAAGGATTAAGGAAGGTGATCAAGAAGCGCTCGAGAAGTTAACCAAGGCTAACTTGAGATTCGTTGTGTCCGTAGCAAAACAGTACCAAAATCAAGGTCTATCACTCAGTGATTTGATCAATGAAGGTAATTTAGGATTAATCAAAGCTGCACAACGATTCGATGAAACAAGAGGTTTTAAGTTTATTTCTTACGCGGTATGGTGGATCAGACAGTCTATCCTGCAGGCATTAGCTGAGCAGTCACGGATTGTACGTTTGCCATTGAACAAGGTGGGATCTTTGAATAAGATCAACAAGGCATTTTCGGAACTTGAACAAGAATTCGAAAGAGAGCCGTCTCCAGAAGAATTAGCGGAGATGCTCGAAATTACTACCGAAGAGGTAGAAACTACTCTAGGCGTTGCTGCCAGACACGTATCTATGGATGCACCTTTTGTCGACGGAGAGGACAATTCTCTTTTAGACGTTTTAGAAAATGGAGGTACTCCTAATACGGATTCGCAGCTTGCGTATGGAGAATCGTTGCGCAAAGAGATCGATCGCTCTCTGAGTACGCTTACAGATAGACAGTGTGATGTCATCAAGTTGTACTTTGGTATCGGCGTCGAACATCCTATGTCTCTAGAAGATATCGGTGAGCGTTTTGGTCTTACTCGTGAGCGTGTAAGACAGATTAAGGATAAAGCGATAAACAAACTCAGAACTAAATCGAGAAGTAAATTATTGAAGCACTATCTTGGCGCTTAGTAATTTTTAAAGAAGTAAATTTTACAAATGCAGCATTTCTTTTTGAGGTGCTGCATTTTTTTGTTTGGGGCAGAGTACAATGCAGGGAATAAGATTTAGAGGCGGCGGTTTTAATGATGAAGTATGAGTTATGAATGCGCCACTTAATTATAGGGATGTTCAGAAGTAAGGGCAAAGCAATGCCAAGGTGATATTTTTCTAACCACTTTTTGATTAAAACTTATGCTGCTACAGCCTGTGATTTGCTCATTCTTCTACCAATATTTAATGCATTAGAGCAGTGGATTCCAAAAAAGATCCACAATATCTCATTCTCTTTAGTTCGAGCTTTTACCTTATTCAGAAGAAAGTAAGCCTTATCTGTTCCGAAGCTCCCTTCCAGCCTACTTGCTCTTTCTTTTGTAATCATTGCAGAGATTTGGTCTTTATGTTTCCTATGTTTTCCTGCTCTGCCCTTCGGTTTGAAATCTGTTTGTATATTTTTTGAGCTCACATATTTTCGATTTGCATTGGTTGCATAGATCGCGTCTGCTCCTAATAGTTTGACTTTTTTATTTGTCAGCTTCTGTGCTTTCCATATTGTCTGCTTTAATCGATTGCCTTCATGGAAAGCTTCAAAACTGATGTGTTCAATAAAACTTATGCCATCTATCTGAAGCTTATGCAACTTAGCTCCAAACTCTACTGATTTGTTTTCTTTTCCTCTTACTATTGGACGTATATATGGTTTATCAATTGATACGATTGCATTTTTTGGTACTATTCCCTTATAAAATTTATCGCTTTGTTGCTTCAATATCCTACTTATCGTATGACGTCTTCTTAGGTAGTTCGCTTCATTAGAGTTAAACCCATATCTGAGCTCTAATTCATCTAATATCCCTAAAAGCTTTGATAATAAGCGCAATAAACCTCTTTGTAATGCACGACGCTTCTTTCTGCGTTTCTTTTTCATTTTACTATAGCTTACTCCCCGACGCTTCCATTTTTTATACTTAGTACGTGGCATTCGTAGACCATTTCTTTTTGACAATAATTGTATTTGATTATATATCCAATCTACACCATCTACTAGTAATTTTATATCTGTAGGATATTTGATACTACTTTCATAACATGTCGCATCACAAGTAATGTTATCTAAGTTTGACATATAAGGTTTCCAATTTTCCATTAAAACCTTTTCTGTAATTTCGATATCTAACTTAGAAGCTAACTCGCATCTTATCTGGCTCACTATTTTGAAATTCTCTATCCGTTCACCTGGCTCCAATAATGCATCACAAAATATCTGATAAAATATATTTCCATTAAATTGCTCTATAAGCTTCTCATCTGAAGTGCAACAATAGTTCTTCAAAAACATCAAAGCTATTTTACCTCTCGGTGGAAAAATGCTAGTAGGACCTTTCTTTTTATTAGACAATCCAAAAGCAGAAACAAGATCTGCCCAAGGTAGAGAATTGTAGATCTTGCCCAAGTCTGAAGATTTGAAGGACTCTATATATCTTTCATAGTTGGTATCGAAATTTGGGAAATCTATTCTTGACTGAAATTCAGATATTCTTCGTACTTTCATCTTAATATGTTTTTTGATTACCCCGTTTTTCCGTGACCAACGAAGAAAACGGGGTTTTCTTTTTATTAAGATAATACTTTGTCCCCTATTTTTATAGACTATTTTGTACTACTGAATATCCCAATTATAAATTATAAGTTAGGGGTGTTCAGAAAAATAATCAGTTTAGAAATTCGATATAATTTCGGAATTTAGCCTTAAAAAAAGTGGCAAACCGATTAAAGAAAGATTTATCAGATTCCAAGATATCTGTAGAAGAGCTTTTATCCCTTATTCCTGAAACCTTAATAGAAGATTTAACAGAATCACTAGGAGTAGACGACTGGGTTAAAAAGCTCAAAGCAAACCATTTTTTTAAGCTTATACTGTATAGTTTGTTGAGT
>CAKZVJ010000115.1 GCA_937923345.1 uncultured Saprospiraceae bacterium
TTAAGATGTAGAATGTTTTTTTTAACGAAATATGATATTTCTGAACATTCCTGAAATAATCATTACTACCAAAAAGAACCACACAACACTAAAGCAAAATCTCATGCGCTAAGGATCGCAGTGGCACGAGACTAGCAGATGACTCAAGTATATAAGGAGTGTCGACGGCTCGACGAGATACGAGGAGAGACTAGAGACGACTATATATACTCAGGCAGCTGATGGTGGAGTACAACGCAGAGCCTGACCCTAGTGTGGGTGGCTTTGTAGGTTGGCCTAGGGGAGCGCCCAAAAAATAAATCGCAGTAAAAATTTATCCCTGTTCGAAGTCGCTCTTCGTGTATTCATGATTGCGCTCATGAAAGTAGGTGCCGCCCGGTTTTTTGTCAAACTGAAATAACTTGCGCCCTTCCGAACCTTTCGTCAATAATGAAGACGGCAACAGGATGAGTGCATAGTAAACCGCGGAAACAATCGAGAGAATAGCGTTGATTATTTTCATGTTATTTATGGATTTGGGCAGTGTCTTTTAGGTCAGTGATTTTGACGCCATTGACACTAGACTTTGTTTTTGAAAAAAGAAAATTGTTAATCACCAAGTAGTCCATGTTGGTTTGCAAAAAACAATTGTACGCATCCTCAGGAGTGCACACGATAGGTTCGCCGCGCACATTGAAACTGGTGTTGATGAGCAATCCATATCCCGTAATGTCGCGAAATGATTTTATCAATTGATAATATTTTGCATTGGACTCAGGCGTCACCGTCTGTACACGCGCAGAAAAATTGACGTGCGTGACGGCTTGGATCTCCGACCGGTTGACATCTAGCTTGGCGCGCCATTGCATCTGATCATACTCCTTAGGCAATGGACGCATCATATCCTGCTGTACATCCGTCACCAACAACATATATGGTGAGGGTCTATCAATGTTGAAGAATTTCTGATTTTCTTCTAAGAGTACAGAAGGTGCAAATGGCCTAAAACCTTCTCTAAATTTTATCTTCAAATTTATTTTGCGCTGCATGTCGAGGCTCGTGGCATTGCCCAAGATAGATCTATTGCCTAAGGCACGCGGACCAAATTCCATTCTGCCTTGAAACCATCCAATGACATTGTCGCTCGCTATGAGCTGCGCCACTTCATCACAAAGTGCTTTATCATCTTTGTATTCTGAATAGTCAAATTCGTGTTTGTTGATCACCTCCTGCACTTCACTGTCCTCAAACTGTGGGCCTAGATAGACATGCTCTTGGCTGCGATTCTTTTCCAATGCTTGATCAAAATAAATATAGTGTGCAGCATAGGCAGCACCTACCGAGCCCCCTGCATCTCCAGAAGCGGGTTGGATGAAAAGGTGCTCAAACATTTTGGTCTTCATGAGTTTTCCATTGGCTACGCAATTCAGTGCGACGCCACCAGACAAACAAATATTTTTGCTTCCTGTGAGTCGCTTTGCTTCGGCAGCCATCTTGAGTACGGACTCCTCTGTAATCAATTGTATCGCTAGAGCCAGATTGCAATGCACTTGCTCCAAGGAAGAATCCTGCTCGCGCATTGGCATGTCAAAAATCTTCTCCCACTTTTTGACTTGTATCTTTCCACCACTCGCAGTCGCATACTGAAAGTAATCTTGGTTGAGCCAGATAGAACCATCCTCCGCAATATCGATCAAGTACTCTTTAGCTATTTTTATAAATCGATTGACTTCTTCAGAATCCACAATGCCATAGGGCGCAAGACCCATGACTTTATACTCCCCATTATTTATCTTAAATCCAAGGAACTGTGTAAAGGCAGAATATAAAATCCCAAGAGAATGGGGCCATCTCAACTCCTTGAGAATTTTGATTTTATTTCCTTGACCATGACATATAGATGCACTCGCATATTCACCAACTCCATCTATAGTGAGAATGGCGGCATCATCAAATCCAGAAGGGTAGTAGGTCCCCGCCGCATGTGAAAGGTGATGCTCCGTATACAAAATACGCAACTTAGATTCATCAAATGCTTGAATCTCCCGAAGGTGCTTTTTAATCTTACTTTTGAAAAAATATTTCCATTTAGTCAAGATAGGAAAGTGACCAAGGAAGGCCTTGAAACCCTGTGGAGCATAGTATCTGAAAGATTCCATATACCGATCGTGACGCATGCCCGGTTTTTCATAATAGACCACTGCATCCAAATCGTCGATGCTCAGACCACTCTCTTGCAGGCAATATCGAATCGCATGGACAGGAAATTTTTCATCATGCTTTATCCTCGTAAACCGCTCCTCCTGTGCGGCCGCTACGACCCGACCCTTGATGATGATGGCTGCAGCAGAATCATGGTATAAACCAGATATTCCTAATATGTTCATATATCGGTATTAATATTAACGGTGCATCAGCCTTTCATTTTAGGCTTTTACACTTAATATTTATCTTATATTCAAAAACCGTTCGAGTTTTCATGGAATCCCGATTTTGGTCCTATTATAAAGACTAAATATATATATTCTTACTAGTAAAGCGTCTAAATTATTGACATTTGCCTAGGATTTGGATTTTTTAACGGAAAAATGATACTTTATTGACGTTCAGGCATTTACTTTGGATACGAACAATTGTTCGTATTTGGTGTTAAATAATTGTATATTTGTTTAGACGATTAATGAATTGTCTATAATTTTTAGTTTTTGATGACTTGGGGACTCCCTAAGATAGCTGACGGAAAGGTCAGCTATCTTAGGTCGGGCCATCCGCCACTCGCTGTTCGCTCGGCCCTTGGGCTAAGCAACAAGCCGCGCAGGGGCTTCCCGATATTCCGCTACGCTACAATCGGGACTGGCTACTACCCCTAGTCCGAAAAAAAGAACAAAGAACTAGCGTAGCATCTAAATATATAGAGCAAGAAAAATAATAAAAATGGAAAAGAATCTAAATGACATCTTTCAAGCGAAAATCGATAGAGAAGAAAAAATAGAGCCAAAGGATTGGATGCCTGATGCCTATCGTAAGACTTTGATTCGACAGATTTCTCAACATGCACATTCCGAAATAGTAGGGATGCTTCCCGAAGGGAACTGGATCACTAGGGCGCCTACGCTGCGACGTAAAGTGGCTTTAATGGCTAAGGTGCAGGATGAAGCGGGGCATGGTTTGTATCTATATAGTGCTTGTGAGACCTTGGGCATAGATAGAGACACACTCTTCGAGCAACTCCACAGCGGCAAGGCTAAATATTCTAGTATATTCAATTATCCTACTTTGTCATGGGCTGATATAGGCAGTATCGGTTGGTTAGTAGATGGTGCGGCGATTATGAATCAGGTACCACTATGTAGATGTTCTTACGGGCCATATGCACGAGCAATGGTTAGGGTGTGCAAAGAGGAGAGCTTTCACCAAAGACAAGGTTTCGAAATTCTATTGAACCTAAGTAAAGGTTCAGATGAACAAAAGGCAATGCTCCAAGAATCTGTCAATAGATGGTGGTGGCCTGCGATGATGATGTTTGGCCCATCAGATGCAGACTCACCTAATACGCAGCAAAGTATGCAATGGAAAATTAAGCGATTTACCAATGATGAGTTGCGCCAAAAGTTTGTCGACATATGTTACGAGCAAGCTAAAATACTCAATGTCACTTTGCCTGATCCCGACATCAAGTGGAATGAAGAAAGAGGGCACTATGACTTTGGAGAAATCAACTGGGACGAATTTTGGCAGGTAGTCAAAGGAAACGGACCTTGTAATAAAGAAAGAATAGCGGCAAGAAAAACAGCCTGGGAAGAAGGTGCTTGGGTAAGAGAAGCAGCAGTAGCGCATGCGAATAAAAGAGCCGCTAGAAAAACTAAAAAAGTAGCATAAGATGGAAAATAATTGGCCTATTTGGGAAATATTCATCCGCAGCAAAAATGGTTTGAACCATAAGCATGTCGGATCTTTACATGCAACGGATGCAGAAATGGCGATGCAAAATGCGCGGGATGTGTACACTCGTAGGAATGAGGGTATTAGTATATGGGTTGTGGAGTCAAAGCATATCTCGGCTTCTGATCCAGACGAAGGAGAGTCTCTTTTTGATCCTGCCAACGATAAAGTATATAGGCATCCCACATTCTACAATCTTCCTGACGAACTTAAACACATGTGATGGCAAATCATTTACACGATTTCTTAATTCATCTTGGTGACAATGCCTTGATACTCGGTCATAGGTTGTCTGAATTGACGAGCCATGGTCCTGTATTAGAGCAAGATATGGCGATGACTAATATTGCATTGGATCTGGTAGGACAGACAAGAAATATTTTTCAGGTGGCTGCAAAGCTTCAAGGAAATGGCGCTACGGAAGATAGCATCGCTTACACTAGAGATGCCACCTCCTACAAAAATATCCTCTTAGTAGAGCAAAAGAATGGCGATTTCGCAAAGACGGTATTGCGTCAGTTTTTTTATGATGCATTTAATTATCATGCATATCAAAGACTACTCAAATCTAGCAATAAAGATATAGCAGCTATTGCCGAGAAAGCCATCAAAGAAATCACCTATCACCTAAAATGGAGCGCGGAGTGGGTTATTAGATTGGGAGACGGCACAGAAGAAAGTAATAGCAGAATCAACGCAGCTATCGATGATCTATGGCCGTACACGGAAGAGATGTTCAAGTTCACAGATTACGAATTGGCTTGCCATGATGAGGGTATTTTTCCGGATATACACGGTATCAAGGCGGAGTGGGACGAAGAGGTGAAAAATATATTTGCCGAAGCAACACTCACAGTCCCCGAAGATGGGTGGATGCATGATGGTGGCAAGCGTGGAGTGCATTCAGAGCACTTAGGATTCTTGCTTGCTGAGATGCAATTTTTGCAGAGAGCTTATCCAGGCCAACAATGGTAGTCAGTCCATGGTAATAACGAAAGAACATATTTACGATATCTTAGAAAAGGTGCAAGATCCAGAAGTGCCAGTTCTGTCTATTATTGATTTAGGAGTTGTGAGAGATGTAGTACTAGCAGAGGAGGGAGTAGAGATCATCATCACTCCGACCTACACGGGATGTCCTGCAATGGATATGATAGAGGTAGGCATTAAATCTACACTCCAAGATCATGGCGTCGAAAAAGTAAAGATTACCACAGTACTCTCCCCAGCTTGGACGACGGATTGGTTATCTGAATCTGGAAAAGAAAAATTACGCGGTTACGGAATAGCTCCTCCTCAGGGAGCGGCCAAAAGCAAACGGGCTTTATTCTCTGAAGAATCAGGCATCATCTGCCCACAGTGCAATTCTACAAACACAGAGATGATCAGTCAGTTTGGCTCTACAGCTTGCAAGGCACAGTATAAGTGCTTGGACTGCGAAGAACCATTCGATTACTTCAAGTGTCATTAGACTGGTGTTTTTTATCTTTTAATACCGCTTTTTACTTACCTGTTGATTTTATTATTACTAAAAAAGCAGCATCGCTTTTTGTATTTTTGGGCTTACTAATAATAGTGAATTATGGAATTAATTAATTTCTCCATAGATGGAGCAATAGCGACTATTCAACTCAACAGGCCCAAGGTCTACAATAGTTTTAATCGCCCTATGGCCTTGGAGGTTCAGCAAGCTTTGGATGAATGTGCATCAAATAAAGAAATCCGCTGTATATGCATTACTGGATCAGGTAAAGCATTCAGCGCTGGTCAGGATTTGCAAGAGATCTTAGATCCAGATGGTCCAGATTTAACGGTGATTTTGCAAGAACATTTCAATCCTATCATTGAGAGAATAATAAAAATAGAAAAGCCGATCGTAGCGGCCATCAATGGGGTAGCAGCGGGAGCGGGTGCCAATATTGCATTGGCTTGTGATATTACGATTGCTAAATTTTCTGCTACTTTTATTCAAGCGTTTTCTAAAATTGGTTTGATTCCTGATAGTGGAGGGACTTACTATTTGCCGCGTATTATTGGACGCAGCAAAGCCTCTGCGCTGATGATGTTGGGAGATAAAGTGACGGCAGAAGATGCAGAAGCGATGGGCATGATTTACAAAGTAGTCAACGATGAAATGTTTGATGAAGTGATTGCGAAGACCTGTGATAAATTAGCCAATATGCCAACCCTAGGTTTAGGTCTTACAAAGAGAGCCTTGCATCAAAGTTTTAAGAATGATATCCACGAGCAATTGGCTTTAGAAGATAAGCTACAGTCTATCGCAGGACACTCTGACGACTATGGAGAAGGCGTAAGAGCATTTGTAGAAAAAAGAAAGCCTGTATTTAAAGGGCACTAAGAAATAGATATGAAAGTAGGAATAATAGGCAGTGGTTCAATGGGCTCTGGTATAGCGCAAGTAGCAGCTACTGCAGGACACGAGGTGTATCTGTGCGATACGAATCCTGATGCTTTGCAAAAAGCAAAAGATAAATTACTGAAGATTCTGAATCGCTTGGTGGAAAAGGGTAAGATCGATGACCCAACGGCGAAAGCTATTTTTGGGCGCATTTATTTTATGAATGATTTTAAGAATTTTGCAGATGCCGGTTTGGTAATTGAGGCGATTATTGAGAATTTAGACATCAAACAATCCGTATTTACCGCGCTAGAAGAGATTGTGACGGAAGATTGTATTTTAGCATCCAATACGTCCTCTCTTTCGATTGCTAGCATTGCAGGGGCATGTAAGCATCCTGAGCGTGTAGTTGGGATTCACTTTTTTAATCCTGCACCGCTGATGAAATTAGTAGAGATTATTCCTGCCATACAAACCAGTGACGCTGTACTGAAAAAAAGTAGAGCGACCATTGATTCTTGGGGAAAACTTACTGTGCTAGCAAAGGATACACCAGGATTTATTGTTAATAGAGTTGCACGACCTTTTTATGGAGAAGCTTTGAGGATTTTCGAAGAGGGAGTAGCCAATGTAGCGACGATAGATTGGGCAATGACAGATATTGCAGGATTCAGGATGGGGCCATTTACCTTGATGGATTATATAGGTAATGATGTTAACTACATAGTAACAGAAACCGTTTTCAAATCCTTTTATTATGACCCAAGATATAGGCCTTCGTTTACCCAACAACGTTTATCCCAAGCTGGATATCATGGTAGAAAAACGAGTAGAGGATATTATGACTATAGAGAAGGAGCTGAAAACCCTGGTGCCATCAAGGATGAAAGAACAGGAGAGGCCATTGCAGATAGAATAGTAGCTATGCTCATCAATGAAGCAGCTGATGCTTTATTTTTAAAAATCGCTTCCAAGGAAGACATAGATTTAGCCATGACTAAAGGAGTTAATTATCCAAAAGGCTTATTGAAGTGGGCGGACGAAATTGGGATACGAGAGTGTGTGGCACGTCTTGATGACCTGTATGATTTGTACAGAGAAGATAGATACAGATGTAGTCCTCTTTTACGAAAAATGGCCAAGACAAAAGAAAAGTTCTACAGATGACAAAGCAATTCTGTTGTATTATTAGCTTATTGGTAGTTACTTATTCGCAATTGTACACTCAAACGATAACACAGTTGGCGGATATGCCGGAACCCGTTTCCAATCAGGCGGTTGCTTATGCCGAAGTCAATGGAGCGGGTTTTGTATACAGTTTTTCTGGTATTGATGAGACCAAGCTTTTTAGCGGTATTCATAAAAAAGCATTCAAGTATGATATTCAAGAGGACTCTTGGGTCACTTTGCCAGAACTTCCTACTGGGAATGGTAGGATAGCTGCGGGTGCTAGCCTTGTAAAAGACAAGATTTATATCATAGGCGGCTACGAAGTGTTTGCGGATGGCTCGGAAATTTCCGTGGATTTAGTGCATGTTTTTGATCCAGAGACAGATACTTACTTAGCGGATGCAGCACCTATACCCGTGGCCATTGATGATCATATACAAGCAGTCTGGCGAGATAGCCTTATCTACGTGGTGACCGGTTGGAGCAACACGACCAATGTGCCAGATGTACAAATATTTAATCCAAGTACCAATACCTGGGCTGCAGGTACTCCTGTTCCCAATACGAATACCTATAAGGTTTTTGGTTCTTCTGGAACTATCGTAGGAGATACGATTTATTATACAGGCGGAGTGCGAATAGTAGGAGGGAGCTTTGCTTCGTCCAATGTAATTCGTAAAGGCGTAATCAATCCAGACAATCCAACTGAAATAACCTGGTCTTATAGAAACGCATTTAATGCCCTTGGATACAGGATGGGTGCAGCTGTATGGAATGATACTCGGCCTGTATGGATTGGAGGGGCTGAAGATGCCTATAATTTTGATGGCATTAGTTATATATTCGGAACTGGTGTAGAAGCTAATGAAAGAATTTTAGAGCTCAATCCAAACACAGATCAATTTCAAGAAAATCCATTTGATCTCTCGATTATGGATATCAGAGAAGTGGCTCAAGAGGATCCCACTTCAGTCATTATATGTGGTGGGATGGCAACTGGACAAACTGTTACAAACACCACCTTTCGCGTCGATTTGAGCCTTGTGAATACCAGTACCGTATCACCTAGCTCTGTTCCGCTAAAAGTATATCCATTGCCTGCTAGAGATCGCATTTATCTTGAAAATAAAATTGAAGGTGAGTATAAGATTGCTAACCAAATGGGCTTCATAGTATCGGCAGGGCGCTATGCTTCAGCTGGAATTTCTATTAAAGATTTAGCACCTGGCGTGTACGTCATTTCGCTCAATCAAGAAAGTACAAGTTTTATCAAGCACTAATCAAAAAGGGAGTGGCCGAGTTTCCTTATTTTGGTAAATAACTTATTACTTCTGTAATATTATCTTTAAATACCTTTCCTACTTCTAGAAAGCTATCATTGTATAGGGTAATCGTAGATTCTTTCCCTTTTGTATATTTTTTGATGTGCATAAAATTTACAACATAGGATTTATGAATCCTTAAGAAGGTGGTTTTAAACAAAATATCTTGTATAGATTTTAAGCTTAGATTCGCCAAAAGTCTAGTGTCATCAATTAAATGTACCATCACTTGTCGACCCTTTGCTTCGAAATAGAGTATCTCATCTAAATTAAATTTGAGAACTCCTCCTACAAACGGTAAGGTTAGTAGTTTGTTTTTTAGATTCAAAGCGATCGCTTTATTATCGTAAATGTTATAGTCTTGTTGTTCTTGTTTGATTTCTTCTCTTACTCTCTCTATAGTACTGTTCAGATCATCAATGTCTATTGGCTTTAGAAGATAGCCAGCAGCTCCTTTCATAAAGGCTTTGTTAGCATATTCTTCATAGGCGGTTGTGAAGACGATTTTGAATTCTAATTCATCAAAATATTCTACTAAATTGAAGCCTGAATATTTAGGCATACGGACGTCCAAAAAAATGATATCTGGACTAGTTTTATTTATCAGTTTTACTCCAGACAATACATCCTCGGCAGAGGCAATTACCTCTACTTCATTGGTATAGTTTTCAATTAAATTTTGTAGGGTTCGTCTTGCAGTAGGTTCATCATCTACTATTACAGCTCTCAAGTTCATTTACGCTAATTTGATGGATTGTAAGAAAATTTCAACTTTGGTTCCTATAGGTTTTCTTTCCTCATCATAAATATCTTTGAAGGTAACCTTATTTTCGTTTTGAAAGTGCTTATTCAACAACTCAATTCTTTGCTGATTTATTTGAGTTCCTTTAGAATCATAGTTACTGTCACTACTCAATTTGATCTTTCTTGATTTGATTCTACCTACTCCATTATCTTCTATTTCTATTAATAAACCTGAATTGTATTTTTTGACTCGTAGATATAGATTTTTTTCACCACTAGCATGTTTAAGCCCATGATTAATAGCATTTTCTATATAAGGTTGTAAAATCATAGTAGGAATCATGTATTTTTCTGGTTCTAAATTTTTAGATATTACTATATTATAATTTAGCTCGTTATCGAATCGCATTGACTCTATAGACATATACGCTTCGAGGAATTCTAATTCTTTTTTCAGATTTGTAAATTCTCTTTCTGAAGCATTTAGTATATATCGCATCAATTTACTAAACCTTGAGATATACCTATTGGCGGCAATTTTGTCATCTCTAAGAATATAGTCTTGTACAGAATTTAGAGAATTAAAAATAAAATGGGGATTCATTTGAGCTCTTAGAGCTGTCATTTGGGATACCTTATAGTTTCTTGCTCTGCTTCTAGAGCGAGAGAAAAACAAAAGTCCTATGAAAATGAACAAAAAGGCCAATGCTCCTAATAAAATTTTAAAGATAAGCCTCTCACTTAGCTTCTTAGGAATAACAAAGTCTACTTGTTTTAAATCTGACCATCTGGAGTTCAAGCTTTTTGCTTTCAACAAAAATGAATAGTTGCCAGGCGGCAAAGATGGATATTGTGCTGTAGCGTTTTCGCTATACACCCATTCAGATTCCAAGCCATTAAGCATGTATTTAAACTGAATTGAATTTGGTTTACTGAATAGAATGCCGCCAAAGTCAAATTTTATATTTCTCTGATCGCTTTTCAGTTGATAGGAATTCAGAATACTTGTATCTCTTTCATTAATTTTTATGCTATTGAATTTTACAATTGGTACTTCCTTATCAAACTTTATATTTCTGTTGACTATTGAGATTCCTTTTTTGGTAGCTACAAATAAATTGTCATCATGAAGATATAGCGCATTGACTTGTTCCGAAGATAATCCATCTGCTTTATCTAGTACTTTTATATTAAAGGTTTGTTTAACCTTGGTAGCCAAACAAAGTCCATTGTTCGTGGCAATCCACATTTTATCTTTATCTTGAATTATATCGCGCACATATTTAGAGGGAAGATTATTTAGGTGATGAACTAAGGTGTCTTGTTGCAAAATGTATACCCCATTACCGTGTGTACCTATCCATAGGCTACCATCAGAAGCCTTACAAATACTTCTGACATCTACTTGTATTGTAGAGGGTAAAATCTGCTGCGCAGATCCATTCACATTTGCTTTAAAAAGTCCATCTACGGACCCTATATAGGCGGTTGTGGCGGAAATGGGTAGAGAGCAATAAGACCTTAACTCTGGAGAGATGGAATGGAATTTATTTTTTTCTATAATAGAAATGTAGACATTAGATTGGCCACCATTGACCCAAATTTCATCCTTTTTTAAAGCAACTGAAGCGGATTTATAAAAGCCGCCGGCCCGTAGATTTGTAAAGGTCATATCTGCTAAATCCAAAATGTTAATTTCTCTACTAGTGGTAATCAATATCTTTGATTCCTCAAGTGGTTTAAGGTCATAAATTTGCGCAGGTTTTTTCTCCATTTGATGTCGAAAAATCTCTTTATAATTTTTATTTAGAATTGATACTTCACCTTTACTAGTCCCATATACTAGGTGCCCGTACTGATGTATTATTTCGGTTATGTTTTGAGATGTTGGATCATATAATTTTGAGATACTAGTTTCCGTCAGTTTTTTCAAACCCTGATCAGTAGTTGACAACCAAACGTTATTCAGATTGTCTACAGCAACAAAGCTACTATTGGAATTTTCAAAATAGACTTCTATTTTGCTCTCATCGCTAAGAGGAGAACTAATTCTGTAAAATCCAGACCTGGTAGCTATCCAAAGATTTCCATTTTTATCTTTAGTGATATTATGAATACCTTTGTTAAAATAAGATTGAAATTGTTGGAGTAGGGGACGAATATTTCCAGTTTGAAAATCATACTCGTATAGCCTGTCTTTATAGTTTAAAATTTGAATATCATTAGGATAGATTATTCGTTTACTATAAAACTTGTTGATGTTGAAATTTCTAAATAGCATAGATATCCCATTGCACGTAATATGAATATCTTTTCCTATGAGCTCAGCATTTTTAGCATGTAATACATAACCAGGAGACTGTAGTAAGTCCAATTGTTGTTCAAGTGTATTAAAGTTATATTTTAGTTCAAGAGTTTCAGCATCAAAACCAAAAGCTATGGGTTGATTTGCATAATTTATCCAAATATGTCCATTTTGATCATCAGAGATATGTACGAAATGGCGATTATCACCAATATATGGATAGTCAAGATGTTTGAGTTTTCCTTCATCGATATAGAAAATTTCACCAGACAATTCAACCATCCATATTCTCCCCCAAGAATCCTTAAATACTTCGATGATTTCTTTTTTCTCTAGCTCCGAGAATATATCGGTTTGAAAATTTTGACCATCAAAAATAACTAGTCCAGCTTCATTAGGGACCCATAAAAAACCTGCCTCATCTTGCAGTACATTATAACAATAATCACTCGGTAGGCCATCTTCTTTAAAATATTGAGTGGTAACATAATCTTGGGTATAACCTACCTGAAAGACTAAAAACAAGTACAATAATATATGCCAAGCGGAGCTATTCACCCCTTAAAAATACAATTTATTGGATTGCGAATACGATTCCGGTAAAATATCTGCCCATAAATATTTAAAGAGCACATTATCAGAGATTTATAAAATTATTTTTTTTAGAATAATTTAAGGATTTACTATATCAAAACTCTCTTTTGTTAGACCAAAATTCCGTATTTTTACAGTTATGAGTAAAGAAAAAAAACCTACAGATAAAACTAATTATGGTGCAAATAATATCCAAGCCCTTGAGGGCCTAGAGGCGGTTAGAAAACGCCCCGGGATGTATATTGGTAGTACGGATACCAAAGGTTTGCATCACTTAGTTTGGGAGGTAGTTGACAACTCCATTGATGAACATTTAGCAGGTCATTGTTCAGAAATTACGGTCAAGATTTTAGAAGATAATTCTATTGCAGTTACCGATAATGGTAGAGGTATTCCAGTAGGAATGCATGAGAAGTTGCAAAAGTCGGCACTCGAGGTCGTGATGACTGTACTTCACGCCGGAGGAAAGTTTGACAAAGATACTTACAAAGTATCTGGTGGTCTGCACGGGGTAGGGGTATCATGTGTAAACGCATTATCTGAAGTGTTGACTGCAGAGGTCCATCGAGAAGGCAAAATATTCACTCAATCCTATGCACAAGGAAAGCCAACCACGGAGGTCAAAGAAGTAGGCACATCCACGAGTACTGGGACGACTATCACCTTTACTCCCGATAAAGAAATTTTCGAAACCTTTGAATACAAATTCGAGGTACTCTCTACTAGACTGAGAGAACTAGCTTACCTCAACAAAGGCCTCAAATTGTTCTTGATAGACGAACGGGTCAAAGAAGATGGAGAGTTCAAAAAAATGGATTACTTCTCAGAAGGGGGTCTCAAAGAATTTGTTCTTTTCTTAGACGAGGGTAAAACTAAAATTATAGAAACACCCATCCACGTCATCGGCAAAGAAGATAACGTGGAGGTAGAGGTTGCCATGATCTACAACGACTCGTACTCGGAGTCTGTAAAGTCCTTTGTGAACAACATTAACACGCGAGAAGGAGGTACCCACGTAAGTGGTTTCCGACGAGCAGTGTCTAGAGAGTTTGACAAGTACGGTAAAGAAAACGGGATGTTCAATAAACTCAAGGACATCAAGATTTCTAGTGATGATTTCAAAGAAGGCTTGACAGCCGTAGTTTCTGTAAAAGTCCCTGAGCCACAATTCAAAGGCCAGACCAAAGGAGAATTAGGAAACTCAGAGGTGACGGGTATAGTATCTAGAGCAGTAGGAGATGCGCTCAAGGATTTTCTAGAAGAGAATCCTAAGATGGCAAAGCGCATCGTAGACAAAGTGATATTAGCCGCGACAGCACGTAACGCTGCCCGCAAGGCGCGCGAGCTAGTACAAAGAAAGAATGTTTTAGCAGGCGGAGGTCTACCAGGTAAACTTTCAGATTGCTCTTCAAAAGATCCTCAAGAATGCGAAATATTTTTAGTGGAGGGTGATTCTGCAGGAGGGACTGCTAAGCAAGGTAGAAACAGAGTATTCCAAGCGATCCTACCACTGAGAGGTAAGATTCTCAACGTAGAGAAAGCCTTAGAACATAAGATATACGAGAACGAAGAAATCAAAAGTATGTTCACCGCCCTTGGTGTCAGCATAGAAGAAAAAGATGGCGAACGTGTTTTGAATTTAGACAAACTACGCTATCACAAGCTAGTCATCATGTGTGATGCCGATGTCGATGGTAGCCATATCGTGACCTTGATTCTTACTTTCTTGTTCCGATACATGAAGCCACTCATCGAGCAGGGCTATGTGTACGTAGCCGCTCCGCCATTATATCAAATCAGAAAAGGGAAACAATCTGTATACTGTTGGAATGAAGAAGAGCGCCAACGTGCGGTCGCGACCTACTCCAATGGAGAGGACGATAAGAGTGTCAAGATTCAACGGTACAAGGGTCTTGGGGAGATGAATGCAGACCAACTTTGGGAGACTACTATGGATCCAGACGCAAGAACATTGCGCGGCGTCACTATTGAGGATGGTGTCGAAGCAGATCGAGTATTTTCGATGCTCATGGGGGACGAAGTGCCACCAAGAAGAGCCTTTATCGAAGAAAACGCAAAGTACGCAAACATCGACGTATAGCAAGTATATAGTTTTTACACGGGGCCTACCCAGACCACGAAAGGCTAAGCGATTCCATCGCTTGGCCTTTCGTGGTCTGGGTCGCTATGATACAGGACTCGCAAGCCTGCTCGGCCACCTCCCGAATATGGTCGGCGTCTTCACCCTCCGGGTTCACCCTTTCTCAGCGCTAGTCCAAAAAAATGATTTGAATCTTAAGAATTATAGAATGTTGAAAAGCATTAATATTTTAAATGGTCCAAACCCCTCACTGTACCTCGCGCCCCTTCCAAATATACCTCTTCTTGAATAGAGAAAGCGTCCCGACATACGCAATATAGACTACATGAATAAAAAAACTAGGAAGGAACTTGCGCATTTGATGTGCAGCTCCAAAAAAATGTGACGCCTGGCGTAGAAAAATAAAATCCGCCAACATTTTGGTTAGCAAGATCCCCAACCAAATAGCCAACCAATATCTATCAATAGCGAGAATAATAAATGGCATTAAAAATAAATTGATACAAAGTAGGTAAGCAATCCCCAACTCGATCTTTAGATATAAGTCCTTGCTATTGTTGTTCTTGGTGCCCCAACGCAATCTCTGTTGCACAAACGCACCCCAATTGGAAACCGCTTTTGTTTTGACAGTGGCAGCTCTATTTTTGATAAAGAAAATACATTCTTCCTTTCGGTCGGCAATTTTATTCATCAGCATCACATCATCCCCAGATGCCCGCTCTGAAATGCCCTCGTATCCACCTACCTCCATAAACAATTTCTTGCTATACCCGAGGTTAGCTCCATTGCATAAAAGGCTCTTATTTCTATTTATATTAGCCCCAGTGACAAGCATCATCCCCATAAAATCTAGCGATTGGAACGACTCCAAGGCATTCTCAGAGGAGATGAAATTCACTGGAGCCGCTACAAACAATTTTTGTCTGACTTGAAAAGAATAAGCATAATAGAACAACCACTTACTAGGCACTATGCAGTCACCATCAGTGGTGATGATATAGTCTCCTTTAGCTGATGCTATCGCTTTAGAGATTCCATATTTTTTATATGAATTAAAATTTGCAGGGAGCCTATGTTCTTGCAGCGAAAGAATATTTATGTTACTAGCATTTAATAGCTTTACTTTTTCGACACCCCCATCCGTAGAATGATCGTCTACAACAATTATTTCTAATAAGTTTGTGGGATAATTATTGGAAAGAATACTTTTCAGTAGGTCGACAATATGCTCAGCTTCATTTCGAATAGGGATAATGACACTTAGTGAAACACTCGGCTTGAAATTCTCAGGAAGCTTTAATGTAGGTGATTTTTGCCAATGATTGAGATAAACAAAAATTAAAATCAAATAGCTAATTGCTAAGGCAAAAGAAAAAATTGCATACAGGGTCAATGCCAAAGCCAATCAATATTATTTGTCATTGCCAAAAAGATTGTCGTAGGCGTTGTCTTCGTCCAATGTATTCAAATTCTCTTCTATTTCTGGAAGGTCTAAATCTTGAACAGGCAAGTCAACTTCCTCATATGATATTTCTGTTTCGATTTCTTCATACTCTGTAAAAGTATCCCCGGATGTTCTCATATCGTCTCCTCCCATACCCATACCTGCTACCTTCTTCTTGAACATAGCTTTGCCAAAAAGAAAAGCACTCACAAATGGAAATCCAAAGAAAGTCATTGCCGCAGCGCCTAATCCATAATACCATTTGGTCTTGAATAGATTCATTATCCATTTACCATAATTGATGATTACACTTTTGTCCATGAAAAGCGTGATGAGGAGCAAGGCAGGAGCTATCAGCCCCAGTATCCAAGCAATACTCTTGATAAGAAAATACGCTACTATCAAAAAAAGAACTAAGCCAATTACACCAATGATAGGGTTCGATGTACTTCTATTTGCCATGATTTATTGTTTAATATAGATAAGAACAAATATGCCAGAATTGTTGCTTATCCATGCTCAAGATAAGTCTCTTTTAGCTTAAGGACCATAAAATATCGACAAATTTAGACCGCTTCATCGAATTGCATCTCATAAAGCTTCTTATAGTGCCCATCTTTTATCTTCATTAATTCGTGATGTGGACCAAATTCTGCAATTTTTCCTTTGTCCAGCACCAATACCTTGTCTGCATGTCTAATGGTACTTAAGCGATGCGCAATAATGATAGAGGTCCGCTTATCGATAAGCTTTTCTATCGCGTATTGAATCACTCCTTCTGTTTCCGGATCTATGGAACTGGTCGCCTCATCCAAGATAAGTATGTCAGGGTTGAACACCAAGGCTCGTACAAAGGAAATCAACTGTCTCTGCCCCATAGAGAGGGTAGCACCTCTTTCCATGACTTCATAGTCATATCCTCCGGGCAGCTTTTCTATAAATTCGTGTGCACCGATCATCTTGGAGGCCACTATAACTTCTTCCTTACTTATCTCAGGATTTTTTAGGCTGATGTTTTCCAATACACTACCACTAAATAGAAATACATCTTGTAGCACTATACTTATGCGACGACGAAGGCTCTCTATAGTCATGGTGTCAATGTTTTTTCCACCTATACTGATCTGTCCACTATCTAGTTCATAGAATCTGTTTAGGATATTGATCAAGGTACTCTTACCAGATCCAGTGCTACCGATGATGGCCAAAGTTTCTCCCTGTTTTACTGTGAAAGAGATATCCTTCAATACCAGATCTTTGTCATTATAAGCAAACTGTACACGATCAAAGTGGATATCGCCCGTCAATTTCTCAACGACTTCTTCTCCTTTGTCTACTATTTTGTCATCATTGTCCAATAAGTCAAATACTCTACCCGCGGCTACTAAGCCCATTTGTAGGGTATTGAATTTATCAGCAAGCAAACGAATAGGTCTGAATAAAAGACTAAGGAACAAAGGGAAAGCAACTAAGGCACCTAAAGTAACGTCTCCTGCTATAACACCTCGGGCTCCATACCAAACCATAAGACCCAAGGCTACTGCAGAGATAATTTCCACTACTGGAAAAAATATGGCGTAGTATAAAATTGAATTTAGGTTGGCTTGAGTATATTCTCTATTTATGGCGCTAAACGTCTTCATTTGTTCTTCCTCTGCATTGAAGACTTGCACGATCTTCATACCAGTGATACTTTCTTGAAGGAAAGCATTCATCTTTTGTATCTGAGTCCGGACTACCTGATAACTGGCCTTCACTTTTTCTTTAAATATGTAAGTAGCGAGTATTAAGAATGGCGCGGTGGTCAAGCAGATTAAGGTAAGCTTCCAACTCGTGATGGTCATAATTACGAGCACCGCTATCAAGGTCAGCAGATCTGCTATGATGGTGATTACACCTTGTGTGAAAATGGAGTTTATTGTTTCTATGTCATTGATGGTCCTAGTAGTGGAGGTCCCAATCGGAGTAGTGTCAAAATATCTGAGCTTTAAACTTGTGATATGGTTGAATACCTTCACCCGCAAATCTCTAATGACAGACTGGCCTAACCAATTCGTGTAATAAATAAACAGGTAACGCAAACTCACATTCAGTAAGAGTACACCGAATATGACCCCTGTCATAAATATCATACCGTCTACGTCTCCTTTAAAGATGTACTTGTCTACCATTTCCTTGATGAGGTACGGTCTGATGACGGTAATAGGAGCAAGGATGACCGCTAAGAAGGCACAAAAGAATAGGATACCCTTATACGGATTGGCTAGCCTTAGCACCCGCTTAAAAATATCAAAATCAAATTGTTGCTTCTTTTCCATGCGTATAAAAAACACCTTATCTCCTATGATGTTTTGACAAAGCTATAAAAGCTATTAACAATCCAATAGAAATGGGCTTTTAATGCTAATTACAGCAAGTTTTCATCGGAAAAGCTGTAGTAATTTTGGCCAGCCACGATAACATGATCCAAAACCTTAATGTCTAACATCTTACCCGCTTCGCTGATTTTTTTAGTGATATCTATATCGGCTTTGGAAGGCCTATTGTTTGTAGAAGGATGGTTATGTACCAATATGATGGAAGAAGCCAGATGGGCCAATGCGTGCTTAAAAATTATCTTATTATCTACTACCGTGCCAGCAACTCCTCCTTTGCTTATCAATATCCTATGCTCTACCAAATTGGCTCGATTCAGTAGTAGTATCCAAAACTCCTCGTGAGGCAGGTCTATCATCCGACCTTGCATCAAATCATACACATCCTTACTACAGGTGATTTTGGGTTTTTCTAATATTTCTGAATTCTGTCGACGGCGGCCTAGCTCCAATGCAGCCGCGAGAGTAATAGATTTTACCTGACCCATCCCTTTAAATTTTTGCAAGGCTTTCAAATCTTGCTTGCCGAGCTTATTTAGATTGTTTTCAACGGAAGCAAGTATTCGTTTGCTGAGATCTAAAGCAGACTCTTCTCTGGAGCCACTACCTAGGATAATAGCTAATAGCTCCGCATCACTCAGATTTTGTTTACCTAGGAGTAGCATCTTTTCTCGAGGGCGATCCGCTTCTGCCCATTGTTTAATGGGGAGCTTAGTATTGTATTCGTTCATATTATTCTTACTTGTTCCTTTATAAGACGAACAAGTTGAATGGATTCCATAAAATCAAATGAACTTTATTTCAACTTGCTCAAAGTTCTGTCCAAATCAGCAATCAAATCATCCACATTCTCAATCCCAACACTCAATCGGATGAGTGAGTCGGTTAGCTTTATTTTTGCTCTTTCCTCCTTGGGTATAGAGGCATGTGTCATAGTAGCCGGATGTCCTATCAGAGATTCCACACCTCCTAAAGATTCTGCCAGGGTGAATAGTTTGGTGTTCGACAGTACCTTTTTGGCCTGCGCAAAGGTGTTGGTCTTAAAGTCAAATGAAACCATAGCGCCAAAATCTCTCATCTGAGAGGTAGCAATCTTATGACCAGGATGCGTCTTGAATCCTGGGTAATAGACGTTCTTTATTTTTTTATGTGTGGCCAAGTATTTGGCAATCTGCTTTGCATTCTGACAAGCGCGCTCTACTCTAAGATGCAGGGTCTTGATGCCTCGTAAGGTCAAGAAACAATCCTGCGGCCCTGGAATGGCGCCACTCGCATTTTGAATAAATTTTATTTGTTTTCCTAGACTCGCTTTCTTTGTGATGACGGCACCCATGACTACATCCGAATGGCCATTGATGTATTTTGTGGCAGAGTGCATCACCAAGTCAGCTCCAAGATCCAATGGATTTTGCAAATATGGAGAGGCAAAGGTGTTGTCCACGCAAACCAAAATGCGTTTAGAGATTTTTTTCACTGTTGCGCTCACTTTTTTGATGTCTATCAAATTCAGCATCGGGTTAGTAGGGGTCTCTATCCAGATGAGTTTTGTCTTTTTAGTGATATGTTTGGAGATGTTTCTTGCGTCACTCATATCCACATACTTGCTATGGATACCAAACTGCTTGTACACTTTTTCGAGTAGCCGGTATGAGCCACCATAAAGATCATTGCAGCAAATTACCTCATCTCCTGTTTTGAGCAATTTGACAATAGCATCCATCGCAGCCATGCCAGAGCCAAAGCATGCAGCGTGCTTTCCATTTTCTAATGCGGCTAGATTAGCCTCAAGCGCACTACGAGTAGGATTTTTTGATCTCGCATAGGAATATCCTTTGTGATTGCCCGGTGCTTTTTGTTCATACGTTGAGGTCTGAAAAATGGGGGTCATTACTGCTCCTGTAGAGGGGTCAGATTGTATGCCCGCATGGATTACTTTTGTACCGAATTTCATCGTAGTTGTTTTTAGTTTTGGAGGTGTAAATGAGAAGGACTATGTACACATTATTGATGTCCATTCAATCCGCTCCAAAGTTATCTATTTGTGCCTTAAAGGTCGTGGTTTATCTAGACAAAAATAGGCCTCGCATACAAGCTAAATTTTATATTTACATCCTATGATACAATACAAAAGAGCCAATAGTGATGAACAGCTTCACCAAATTTTGGAGATTCAAAAAAGAGCCTTGAAGCACAATGTCTCTTTAGCAGAACAAAAATCGGAAGGATTTATAACTGTGCCGCACACCTTCGAAATGCTAAAAAAGATGAATGAGGCTTGTCCACATATTGTCGCCTTTGAAAATGATAAGGTAGTAGGATACGCTTTGGTAATGTTAGAAAGTTTTAGAAATGAGATGGAAATCTTGTTGCCGATGTTTGAGACTGCGGACAGGCTACTACCCCATAAAAACTATCTGACTATGGGCCAAGTATGCATCGATAAACCATATCGCGGCAAAGGAATTTTTAAGGGAATTTATGCTTTTTACAAAGATGAATTGGCGCAGCAATACGATTGCCTTTTTACAGAAGTAGCTACTTTGAATACAAGATCACTCCAAGCACATCTCGCTGTGGGATTTAAAATTTTGCATACACAGGTGACAGAGGGTACCAGCTGGGAAATGGTAAATTGGGATTGGAACGAATAGGTATTTGGAAGCCTAAATGAGGAGGATCACTTATCACCTAGTTATATACAGGAGTAAGAGAAGAACCCCGGCAGAGCTTGCCCCGATTTTTTTTCGGGGGGTGGTAATACTATAGCCCAGGGTGGCAACCCTGGGAATTAATGTGGCAAGAACCAATTTGGCGTGATTTTCTTTTAAAAATCATGACAAATTGAGTCTAAGAATCACCCCGTTTTTAAAGCAATAAAATTAAATATGGTGTAATCATTTAGAGGTTTTAAGATGTAGATTATTTTAACTCAACGCAGTATGATATTTCTGAACATCCCCACCTATAGGGTCAAAAAAAGAGGCAATACCTTTTGGGTACTGCCTCTATTTTTTTTGGTGTTTCAAGTACTAGTTTACACTAGAAGTTAGCTCTTTACCTGGCTTAAACTTTACAACAGTTTTAGCAGGTATGTTGATAGATTCTCCAGTTTGAGGATTTCTTCCAACACGTGCGTTTCTTTGTGTCACAGAAAATGTACCAAAGCCAATTAAAGAGGCTCTGTTTCCACTTTGCAATGTTTCGCTTATCGCGCCAAGAGTTGCTTCTAAAGCTTCTTGCGCTTGAGCTTTTGAGAGATTAGCTTCTTCAGCTATTTTACTTATTAAATCTCCTTTGTTCATGTTCTTTTAATTTTAATTATTAATAACAAAGTCATACAAAAATAGCTGCATTTAGCGCATATTCAAAGGATTACATCCTTTATATATGATTTTTTACTAAAATGAACTGTTTTTGCTAGTTTCTTACTTGAAATATACTTTTTGGTCTTATTTTCGTTTCATTCTAAAGAAGATTTAACACCTCATTTCAGTAAATTACTTAATTTTAGGTATGCGACGTTCTTATATAACCCTTGTTTTATGCGCCTTTTTAGGGCTTTTTTTCCTTTCCAATGCTTCGTGCAGCAAAAAAACGGGTTGCCCTGTGAATGAAAGAGCTCACGTGAAGCTTAATAAAAAAGGAGAGCTTCCTACCAAGAGAGGAAGATCGAGTGTGATCCCTGGTGATTTTAAAAAGAGAAAGAAAAAAGGCTAGTATTCTTTTCCTGATGCAGAGGGTAGGTACCTATTCTATGCAGCCTTCTTTTGCGTGAGCGATAGGAGTGATGCCGATTTTTTCTTTTTTTAAAAATCGGCAGACCAAGCCTTTTTTGGCGCAGGTCCGTAGTGAACACGGAGTCACGCATAGCGCGGTCTCGGAGGGTAGCTCGGAAGGGGAGGGAAGAGGCACGCCCAAATAAAAATCCTTGTCAGAAAAACTATTCGTGAAGTCGTGAAAGTTGTCTAATCCTATCTCCGATAATGTTGAATGCCATGACGCAGGCAAAGATCATCATACCTGGAAATATCGCCAACCACCAAGCACTGGATTTGTCTCTGGCTTGGGCAAGCATCTTGCCCCAGCTCATAACTTCCTGATCGATACCGATACCTAAAAAAGATATCGTCGCTTCTAACAAGATCGCACTAGCGACTCCAAAAGCTATGGTGATCAATACAGGCGTCATCGCATTGGGTACTGCGTGTCTCCACAAGATGCTCCACTCTGAAAGTCCAGTCGCGCGAGCAGACTGAATAAAATCTAAGGAGCGGATGCGTAAGAGTTCTGCTCTTACAAATTTGGCAATCCCCGTCCACTTGATAAATGCTATGATGAAAATAACTATCCAGATGGATCGCTGCTCAAACATGCCAGCGACGACGAGTAGTATCAGCAGTGCTGGAATAGAATTGACGATTTCGATCAGGCGCATCAGTAAAATATCCATCGGTACGGCGATGCTACTTTTGATGCGAAAGATTCGCTCCAAAAGATGACTCAGACCAAAAATGAAAACAGCGGCCAATAAACCTACGGCGATACTGCTAAAAAATAAGAAGCCTTGCATGAAGATACTTTGGTCCTCAACGGACCAGATCTGAAAAGATAAATGCGCGTAATAAATACTCATCATCAAGCCGATGATCAAGCCTACAATTTTGATCCAGGACAGCCTAAAATAATGATCCCCAAAGTAGCCTGCGATGGCGCCTACCCATAAGCCAATCAGGGCCGCAAAAAAGATGGCTATCAGTCCCACTACTAAAGCAATCCGAGTGCCCTCTATGATACCTGCAGCAACATCCTTACCCAAGACTCCGGTTCCTAACAGATGTCTAAATCGATTGTTCTTTTTAGTGGCCGTGAAGGGGGATTTATATGTGTTTTGTAGATCTAGAGTGCTGCCAGAAAAAGGAATGATGGGCCACAGTGATTTGTCAAAAGTGAGGTCGTGCCAATCGCTACCTAGGTCGGGATGTTTGATGTCGCTCAGTCCCAAGGCATGCGCATAACTATTAAAAATCGGGTAGTAGGTTTTACCCTCTACTTTGGCATAAAGTGGTTTGTCATTCGCGATGAAGTCTCCAAAGATGCTGAAGAACAACAGTAGGCCAATGAACCATGCGCTCCCCTTTGCGGCGCTCGAATGTAGCACGGCTTGCCATAAGGTACGTTCTGCCTGATGTCTATTTTCACTCCCCAAGTCCATAGTTTTTGGTCAGTGAAATGCGGGGGTCTACCTTGGTATATAAAACATCGGCTAGAAGTGTCCCCATCAAAGTGAGCAAGGTGGCTAGCATCATAATGGTAAATACCAGATTCCAATCTTGCTGCAAAATACCATTGAAGGCAAGGCGGCCCATCCCTGGGATGCTGAAGATGATTTCTATCACCACTGATCCAGCGATAGTAGCCGGCAAGATATTGGAAAATAAGGTGATCAAAGGAAAGAGCGAATTTTTGAATCCATGCTTCCAGAGAACCTGTTTGTCTAGTAGTCCTTTTGCCTTGGCCGTCTTGATAAAATCTTTTTCCAGGGTATTGTGCATAGCCCCTCTGACCTGACGAATGATAAAAGCCAGCGCCAAATACGTCACACAAAAGATGGGCAACACTAAATGATACGCTACTTCAACCATACGACTCAGGAAAGCGTTTGTACTCCCTTGACCCAGTCCGCCTGACGGAAATAGATGTAACCATTCACTAGAGGCAAAAAATGTTATCATCATGGTAGCCACCCAGAAACTAGGCAGCGCATACAGCATCATACTTATCCAAGAAACATTTTTGTCAAATCGTGACCCGGCTTTATAGGCGGAATGCACTCCTAAGGGAATACTGATCAAATAGGCTAAGCATATCGAAACGATGTTGATGATCATAGTCCATTTAAGCGCAGACCATATTCTAGTTTTGACAGGTCTGCGGTCAAAATCAGAAAGACCAAAATCTCCTTTTACAAAGTTTTTTATCCAGTGGTGATATTGGTTGTCCTTGCCGTGCCACATGATTTTGGGCAGCAATAGTCCAAAGTGAAATCCCTGCGCTTTACCGGCAGACAAATTATTGATGTGTTGTAAAGTACTGGTCTGAATGGCAGTAAGCTGCTTATCTTTTTCAAATTCGATGATGCCTAAGATGTTGGCAAAACGATGGATCTGCTCCATGTTATGCACGTTTTTGATTCTTGCCAATTCGTTTTTCAGGTTGACATACTCTGCCTTTGGTTTTTGGGAGATGAGTAGTTCGATCCGTCCGAGATTATCTATCAAGCCCTTCGCATCAGCTGGTCTATTGGTGATATAGATCAGCTGCTTGTACCACTTTCTAGCGGCTCTACTGGCAAAAGAATAGACATTTCGAGGGACTACTCTGGGCGTGATGCTGAGATAAAATGGAGGACTATCTAAGTATAGGGATTGGGCGATTTTTTGTTTCCTGGCTTGATAGTTAGCGTAGCTCTCATAGGGCATGCCTTCTGCATCCTCCGCCATATATTTGTCCACAGGATCGCCAGGAGCCATACGGCTCAGGGCAAACAAGGCCAAGGAAACTACGATGAAGGTCACTACAAAGTAACCCAATCGCAGAAGGATATATCTGAACATCAGATGTGGATTATATTTACTTCAAGGTAAGAAATTCCTCAAACAATCCGGGCCGATTAGAAGAGACAACTACATTGTCATACTTTTTATTGATTAGATGGAGCGTCTCATTATTGTATAAGAAGATGACTGGTTGTTCCTCTGCTATCATTTCTTGCAACTCGTGTGACATCCGAATTCTTTCTTCAGGATCATTGCAAGCACTGCGGATACCGTCTATTAAGCGGTCTGATTTTTCATTTCCAAATCGACTATAGTTGAGGCCATTAGGCGGAAAAGAAGCCGTATGCCATCTCCCTTTTGGATCATACAATCCAGTACTAGCAGAGCTGCCAGTTAAGACGATATCAAAATCTCCTGACTTGAGTTCTGCCCTGTAAATTTTTGAATCTTTGGGCATGAGATTGATCTCAAAACCCGTTTTTTTGGCTGTATTGCGTAGTAGTTCACCGATGAGGGGGCCGGTTTTACTCTTGGACGAAAACACTAATTCCAAAGACAAATTGGTTTTCTTACCATTTAGCATCTTGTCCATGATGCCATCCTTATCGCTGTCTTGCCATCCACTTTTTGCTAGGAGGCTCTTCGCTTGAGCAGGGTCAAAACCGCTTGGCTTGACGGCGTCATTATAGTCTGCTGTACCGGGAGTGAATGGCCCGGTGACAATGGTGCCATATCCATTTTTAGCATTTTGAAGGATGGACGCTTCATCACAAGATAAAGCTAGCGCTTTTCGTACATTTTTATCTTGTAGTAGTCCATTGTTGGTGTTCAAAACCAGCATCGAATAGGTCAATGAAGATTTGCGGATAGGTTCTAGATTTTCTTTTGATTTGTACTCTTCAAAGTCTCCGGCTACCACATCACTGACTACGTCTAGTTCACCATTGGCCAGCCTAGTGAGTGCAGTATTGTGATCAGGAATAATCAAGAAAGTAATATGTTCTGCTTTATTCACAAAAAGATTTCCTTTCACAGTATTACCCCACCAATCGTTGTTCTTTTTTATTTGGATGCGCTGGCCCGTGACCCACTCTGAAAACGTGTATGCACTTGCGGTGACAAATTTTGCAGGATCTCTCACATATTCAGGATTCATGAATCGTTCTGCTACGGCATCCAATGCTGGATCATCATCAATCATCTGGTCGATTTTTTCTTGATCTTTAAAATCTGCAAACGAGATGTTTCGCATCACTTTTTCAGGATCAAATATATGTTCCGGATAGATAAACATCTCCGATATTGCGCTCTCCAAAGTGATATGGCATTCCTCTGCGATGAAGGTAATTTGCGTTGGAATATCAACATCGGTTTGTATATCATTTATCAAATCTGCGATTGGCTCATAGCGCGTTTTTACACCAGGATGTTTGAGGATCTTGTAACTAAACAAAATGTCGTTGATAGTTAAGGGAGTGCCATCTGACCAGTTTGCATTCTTTCGAATATCGAAAGTAAAAGTTTGATTACCATTGTCCAGCTCCGAAACCTTTGCACGATTGGTAGCCAAGTAGGGAACAATTTCTAAGGACACCGGATCCACATCGAGCAGACGAGTATATAGATGACGATAGACTCTTCTTGATTGCCCCGATCTTGCCAAGATGGGGGACAAGCCATCTGGTTCTGCTAGCAAACGCAATTGAAGATGCTCAGGGTTTACCTGTGCTCGCACCGCATCATTTGTGCTAGGTTCTGTGCGACATGCAAACATAAATCCCACTACACTCAATAAAACTAGATACTTCTTCATGACACTAATTTAATAAAAAATGGCAATCGCTTGAGCAATTTTACTATTTATGTGTTTATACATTCATATGGCAAAGATATTGATTGCAGGCGGTACAGGTTTGATAGGCAAGGAGACTACAGCGCAGCTTATAGCAGCAAAGCATGAAGTAATTCATCTTAGTAGACATGCCAATCCTAATGCAGCGGTACCTACTTATAAATGGGACATCAAGGAAAAATTTATCGAGCCCAGGGCTATGGAGGGGGTGGACTATGTGATCAACTTAGCCGGAGCGGGCATTGCCGATAAGCGATGGACGGACCAGCGAAAAGAGCTAATTATACAGAGTAGGGAAGCCGGTAATATGCTGATCAAGCAGTATATTGAGAGCGGACAACTACAGCCCAAGAAATTTATTTCGGGGGCGGCTATTGGCATCTATGGCGACCGAGGGACCGAAGTATTGACAGAAGAAAGTGCCCCACGCAACGATGGTTTTCTGGCCGAGAGTTGCATGCGTTGGGAAGAATCGATACAAGCCTTGGAGACCACAGGTACCCCCTTGGCCTACGTGCGTATCGGGATAGTTTTGTCTACCGACGGGGGCGCCTTAGAAAAAATGTTGTTACCAGCTAAGATGGGCTTGGGATCCTATTTTGGGGACGGCGCTCAGATTTATTCTTGGGTACATATTCGAGATATCGCGCGCATTTTCAAGTGGCTAGTGGAGACTCCATCTGCGACAGGGGTCTACAATGGCACAGCACCCCATCCCGTCACAAATAAGTCGTTTATACAGAGCTTGATGAAAGTAAAAAGTGGGCCTGGAATCACTGCACCAGTTCCGACTTTTGCCTTGAGCCTAATGCTGGGAGAGATGAAACAAGTGGTCCTTTGGGGCTCTCATGTTTTGCCCGCCCGCTTATCAGCGGCAAACTTCCAATTCGACTTTAATCAAGTAGAAGATGCTTTAAAAGATTTGATAAGCTAGAAAGTAGAGTGAGTTGAAGATGTGGGGCCTACCCAGCTATTTACTCCAGCGCTTTCAAAGCGCCGTCGATAAATAGCTGCGTCGTTATGTTCCGTAGCTCGCTATTCGCTCGGCCTCTCGTACCTCGAGTCTGTCTTCCTCCGGGCGACACTACTGCACAGCACTAGTCCAAAAAAAAAAAACGAGGCTGAAATATCTTTACAACAAAATAGTTAACCAACATCATAGGGATGTTCAGAAGTAAGAGAAGAACCCCGGAGAGCTTGCCCCGATTTTTTTTCGGGGGGTGTCCATATTAAAGCCCAGGGTGGCAACCCTGGGTTATTAGCGAGGCAAGAACCAATTTGGCGTGATTTTCTTTTAAAAATCATGACAAATTGAGTTTGAGAATCACCCCGTTTTTAGAGTAATAGTATAAAAAATGGTGTGATCATTTAGAGATCTTAAGATGTAGAATGTTTTATCCCAACGAAATATGATATTTCTGAATATCCCTTGATAAGAGACAGCTAAAAGCCAACAGCCAACAGCTAACAGCCAGTAAGCAAAAGCTAACAGCTAACAGCCAGTAAGCAACAGCTCATTTAATCCCTTATCGCTTGCGTTTTCTTCTCTTTTTAGATTTCTTAGACTTGGTAGGCTTCTCTTTTTCAGCACTGCTTTTGTATTTTTTGTCCGCGTAAAAGTTAGAAATATTTACATCTAGACCGAA
>CAKZVJ010000116.1 GCA_937923345.1 uncultured Saprospiraceae bacterium
GTAGTGCCGACTACAGAAATGTAGGCTTTGCCGTCCTTGCGCTCGGTCAGGGTATAGGTAGAATTGATTTGCAAAACCATCATCGTCTTTACGGTTCTATCTTTGGTCCAGGTATCGCCTTTCTTGATGGCTCGGTCTGGCAATACATTCCCCAAACCTTGCACCATACTCTTCATACCCTCTTCGCCAAACTGCCCCTGCATGGTCGCCTTGGCAGCCATCAAGGACTCATCTGCGTTGGCAAACATTTTCTCGAGGACGTCTTCTTGTTCGAATGCGATGAGCTGCCCCGTACTGTTCATCACCATATTCATCTCATGGCCGATCAGCGGCTGCATCAGAGTAACCATCGAGGCGTCGCTCTCCTCTATATTCTTGCTGTCGTAATTGGTACTCCCCTGGGCAGAGTCGTTGGTATTGGTCATACCCATGATCGTGCCTTTGAGAGCGATATCGCCATTGGGCTTGACGTCCATCACATTAAATTTGGTCTCCGTAGATTGGGTGGAGAGTGACTTCTGCTGCTGGCCCATGACTACGACATCAACTACCGTATTGGTGCTTGTCTCCATGGTGAATTCTTTGCCTTCGACCATATTCATCTTGAGCATAAGCGGCTTGCTAGCACTACAGCCAAGCAATAATAAAAGACTAAGGGAAAGAATCAGGTTGGATATTTTCATCTGTTTTATGTTTTTTATCAAAGGTAGGCTTTTTTGAGGATGGAAGAGGAATCAATATCTGTATTTTGATTGTATATTAGCCATTATTGTTGCTCCAAAAGCAAACTCAACTGGACACTTACACAAAGAAAAAATATGTATTTTCACGTCCTAATTAAAAATCTATTATGGCAACTGACAGACCTTGGCTGAAAAATTATCCTGGAGGAATCCCTGCGAATATCAATACAGAAAAATACCAGACGCTGGTAGAAATGTTTGATGCAGTCTTTGCAAAATATAAAAACAATCCTGCGTTTACCTGCATGGGGAGTTCTATCACCTTTGAAGAGCTAGACAAAAAGTCGAGGCAATTTGGAGGTTTCTTGAAGCAACGTGGTTTTGAGCAGGGAGACAAAATCGCCTTGATGATGCCTAATCTATTGCAGTATCCCATCGCTCTTTTTGGTGCTTTGCGCGCGGGGATGATCGTCGTCAATACTAATCCCTTGTATACACCGCGTGAGATGGAACATCAGTTCACAGACGCGGATGTGAAGGGTATCGTGATCGCTGAAAACTTTGCACATAATCTAGAGAAGATTATGGGAAAGACTAGAATCAAAACGGTGGTGGTGACCAGCATCGGGGAGATGCATGGTTTTTTCAAAAGAAATTTGGTCAACTTTGCGGTGCGAAAATTGAAGCGCATGGTTCCTGCCTACAACATCCCTAACGCCGTCAACTTTAAGGATGCATTAAGCGAGGGCAAAAAGTTTGCTTTTGAGGAGCACAAAGGAAGTGCGGAGGATGTTATCCTACTTCAATACACTGGTGGAACGACGGGTGTATCTAAGGGGGCCATGTTGACTAATCGAAACCTGGTGGCCAATATGGAGCAAATCCAATCTTGGATGATGCCTTTCATGCAAGAGCCGAATCAGATCGCTTTATCTCCATTGCCGATGTATCACATTTTTGCTTTTACGGTAAATTGCTTGGCGCTGATGAGTGTAGGTACACACACGGTATTAGTGACCAATGCCCGAGACCTAGGCTCCATCGTAAAAGAATTTAAACAACATAAAATCACGCTCTTTACTGGAGTGAATACTTTGTATAATGGCTTGTTGAACAACGCTGATTTCCTAGCACTCGATTTTTCTGATCTGAAAATATCAGTCGGAGGGGGAATGGCGGTACAAGGAGCTGTTGCACAGCGCTGGAAAGAAGTCACCGGCTGTAATCTTTCTGAAGGATTCGGAATGACAGAAACCTCGCCTGTGGTAACCGTGAATCCACTCAACGAAACGATTCGATTAGGCACCATTGGTTTGCCCCTACCCTCTACGGATGTGCGTATCGTCAACGAAGATGGTCAACCGATAGGGGTAGGTGAAGTGGGTGAAATCCAAGTCAAAGGACCGCAAGTCATGAAGGGCTACTACAACCGTCCTGACGAAACAGCAAAGACAATCACGGCAGAAGGATGGCTCAACACAGGAGATATCGGCAAGATGGATCCAGACGGTTTCTTTAGTATCGTAGATCGTAAGAAGGATATGATCCTGGTATCAGGATTCAATGTATATCCTAATGAAGTAGAAGACGTTCTCGCTACGCATCCAAAAATCATGGAAGGTGCTGCCATAGGTATCCCTCACGAAAAGTCTGGTGAGGTCGTTAAAGTATTTATTGTGAAAAAAGATAGTTCCCTAACGGAATCTGAAGTCATAGATTTCTGTCGCGAAAATCTGACAGGCTACAAAGTCCCTAAAGCGGTAGAGTTTAGAGATGAACTCCCTAAGTCTAATGTGGGGAAAATCTTGAGACGTATTCTGAAAGAGGGGGAAATTGCGTAAATAATTATAAATAGTGAATTATAAACGCAGAGTTGAAATGTGCAATTAATAATGTGCAATTATAAAAAAAGAAAAAAAGGCATTTCGCTGAAAGCGAAATGCCCTTTTTTTAAGTGCTAAGAAAGTAAGCTGATTCTTCAATTTATTGAGTAATTTACTGAGAGTTATTATGCAATGCATAAGCCTTAAGCGTAACATTTATAGGTATGCTCGCCTCAAGACTCTTAACTTATTCAGATTGTAATCTAAAAGGCATATATTTGATTACAATTAAAATTGACAATCATTCGCACTCTTAGTCATTGATAATTGAACATTGTTAATTTCTAATTGATTATACATTGATAATTAAAAAATATGCATTATTACTCCTTGGGGTCTATCCCTTCGAAAAGACATACACAGTTTAGAAAGCCAGATGGCAGTCTATACAAGGAAGAACTGTTCTCTACTGAAGGGTTTAGTGATTTGCACTCTTTATTATATCACTGCAATCCTCCTACCCAGATCGTACAAGTTGGAGAGCCCTATAGTGTAGCCCCTAAGATCATAGAGGATAAGCAACTCAAGCATCGTAGCCTCAAAGGCTGGAATGTCGCTCCAGAAGAGGATTACATCAAAAGTAGGAAACCACTATTAGTCAACGCAGACTGCAAGATATCTGTCGCTGCACCTACTGCTAGCATGACGGATTACTTCTTCAAAAATGCGGATGCGGATGAGGTCATCTTTATCCATAAGGGAGACGGCACACTGAAGACGATGTACGGTAATCTAGATTTTGGATACGGAGATTATGTCGTCGTCCCAAGAGGCACTATTTATCAGTTAGATTTTAAGGGTACAGACAATCGCTTGTTGATTGTAGAGTCGACAGGTCCGATTACTTCTCCTAAGCGATATAGAAATAAGTTTGGTCAGCTCATGGAGCATGCGCCATATTGTGAGCGCGACATCCGCAAGCCAAGCAACTTAGAAACGCATGATGAAAAGGGCGAATTTTTATTCTACATCAAAAAACAAGACATTATCTATCCGTACTCTTACCTCAATCATCCTTTTGATGTAATTGGCTGGGACGGATATGTATATCCTTACGCTTTTTCTATTCATGATTTCGAACCGATCACTGGCCGTGTGCATCAACCGCCTCCAGTGCATCAAACTTTCGATGGAAAGAATTTTGTGATTTGTTCTTTCTGCCCCCGCTTATTCGACTATCATCCACAAGCGATACCAGCTCCATACAATCATAGCAATATCGATAGTGATGAGGTGCTTTACTATGTAGACGGCGACTTCATGTCGAGAGCGCATGTAGAGAAAGGCATGTTCACCTTACATCCTGGTGGTATCCCGCACGGCCCACATCCTGGCACTGCTGAAAAAAGTATTGGCGTAAAAGAAACGCATGAGTTGGCGGTTATGGTAGATACTTTTTATCCACTTAAGATGACGGAGCACGCTTATGCGATTGAGGATCAAGATTATTATAAGTCGTGGCTGTGAAGAGAATTATAAATTATAAATGGTGAGTCTTTTAAAGAATTATAAATGGTGAATTATAAACGCCATTTATAATTATTTTTTCTTCTTAGATTTTATTTAAAAAAGAGAGGACATTTTCCCAATACACTTCATTACCATCATTTTTCTCCCAAAGTGCTTTCGAGCCATGGTGTCCTTTATCTGATGGAATAAATTTGGTTTTGGATTCAGCAGGTATTTTGTCATAGATTGACTTCCAATTTTTATACTCATTTTTAGCAGAGGTAATAAAAACAGGTGTATTTAATCCAGATGCAAAATCCTCAATTTTCTTGTCTTGATAGGTAAAATATTCACCTGGAGCAAAAGAAAGAATAGCGGACACATTTTTCGTATATTCATTCCCAAGTATAAGCACCAAGGACGAAGAATAAGAACTGCCCCATAAAATAACCTCTTTGGATCCGAATTCACTTAAAGCATAGTCTATCGTGGCTCTGAGATCGTCAATGGCATCTACAAACTCTGTCTTTTTATTTTCTTTCTTAGCCGCTAGATATGTTTCATTCACTACTCCATTTACTTCTTTACCAGATCTTTGGTCAATCGCAATACAGCTATAGCCTAGCTCATTTAGCTTTGGAGCAATTTCGACATACTCCCCTCTACTATACCCTGCTTGATGAAATAGTAGGATTGTAGGCTTGCTACTATTCTCCGCTTTATATATATCCGCCGTAATTGGCAAACCATCTTTAGATTTTATAGTAATCGTTTTTACCTCATTGATTGCTTCAGCCGGCTCCATCTTTTTTACAACAGAGTTGTTAGCTTTTTCACTATGCATAGAATCCGCTTTCTTAGCATCATTATTGGAACTCGTCGTATTGCATTGGACTGATACCCCAAGGACTGTTAACATCATCAATATTAGCTTCATAGTAGCGTGTTTTAATTAATAAGAGATTTACCTCTAATACTAACTTTTTAGATTGGTATTAGTTTTGGGTTTTGCTTAGTTTGGAGAGGTAAGTACATATGAATGACCATTTCTCGCGTGTACCTAGAACACGCGAAAATGGCGTTTATAATTTATAATTATTTAACTCGTTTATAATTTACAATTCACCATTTACCATTATTAAATGCGTTCATAATTCACCATTCATAATTCTTTCATAAATTCTCTTCACCTGCAAATCCCCAAAACCATAAATACTCTCTCGTTTGCAAAACTCTTTGAAGATGGTACCGAAGTCGTCGGTTTGCAGTTCTTGCATGATTTCTTTTATCGCTTTTACGGGTCTACCTGGATGGCCATCTTTGGGGATGCGCGCTTGATGGGCTTGTGCAGCAGCTAGGATGAAAGGATATTTTTTTTCTATTTTACCAACTTTGGTGAGTAGGGTTTCGACATCTCCTTTCTGATAGATGGTCCAGAGACTCGACAGCACTTCTAAATCCGTCAACAATATTCTCTTCTCATAAATACTGTTTAGCGCTACTTGGTCTAAGCCTCCAAAACCATACTGGGAATGTTTTTGGGGTCTTACGAGGTAGATTGGATTTTTTGCTTTAGCTTTTGATAGTAGATGCAGTACAAACCAAAAATTGACCTGGCAAAATAGATCGTCTTCAAACCAAAGATTTATTTCTGCATCTGGCACTATCTTATTTAGCTTATTGAATTCTGCTACTACTTTGTCTTGATACTCTTGCGCTGTAGCTCCGTAGTGCTCCCCTATAAATTTAGCTCTACTCACAAACAGTTCTTCTAAACTGTCACCACTAATATCTCCATCCACAAGACACTCTCTAGCTACGATTATCTCTCCCGTTATTTTTTGTGGAAATTGCTCTTTGAGGGCGTCGCCGTTTAGGATGTGGTATTGTTGTGGCATTGCGTATTGACTGTTTGATCATCAAAGTTACACAAAATAGGAGAGTTCAAATATAGCCTTCGCGGAGCGCCGCAGGCGTGGAGCTCGACAAGCGGAGCGCGTTAGAGGTGAGGGATGGAAGTGACATGGCGTGTGTGGCGGTTGTGTAGAGACGCGATGCTTCGCGTCTCCGCGCGCGAGGACGCCATACAACGTACAGCCCGACACCGTCGAGCACCTTCGCGAGACTGGTGGCACCCCCAAATAAAAATCGTTTATCTGTTTATGCTGCTTTGTTTAATGGTCCCCCAAATAAATATTAAAAAAAATATCTACACAAAAATCTTTGACTTGTTCGTTTATGGCTCCAGCCAAAGAAGAGTTGTTAATCTGTTTATTTGGTGATTCGTTTATTCGTTTCCAAATAAAAATTAAGTAAAATATCTACATAAAAATCTTTGACCTGTTCGTTTATGGCTCCAGCCATAAATGCCATACACGTATCTGTTTTCATATCTTCCTTTAAGGAACAAATCTAAAACAGCAACCCCATTCGTATTATACCCAACAAAAAAAAATCCCCAACTCGAAAACGAGTTGAGGATTTAATATTTTATTCTGAGAACAGAAGAATCGTTCTTCGTGCTTAGCAGCAAGTAAGCCTCGCTAAGTTTAGCTCGGTTCACTCCTTAAAAATGTCCACAGGACATTTTTTGCTACGCATCAGTCGATCATTCTTCTTCCGCCTTCGCAGCTGGCGCTTCCGCCTTCGCTGCGTTCTCATCCAATTGCTCTTGCAATGCAGAGAAAGCGGCCATGTCACCCAAGGTAGTACGCTCGACTTTAGACTGCGTCTTCTTGACTTGCTGTCTAACTTCTTTACGTTCCTTAACCTTCTCGCCCTTCACGGTGTCATCAGCCTCACGACGGATGTCCTCTAAGTAACGAGAGTGAGAAACCATGATACGCTTATCGTCTCTATTGAATTCGATCACCTTTACTGTCAACACTTCGTCCAACTCAGCAGTGTTGCCGTCTTCTTTACGCATGTGCTTGATAGGAGAGTATGCTTCCAATCCATAAGGCAATAACATGATGGCTCTACGATCATCACGCTTCATCACGGTAGCCTCGTGGTAAGAACCTACTGGGAATACATTCTCGAAAGTATCCCATGGATTCTCTTCCAACTGCTTGTGTCCTAGAGAAAGCTTTCTGCTCTCGTCATCAATCTCCAAGATCATGATGTCGATATCGTTGCCTACCTTAGTAAACTCAGATGGGTGAGAGTAACGCTTCGTCCAGCTCAAGTCAGAGATGTGTACCATCCCGCCAATGCCATCTTCTAGCTCAACGAATACACCATATGGAGTCAAGTTCTTAACTACCCCGGTGTGTTTCGTATCTACAGCAAATTTCTTCTGGATTTCATTCCATGGATCTGGAGTCAACTGCTTCACAGAGAGAGACATCTTACGCTCTTCGCGATCGATAGTCACCACCTTTGCTTCGTACATTTGCTCTAGCTTGAAGAACTCACGTGCGTTGATGGGCTGATTGCTCCAAGTCACCTCAGATACGTGAATCAGACCTTCTACTCCTGGGCTAATTTCCAAGAATGCACCGTAGTCTTCGATATTAACGATCTTACCTTTGACAGTAGACCCTTCGACGATATCCACTGGCAATACCTCCCATGGGTGCGGCTGCAATTGCTTCAGACCAAGAGAAATACGCTTCTTGTTTTCGTCAAATTCTAGAACTACCACGTTGATCTTCTCGTGTAGGGTCAACACCTCAGATGGGTGATTGATTCTACCCCAGCTGATATCTGTGATATATAGTAGACCATCTACACCCCCTAGATCCAAGAATGCACCAAAGTCTGTGATGTTCTTCACCACGCCCTCGAGTACTTGTCCTTTTTCTAGACGCTGGATGATGGCATCTCTTTGTTCTGCAAGATCAGATTCGATCAATGCTTTGTGAGATACTACTGCGTTCTTAATTACTTCGTTGATCTTGACCACTTTGAATTCCATAGTCTTTCCAACATATGCATCGTAATCTACGATAGGCTTTATGTCGATTTGAGAACCTGGCAAGAATGTTTCTAGACCACTGCAGTCTGCGATCAGACCCCCTTTTGTCTTGGATACGATAGTACCTTTGACAATAGTGCCATTCTCATAAGAATCCACCAAGTCATCCCAAGCTTTGAGCAACTTCGCTTTTCTACGAGACAGTACGAGCTGACCTCTGTCATCCTCTTGCTTCTCAACATATACTGGCACAGGATCACCGATCTTCAAGTCAGGCATATCTCTAAATTCAGAGAGTGGCACTAGACCATCCGACTTGTACTGAATATCCAGGATCACATCTCCATCTTGGATGTTAGATACGATACCCGTTACGATTTCAGATTCTTCTACTAGCGACAAAGACGATTCGTAGTCCTTGAGGTAGTTAGCGATTTCCGATTCAGAGTAGTTAGAAGTATTCTTCTGAGTAGCATTCCAGTTGTAGTCAGAGTGTCCAGGTCCCGTCACTGCAGGATCATCTGGCAAGTCAAGCACTAATTTTTCTTGCTCTTCTTCCTTAGCTTCTTCAGCTACGGCAGCAGGCGTCGATTCCTCGACTACTTGTACCTCTTCTTTTACTTCTGGAGTAGATTGCCCTTCTATAGGGTCTTTCTTTTCGTCATCTAAATGCATTTAGATTGGCGTTTTGTATGTATTACCTATTGTATATTCAAACTAAAGTAGTTTGAAACTTTTGACGTATTCTTTTGCATAAATACTGCGTTAAAAAACTTAACGATAGCTTAAGCTATCCTTGCGTTTTTTGCCTTGTCTTTATACAAAATAATTGTCGTCAAATTTTTTCAACCTATTTTACCTTGAATATCAGGTGGTGGTAATACAGAAGTTT
>CAKZVJ010000117.1 GCA_937923345.1 uncultured Saprospiraceae bacterium
AGATATTGCGCATTACATGGATCAGAATCTTCTAGGATTAAATCTGCAGTAATAACTGTTTCACAATCATTATCATTAGATAGTAAAGGCAATATCACAAAATCATTACAGGCTAATACTGGATTATTTTCTGATATCACATGCACTTGGCTGGTACATCTTCTTATTTGACCGTCAGAGTAAGTTACCTTATATACCACTGGATTACTACCCACTGGTAAGCTAGCTGAGGTAGTACCCAATGGTCCTTCCACGAGTCCTCCTATTGCCGTTGGGTAGCACACCTCAAAAGTAGGTTCTATGCTGAAATGACAATTATCTGGATAGCAAATAGGTGCATCTATAAGGCCTGCAGTATAGGTAGTAAGACTACAGTCCGTGAGATTATCTGCTAAAATAGTCTCTTCAGCGGGGCACTCAATGCTACAGGGCAAGGTAAAGTCCACAGATAATTCATCCGTAAACGCATCTGGTCCAAGTAACACTTGATATACATTTGCACTTAGTCTGACCCCTCTTTCTTGGTTGTTAGACAGTAATTGATAGGTACCCCCTTCCCAACCATTATTTCTAGCTGAAAATGTGGTAATGGTATATTCTTCGCAAGGGTCTAGAAACAAGGTAGAACTTACCGTCTGCCCATTAAAGACTCCAGCATATTCACCAGCATTGGCAAAGGCTACTCTTTGGCCCTCATTATTTCTGATTTCCCAAGACTTTTCAAATGCATCTTGACCGGCAGTAAATACAAAGGTGAACGGCTCTGTTGCATCATCGCAACAAGCGGGGCACTCTGCCTTTACTGTATTCTCCACGTCAGCTTCGATATTCATGCCTGTAAATTGCATCCCTTCTGAGGCGACGACTTGTCCAAGAGCATCTAAGATTTTAAAAGAGTGCTCCTCTGCGTTGGCACCCTCGTGATATTTGTAATCAATGCTTCCGCCATCAACAATATCAATGGGAAAAAATAAACAACCTCCATCTTCGGTAGTAGGTTTAAATTCAATAAATGGTCCCTCGTTGACAGAGACTAAGAATTGCGCTCCATCCCAACCGTCAAAGGCAGCGTCGTATAATTGTACAAAATAAGTGCAACCTCCACATGCATCATTAGGTGGATCACATTCAAATATTTCCACCTTGACTGGTACTAATGCAGATAAGCAAAAATCGCAGCTCACTTGTGCATAAAATACCGTTTCTCCTACCAGATCATTATCTACTAAGCCCTCGGATATCGGATCAAAAACACTCCCTTCGAAAACTAAAAATAAACCAGCTGGATCAGAAAACCATCTTGTTTCGCTTGCTCCACCTATATTACCACAATCTCCTTCCACCATCAAACCCGCACCAGGTGCTGGGCACGAACCAGCACAAATACTCATGCCCATCAAGCTAGAAATTTCGATCACTGGACAGCAATTGGGCTCATCAAATTCAACTAAGCCAGAACATACTGCCATGGGATCTACTTCCAGTACAGGACATTCATCAAGGGAGAAAAACACCTCTTCTCCGGCCGTAGAACCACCGTAGGTTTCCATATCCACACCTACGCCATTGGCATCTGTAATAACGATATCATCGCCACCATTATTCCAAACTCCTCCACCAGCACAATTGGGCACTTCACTTAAATTACTATTAAAAACGGTCAATATTTGTCCTGGTGCCAATATAGTACCAGCAGGGAAAATGTGTCTCAATGCAACCGCATCAGAAATAGTAAAGCCTGAAATGTCTAAAGGCATATTACCTGGATTGGTAATTGTGATAAACTCATCACAAAAATCAACTACACCATCACCATCGTTATCATTGGCTTGGTTGGCTAAAACAGAATTGATTTGTAAACAAGAAGAAGCACCAGTGCTGGTCGTCATTCCCATACCACAGCCTATCACTTCAAAAGTGATTTCAACATCATTGGTGCTGCCAGTGTACGTTTCCATGTCTACCAAAGCTCCTGAGGCATCATTCAATATGACATCATCTCCTCCGTTGTTCCAAATACCAGAACCTGCACAATTGGTGACTTGGTTCAAATCGCTATTAAATAAAGTTATCGTTTGACCTGGATTTAAAATAGTGACTGTCGGGAAAATATGTCTGACAGCTACAGCATCTGATATAGTATAACCTGAAATATCTATAATACCTGTTCCTCCATTGGTCAAAGTGACAAACTCATCGCAAAAATCAACAAGTCCATCTCCATTATTATCAGAACCTTGAGCAGGCAAAAGCGAAGCTATTTCTACACAACCTTCCACACTAGATGAACCACCTCCAGTCTGAGAAATTCCTTCTGTCACGTTCCCTCGATCTACATCTGCAATTTCTACTACTAAATCAGTTTGCTCATCTCCAATAAAATTTACTGGATCGCAAACAGTCAATGTCTCCATACCGGTCATGCCATAAGGGAATGGCCCGAAAACAAGTCCATTCACAATCACTTCATACATATTGCTTGGCCCTGGTCCTGCAAAATCAAAAGCTACATCCAAACAATAATCAAGTACTCCACTGTTGCACGTTGGCTCTGCCGTGATGTTTTCAAATCCAGCAACGGCAATCATTACCTTCGTTGCTTCGCTCTCACATCCCTCAACTGTTTGGGTAACAAAAACTGTTTCTATACCAGGGGTGCCCATTGGTGTATAAGAGGGGCCATTGGCAAGCACAGTCATCAGTCCCGCATCACTATAAAATGTAAAGCTCGCCGCTGGATCTCCAGTAGCCACAATATCCATGACGGGCTCTCCAATACAAAATACTGCACTGGCAGCCATAGGGGCCGTAGGTGTAGGTAATACCTCAATCTCTACTTCTACTCCTTCGCTTTCACAACCATTTACTGTTTGAGTAACGAATATCATCTCTGTGCCTATATTCCCAGAAGGTGTAAAACTCGCTCCTGTCTGTATCAATGTCATCAAACCTGCATCACTGTAATACGAAAATATGGCTCCTGCTTCTCCCACAGGAACAACATCTACAATCATATCGCCATCACAATACATAGCACCCAAGGCAATCGGAGCAGTGGGTATCGGATTGACCGTTACAGAAATCATAGTTCCTGTACTTTCACCAGTTGCATCACAGGCAGTAATCCAAATATCATCCGTGGCACCAGCAGCTGTCATAGGATCAAAAGAGCCTGCTGTAGGCCCAAAGATAGGAGCCGCTCCCGTAGCCGGATCCATATCATAATACTTAAAAGTAAGCGCTCCACCAGCAGATGCCTCACAGCCTACCTCAATATTGTCTATCAAAAACTGTTCTGTACCGGCATTATTCATAGCGCATATTTGCACTACAATGCTTGACCCTACGATACCCGTCTGGGTCACTGTGGTCGCTGTAAAATCATCTATCAAAGTATGAGAAGCATCCCCTAGGCCCATCCAATTTCCAATAGGGTTGGATACACCGTCTATGATCAAGTTCACATCGACATAGTCCGTTGCCTCCATAGTGCCCAATTCAGAAATATCAATGGTAAAATCAGAAGTGGTACATGCTGAAATATCAATGGTACTGGTCATAAAACAAACTTCTGTATCGGTATCTTGAAATTCTAAGGCGCCTCCACTTGTTATCGCAAAATCAGAAGTAGCCGTCAGTCCAGATACATCACCTCCGATAGACCATTGACCATTCGCGGGAGGGATATTGGTCGCACAGGTACTCGCTACACTACCTGTGCAACTTCCCGCAACCCCCTCGCCATCGGTGTCAAATGTTTCCGTGTAGACTACCGAAGCGGGAGTACTTCCCCCTGAGTTTCCAGTAGGACTTATCAGGGTGGACTCTCCATCACAAACCTCTATATCCATAGCGGTTGGTGGGTCGGGCATGACTACAACCTTTTCCGCTTTTAGAATAGTTGTACTGAAAAAGAAACAAAGTAAAATAAGATGTAAAAATAGAGGTAGTCTGTTTGCGTTGTTCATAAGACATGTTTGGTCAATCCTTTGCAGAGAATCGATAGTGATAAAGTACTGTACTATTACAAAAAAGGTCTATGGAAGGAGAGGACTTAGCGTATTCGCAAGAAAAATATTATATATCTAAGCCCCTTTAAATCAGTCGATATATAGGTATGACAAAAATACTTTCTTTAGTTTTAAGAGCGTGCTAATTTCTATACCTATTAAGTGGTAATTATCGCATGATGAAAAATTATAATATGTACAGAATTTGGATACTTCTACCTTTTCTGATCAAAATGCGAAGGGCCGCGAGCACAGAAATGCTGCAAAGGATAGAATATTAAAAGATGATTAGACGATCCGATTTAAAGAGTTGATAAGTTAAGGGCTAAAACTTAACAAGCAACAGTAATTGTGAAACTAATATCTACGCAATTAATCGTCAAACTTAGATTTTCATTTTTTTCAAAAAAACACTGAGTCCACTCCGAAAAGTCACGAAACCATATATGACTCTTTTGGCGATATTTTCCATTTTCTCAATCCACTGATGCCTATTTTCTGCAATCCGCTACTTTCCAGAGTGGACTCAACACTACATATTGGTTATACCTAGGTACAAAAAAAAGAGGCTGCTTCTAGATGAAGTAGCCTCTATATCTTGTAACAAACTATTTTTATCTTTCAAAAAAGTAGTTTCCATTAATCTCTTGAATTATAGTAAATCCTTGCTGCATACTGTTCTGTGTAACCGTTAGGTTGGTATCCCACGAACTGTTAGTCAAGTTATTCACAGGAATCGTAGAGGAGTTCTGAGATTGCGTATCAGTAGTCGTCAAGGTATTTCCGTTGAGTTCCCAAGTTCCATTACCTACAAATCCTTCAAAAGGTACTGACTGGGTTTGCATGTAGCCATAGAAATCAGTGGTCAAATCAATAATGTAGGAGCCCTGAGAAGTATACGTACCATCTGCATTGAAATCAACCGTTGTCATAATCTCTCTTGCTTCTCCATCGAAATCTATGGATATGGACTCTCCATCTGGATCTATGGTAGTAGAAGTTCCAGAATAATCAAGGGAAATTAGATTCCATTGGCCTACAAAAGAATCTTCAGTCACCATCTCATCGTCATCTCCACAAGAAAAAAGGACTCCTAATAAGGCTAGTAAAATAAATGAATTTAAAAATTTCATGTAACTAATTTTTGTATGATGTTGATTAATAATTAAATAACTTTTGGCACTACACCATGATTAATAATCTGGTAAATGAATGGCAGGTAGCGTGGTTAAATCTAATCTTCTAATTTGGTATGGTTGAGGTGCAAATATAGAAATGGTATGGTATAAACAATTACTCCATGCAAGCCTTAACATATGCCTCTAATGGAATATATATATCATCACAATCTTCGAGCCAATTGCCATTTTGTGGCAGGGATAGCAGTGATATCTAGTGCGATCATATAGCGCTGCGGCAAGGAGTGAGGACGGCTGCGCGTCAGCAAAGACTAGTCACGACTATGCCAAAGGCGATATGAGTGTGCTAGATACAAACGGAAAGCCCGTAAAGCCACCCAAAAAATAAACCACAAAAGACTAGAAATACTATCTTTACTCTATGGCTGTAAAATCATTCTTGCTCAAACCTTTTGCAAAACGGGTAGCGTCTGTAATCCAAAAAAATGCAAAGAATGCAGTCGCTGATCAAGAGCAAATCTTGCTACACAATATCCAGCGCGCCAAGGAAACACAATTCGGTAAGGATCACGGATTGGGTACCGTAAAGTCCTACGCAGAATATAAGAAGGCGGTGCCGGTAAGAGATTATGAGGGTTTGAAAAACTACTTTGATCAGGTCAAATGTGGTAAGCCTGACATCTTATGGCCGGGCATCCCCAAATATCTAGCGAAGACCTCCGGGACTACCTCTGGAGTAAAGTATATCCCGCTCACCAAGGATAGCATCCCGAATCATTTTGGTACGGCAAGAAATGCCTTGTTCAATTATTACGCGCAGACGGGTCGAGGTGAATGGGCAGATGGGAAAATGATTTTTTTGTCGGGCAGCCCAGCGCTCAGTGAGACTGCTGGTATATTGACTGGGCGATTATCGGGCATCGTCAATCATATGGTACCAGGATGGCTAAAGGGAAATCAAATGCCTAGCTACTCAACCAACTGTATCGATGATTGGGAAGAGAAGCTGGAGCGCATCGTCGAAGAGACTATAGATAAGGACATGCGACTGATCAGTGGCATTCCGCCATGGGTACAAATGTATTATGAACGTTTATTGGAAAAATCTGGAGCGCAGTCCGTGAGTGAATTATTCCCCAACTTCAACATGTTTGTGTACGGAGGGGTCAATTATGAACCCTATCGTGAAGTGCTTGAAAGGCTGGTCGGAAAATCCATCCCTAGCATTGAGACCTACCCCGCCTCTGAGGGCTTTATCGCTTTTCAGGATGATGTGACCGATCCTGGTCTACTGCTAAATACCAAGTCGGGTATCTTTTTTGAGTTTGTGCCAGTGGAAGAATACGGTAAACCCAATGCTACTCGGTATGCTCTCGGTCAAGTCTCACTAGGTATCAATTATGTGGTAGTGCTCAACACCAATGCTGGTTTGTGGTCTTATAACATAGGTGACACGGTTCGATTTGTGTCTCTTGACCCGTACAAACTCTTGGTCACTGGGCGCTTGAGTCATTTTATTTCAGCTTTTGGAGAGCATGTCATAGGAAAGGAAGTCGAGGTGGCGATGGTCAAGGCATGTCAAATCCACGATGCCAAGGTCATCGAATATACGGTAGCTCCGCAGATCACACCAGCAGCTGGACTCCCCTATCATGAGTGGTTGGTTGCGTTTGAAAAAACACCACATGAGCTAGAGGATTTTTCGCAATCACTTGACAATGAGATGTCTAAGCAGAATATTTATTATCAAGATCTGATCACAGGAGGGATTCTGAGACGCTTGATAATCACGCCTATCCAAAAAAATGCCTTTCGGGAATACATGAAATCGAAAGGCAAATTGGGGGGACAAAACAAGGTTCCTCGATTATCCAATGATCGAAAAATCGCTAATGATTTGAGTGTGTATAAATTAGATGCGAAATAGCCTAAAAAAAGCGTTTCTTTCTTTATTTTTGTGCGTCATAAATAGGTCAACAGTTAAGACAAAACCGTATACCCATGTTGACTATTTTCTAAATCTAAAAATGCAATTTTTATGCACAAATTTTTCTACCCATTGCTCCTCCTTCTATTAGGATGGATTGCAGCGGGGTCCTACTTTTTGTCATGCCCAACCTGTAACCCCGTTGCACCAAAGCCTGCCGCAGTAGTACCTGCCAAGCCAGCACCAGTAATGGAAAAAAACGTTTGGGATGTCAGAGATGGGGCTCGATTCACGACAGGATCGCCGAACCACTTTACATTTCCTAATAGCAGCGCGGTGCCAAATGTACCCGCTAAAACACAAACAGCATTCAATAACGTCAGTAAGTACCTCCAGGACAATCCTGCTCGGCAGCTGCTATTGACTGGTTACTACAAAGCCGATGAAGCTTACTCTGGCACCTTTGACAATCTAGGGGTAGACAGAGCGGAAGCGATCAAAGCCAACCTAGTAACTAATGGAGCGCCTGCTGCCAACATCATTACCACAGGATTAGCTGATTACAACTTAAAGTTCAATAATAACAACCTGTTGAGAAATGGAGTTAGTTTTGACTTTAAAGGAGCGAGTGACCTAGCAGACATTGGCGCTAGATTAAAAGCAGAACCGTACAAGATTTACTTCGCGACGGGATCAAACCAGGTAAACCTTGACCAGGCGCTTAAAGATTATTTTGCTGACATCAAGTACTATGTAAGTCAGGTACCAGATGCAGCGATCCAAGTATCTGGGCACACCGATAATGTAGGTAGCCTTAGTGGCAACACTAGACTCAGTAAGAAAAGAGCTGGACAAATCAAAGACTACATGGTAAACCAAGGTATCCGTGCTAATGCTATCACATCCGTCATCGGTGAAGGACCTAATAGACCAATCGCAACTAACGATACAGATGAGGGTAAATCACAAAATCGAAGAGTAGAAATCATAGTGACAAACTAAAGAGATACTCTTTCAAAAATCAATTTTAAAAACTACAAATTAAAAATACACAATATGTTTACAATAATATTAGCAGGCGGATTTTGGACAATGTTCTGTTCTTGGGTTTTTTGGATGGCCTTATTGGCTATCGGAGCTTTCATCCTAGGATGGTTATTCAGAACACCAAAGATCGATGAATGGAAGCACAAGTACGAACAAGAGGTTTCTAACAACGCAGGTTTTTCTAAAAAATATGCAAAGTTGGAAAAAGCTTCTACGAGCTACAATAAAGATAAGTCTCAATTAGAGCGTACTATCGAAAAGCAGAAGCAAGAATTGGCTTCTTTGAAAAATAAGAACGTCAAGTTGGAGAATGATTATAGAGCTTCTTCAAGAGAAGCATCAAGTCTTACTACAAAGCTTGGTCTTTTGAATAGTGAAATCTCAGGCTTAAAGTCAACGGGTGAGCCAGTAGCTGCGCCTACCGATGAAAACGAAAAGGAGGTGGATAGATTGACTGATATCTTGCACCGTAGAGACGCTGAAATCGAAAGATTAAAGAATAGTGTATCTGAAGTAAAAGCGGAAAAGGATGAATATATACGCAGATCAGAAAACTACAAGCCTAGATTTGAAGATGCTAACTTGGAGCGTAACACCTTGAAAGTAAAGTATGACAAGTTGGTAGAGCAGACTAAGAATATTAGTAGCGAAGATAAAGATATGGCTAGCGAAAACGCTAAGTTGAGAGAAGAATTAGCGGCACTAAAGGCGGAAGCAGCTGGTAAAGGAGACAGACAAGAAGAAGTAGACGGCTTGATCAAGGTGGCTAAAAAAGCGGAAGCAGAAAAGAACGACCTACAGATTAAGTACGAAAGTTTATTGAGACATCACGAGCAGTTAGAGGCTCAAGGCAAAGCAACACCTCCACCGGCACCTACGCCAGTAGCGGCATTCACTGCGCCAGTGACGCCTCCACCGGCTCCTGTGACTCCACCTCCAGCGCCTACACCAGTAGCAAGTGCTGAAGATGATTTGAAGAAGATCGAAGGAATCGGACCAAAGATTGAAGAGCTTATCAAGAATGGTGGCATCAAGACATGGAAGAAACTTTCAGAAACTGATCCAAGTGTGATCCAAGGATTCTTGGATGCAGCTGGCCCTAGATACAAAATGCACAAACCACAATCATGGCCTTTACAGGCAGGCATGGCTGCTAGAGGAGAGTGGGAAGCACTAGAGAAGTGGCAAGATGAGCACGACGGAGGTATCATGTAATGGGTACTATAGCGTTTACTCAACATAAACTAATGAAAAAAGCCTCCAATTTTTTTGGGGGCTTTTTTTATTGTAGTTTCATATACAAATAAGGATTGCATGGAAGTAACAAACATCGAAAAGGGTAGCACCTCCTTCTCCATTCAAAAGTATAAAGACGGGACAATTGCACCTTTCTCGGATGTGCTCGCGATCGAAGAGCCCCTCTTGATAAAACTACACACTCCCGATGGTCATGTAGAAGATTTGGTTATCACTATGCAAACGCCTACCCATCAAAAAGAATTGGTGACCGGCTTCTTATACACGGACGGCATTATCAATCAGCTAGAAGATATAGTAGAGATTCGCCTGAGTGAGAACGAAGCCCTAGTCACCTTATCAAAGCATCCCTCAAAACTGCAAACTCGCAATACGGTAAGCACCGCTGCCTGCGGCATGTGTGGCAAGACTAGTCTAGATGCTATAAAACTGATTCGTGAGTTTGACATGAATAGTTATCAACAGTCTTTTTCGCTGCAAAATCTACTGCTACTCGACGCACAACTTAGAGAAGCGCAGGTGCTTTTTGAGGCCACCGGAGGCATTCATGCCGCTGCATTATTTGATATGCAGGGACAGGTTTTGTCCACCATGGAGGACATCGGTAGGCACAATGCTGTGGACAAAGCTATCGGACATATGCTGATCCATGGCCTGGCAAATGATGATATAGGTTTGTTCGTGAGTGGTAGAGCGGGATTTGAATTGGTGCAAAAATGCTTGGTAAGCGGGATATCGATTATGGTGGCGGTGGGTGCACCCTCCTCATTAGCAGTAGATTATGCTCAAAAATACGGCCTCACTTTGATCGGTTTTCTACAGCAAGACAGATTTAATATATATACCCATCCTCAAAGACTACGCGTAAATGGTATAGAGCTTGAAAAAAGCTGAAATTGAAGTAAAAAATTCCTAATTTTGCATCGCTACAGAAGTAGCTTCATCTATTTACAAAAATTAAAAACATCAATTCCCATGGGAAGAGGCGACATCAAATCTAAAAAAGGAAAAAGAACAAAAGGATCTTATGGTAAAGTGAGACCTCAGAAGATCAAGGTAGACACTACTGGTAAGAAAAAAGACGAGAAGAAAGCATAAGTGTTTATAAGCTATACTGATAGATCTTTATCAGAGGGTGAGCTGAAAAGTAATTTGCAGCTCATTTTTTGTTTTTTGAGGTCTCTCCATAATGGTGATGATTTGGGCGATCCCCTCGCCTACTCTACTGGGCCGCGCATCGAGCGTCAGGCTATACAGTACTGCGCTATCGCTTCGGCCCTGCGGGCATCCTGAGATGAACTCAGGATTACTTCCTATCCTTATCGCGGGGCTGTTACGAAAGTGGAAAAGATATCCCCGAAGGTCATTTGTCACGATTTTTAAAAAAAGAAAAATCGCGCCAAATGGATTTTATAGAACTATTTACATTGGGTTGACACCCAATGCTATAAGCTTTCACCACTCCGTGGTTTTGCATTATACACATATTGATCTCGCACTAGCTAGCTCCTTTGTACTAGGATAAATTTATTCATTTCGGAACAGTCTCTCGCGAGTCACTTGCTCCATTGAATATTTTGGGAATAGATTTTGAATCGTGCTTGTGTAGTATGGATATATCGCAATACAGACTTCACAAATGATGAACAAGTTAGTACCGACCTCGCTTGCCGCCTAAATTTTAAAGAATTATCGAATCATTCTATGCCTATGTTTGCTTTAATTTTTTAGTTGGCCTTAGAATCTGAACAAGGGGTAACGGAACGATAAATTTGAGTAATTTTACCTTGAATGAAATTAAGAATAAGAGAAAATACACTGCGCATCAGGATTACGCAATCTGAGCTAAGTCAATTGGGTAAGGGCAATAAGATAAAATCTACCATCCACTTTCCGAATAACAGCCGGCTTTCTTACGGTTTGCAATCAGGAGGTCAGGATGATACGTCTATCCTATTTGCAGATAATACGATACTGATCCATCTAGGCGCTCTCGATGTAGAGACCCTATTAGAGGAGTCAAATGTAGGTATTCAGAGTATGCATACAACTTCTACTGGTAGTCTAGACCTATTGATAGAAAAAGATTTCAGCTGCTTGCATAATAGAGGTAAAGAAGATGATGACACCTTCCCTAATCCAAATTCAAAAGAAAACGCATGAGTAAAAATAATACGCCAAACCCTCTAACCCCTGAGGTAAAAGAAGATGTAAGAATCACTACACCTAATACCACAGCAGCTGGCATTAAAGCATTGACCAGTTCTTTGCATCACATGCGCAATGAAATGAGCGCTACTAGCTGCAGCAAAACTCTATTTAGTCTCAATCAAAAAGGAGGTATCGATTGTCCAGGATGCGCTTGGCCTGATCCAGATGGAGACAGAAGCTCTCTGGGCGAATACTGCGAAAATGGAGTGAAAGCCATCGCCGAAGAAACGACCGAGAAAAAAGCAGATCCTGTGTTTTTTGCCAAGCATTCTATAGTGGAATTGTCGAATTGGACAGACTACGAAATTGGGAAGAGTGGTCGTATTACCCATCCGATGATAGTAAGACCTGGTGACACTCACTACAGCCCTATCAAATGGGAAGAAGCATTCGAGTTGATTGCGAATCAACTGAAAGGATTGAGCTCTCCTAATGAGGCTATTTTCTATACTTCAGGGCGCACATCGAATGAGGCTGCATTTCTATATCAACTGATGGTAAGAAGGTTTGGCACTAACAATCTTCCAGACTGCTCTAACATGTGTCACGAGTCTAGTGGTGTAGCACTTTCTAATACTGTGGGGATTGGAAAAGGATCGGTGAAGTTAGAAGATTTTTACATCACTGAATTAGTTATTGTGGTTGGTCAAAACCCAGGGACCAATCATCCACGGATGCTTACTGCTTTATCAAAGTCAAAGAAAAATAATGCCAAAATAATTTCTATCAATCCCTTGACAGAAACGGGGTTACTAAAATTTAAGCATCCACAGAAACCTGCTCACCTACTCGGTGGAGGGGTAAAGCTGACCGACTTATATCTAAATCTAAAAATAAATACTGATGCAGCACTGCTTAAGTGCATGCTCAAAATGCTGGTAGAAAAAGAGAATGCCGCTCCTGGGACCGTCTTTGATCAAAGCTTTATACAAAATAAGACAAATGGCTACACGGAACTAATCGAGGATTTGAAAGGATATCAAGTAGATGATCTACTGCAAAAATGTGGTCTACAAAGATCAGAGGTACAACAGGCAGTAGATTGGATTGCACAATCCAAAAAGATAATCATTTGTTGGGCAATGGGCATCACGCAACACGCCAACAGTGTAGATATCATACAAGAGATCGTCAATATTTTATTGCTAAAAGGCAGCATAGGAATACCTGGTGGAGGTACTTGTCCTGTCCGAGGACACAGCAATGTACAAGGCGACCGGACTGTAGGTATCTGGGAAAAGATTACAGAGAGTCTTTATAATAATCTCAAGAAAAATTATAAGTTCGAACCCCCAAAGGAAGAAGGCTATAATGTAGTCCGAGCCATCGAAGCCATGTCTGAGGGGCAAGCCAAAGTCTTCTTTGCCATGGGTGGAAATTTCTTATCTGCTACCCCCGATACCAACTATACAGCCAAGGGATTACAGGCCTGTGACTTGACGGTCCAGATTTCTACTAAACCCAATAGAGGTCATTTTATACATGGAAAGACAGCTATCATTCTGCCTTGTCTAGGGCGTACAGAAATAGATGTACAAAAAGAGGGAGCACAATTTGTCAGTGTAGAAAACTCAATGGGCATAGTACACAGCAGTCAAGGTACTTTAGCACCAAAATCTGAACATCTAAAAAGTGAACCTGCTATTGTAGCAGAGCTATCCAAAAAACTCTTTCAGGAGGATAATATAGAGTGGCATAAATTCATCTCTAACTACGATAATATTAGAGAGGCCATTGAAAAAAATATTGCTGGTTTCGACAACTACAATAAACGGGTAAGAAATCCAGAAGGATTTTATCTTCCCAATGTAGCAAGAGAAGGAAAGTTTAAGGAAGATGGGAAAGCAAAATTCACAGTGAATAATCTGAGTGTGCATGAACTGGCTGCAGACGAATATCTGATGATGACCGTCCGAAGTCATGACCAGTACAACACAACTATTTATGGACTCAATGATAGATACCGAGGTATAGAAAATGGACGTCGCGTTTTATTTATGAATCAAAAAGATATCGAGAAAGATGGATTGAAGAAGGGAGACTACGTTGATCTCCAGTCCAATTACGATGGCGTCGCACGGATAGCCAAATTATTTAAAGTAGTGCCATTTGATATCCCTCGGGGTAACTTGGCGACTTACTTTCCCGAGACGAATGTGTTGGTGCCATACAATAAATTTGCTCGAAAAAGTGAGACGCCTATTTCTAAGTCTATTGTAGTGAAAGTTTCTAGAAGTGAACATTTGGTTTAGTGTATGCATTGAATCGCTCTACTTAAGTTTCAGAGTTTCTTAGATTAAGATTATAATTTAGCAACTAGTTTCATAATACTACTATTATACAATTAATTTAATGACTATAATTTGAATATATAGGGCTATTCAGAAGTAAAAGAAGAACCCCCAGAGGGGGTGACCTTATTATAGCCCAGGGTGGAAACCTTGGGTATTTGGGGTGGCAAGAACCAATTTGGCGTGATTTTCTTTTAAAAATCATGACAAATTGAGTCTGAGAATAACCCTGTTTTTAAAGCAATAATATTAAAAATGAGGTAATCATTTAGAGATTTTGAGATGTAGAACCTTTTATCTCAATAAAATATGATATTTCTGTACATCCCTAGTTAAGTGCTAGCTGTCTGCTAAAAGATAAGAATAGGTATAATTTCGCAAGCCCTATTTTTCAAACAATAGTTCTTTCACTGAAGGCCAAATTTTTGGACAGTTGTCTTGTATCGCTTCTTCTAGCTTCAAGGCATCAAGGCTATTGTCTTTACGTTGGTCTTTTGTTAATTGCAAAGCGCATTCTTTGGCTTGTGAATTGGTAGAAGTCATTTTTGAAATCAAACTTTCTGCTCGCTTTCCATTCCCACTTTTTAATAATTTTTCTAGTTGGTCATTGATTTCCATCAGGGGTTGATAGCATGTGCATATGCCATCTGCTATATTGCCTGCAGCTTTGTCTTGGTCAGACTGACAAGAGAAAAATATTAGCAGAAAAGAGAATAGGATAAATCTGTAGGTCATAGTTAATCTTTGTGCACCGCAGCGTGTATAATGGTAAAACGGTTATTGAGCATGTAGAATCAGAAGAAAAATGCATTGCATTAATTTCTGACTGCCTCTTTGATCATAACGACGTCGTTACCTACTAGGTCTTTACTATTGAATAGTTCGTAGTCGCCTTCGTTCATCATGCTTACAAATTTTTCAAATGGAACGATGATCCCTTGTTCATTTACGATTACAGAATTGGGATTGATCATAACTACATCTCCTTTTGGTGCAGTAGCTGCTAGGTGCGAAGGAGAGTCATTTGGTCTTCTGCGTAAACCGGACTCAATAGCGCCCACTAGCTTTTCATCTATTCTATAATTTACACCTTGGAATACGGCTTCGACCGTTCCTTTTTTATTGATGACTACATGAGTAGGATAGCCTAAGACATTATAGCTGTGCGCAAAATCTTGCGCCTGAGGTATGATGTTATACATAAACGGAGTGCGCGAATTACTAGCTTGTATGGTAGCAACATCATCTAGCGATGGAGCTAAGAATACGACATCAGGATTGTACTCGTACTGCTTGTACACTTTGTTGAGTAGGGGAATTTCTTTGATACAAGGCGGGCAAGCGGCAAACCAAAACTTGATCACAATCACCTTGTCCTTATAGTTGTCCAGTGAAACAAAATTGTTGTTCATATCATAGCCCTCAAATCTGGGCGGTGTTCTTTCTATTAATTCTGGAGTAGAAGCAAACTCATTGGATTGTACAATAGAGTTGCTAGAAATTTTATTGATGACTATCTCTTTGAGTGTACCATCCTCATTAAAGACGGGTTCCATCTCATAATCGGTGCCACTGGTCCATTCGATAAAGGTTTCAAAGCCTACGCGGTTGCCTTCTTTATCTTTAAAGACAGTCTGGCTGTTGATGTCAAATTGAGACTGTTGCCCCAGTATACCTGTATAAAAACAGCAAAACAGCAGGGTCGTACCTATGTATATCAGCTCTTTCATAATGTAGATATTGGTCTAAAAACGTTCAAAATTACATAATTACCCAGTATGATGCTGAATTATTAGTCAATATGACCATTCTGAGCCCAATATTTATAATCTGTATTGCTTATTTTTGCATCAAATTTAATCATGGCAACACCACAATCCGTATCATTTTATACCCTTGGATGCAAGCTCAATTACTCTGAGACTTCCGCCATTGGACGTATGTTTGAAGACAAGGGCTATGCAGTGAATAAATTTGAAGATGGCTCGGATATTTGTGTGATCAATACTTGCTCGGTAACAGAGTTTGCCGATCGAAAATGCAAAAAAATAGTACGCCAAGCGCAAAAGGCAAATGCGCAAGCCAAGATAATAGTGGTAGGTTGCTATGCTCAACTTAAGCCAAAAGAAATAGCTGAAATCCCAGGTGTAGATCTAGTGCTCGGAGCTGCTGAGAAGTTTAGGATTTTAGACTTTGTCGATGACCTACAAAAGGCGGAAGAGACTGGCTTGACGCAAGTAAGCGAAGTACAGCATGCCAACAGTTTTGTGAGTGCCTTTTCATTTGGCGATCGTACGAGATCCTTTTTGAAAGTCCAAGATGGTTGTGATTATAAATGTACGTTTTGTACCATTCCTTTGGCAAGAGGAAAATCAAGATCAGACACTATCGCAAACATAGTGGATAAAGCACAAGAGATTGTCGCCAAAGGGGTAAAAGAAATAGTATTGACGGGAGTCAATATCGGTGACTTTGGAAACGGTACTGCTGTCATCGAAGGCACACGACCCAAAAAAGGAGAGTTGTTCATCGACTTGATCAAAGCGCTAGATGAAGTCGAAGGAGTGGATCGATATCGGATCTCTTCTATAGAGCCTAACCTGTGTACGGATGAGATTATCTCTTTTGTGGCTCAGTCCAAAAGGATAGTCCCGCACTTTCACATGCCATTGCAATCAGGGAGCAATAAGACCTTGGCGGCTATGAAAAGGCGTTATCGCAGAGAGCTCTATCAAGAGCGTGTAGCGCACATCAAAAAACGGATGCCGCATTGCTGCATCGGTGTAGATGTGATCGTTGGGTTTCCAGGTGAAACGGAGGAAGACTTTCTAGAGACGTACAATTTTCTTGTTGATCTAGATATCAGTTATCTACACGTTTTCACCTACAGCGAACGTAAAAATACACCTGCCGCTGAGATGGGCGATCCAGTGCCGCTACAAGTTCGTAGAGAACGGAACACCATGTTGACAACGCTATCAGAAAAGAAAAAAAGAGCTTTCTATCAACAATTTGATGGTGAAGAAAGAACGGTGCTTTTTGAGGCACACAAAAATGGGGAGCTATTGAGTGGGTTCACAGACAATTATATCAAAGTAGAGCTCCCATATCAAGACCAAAAGGTGAATACTATAGGTAAGGTAAAGCTGAATTCACTCTTAGACTCTACCGTGTATCAAGCGGCCCTTGTCAATTGATGAACTAGCATAATTGCTCGGATACTCCGTACTTCAGTAATGAATAAGCAGAATTAAGACGAATATTTAGCATTGTTCGTATAAAAATACGCTTTGAATAAAGCCATTATCCTTATACTGCTGTTAGTATATTGAATCGTTATGTTTAGGTAGATAGCAGTGTTTTGCTATATATTTAGTACAGAAATAAAATAATAAAAATATATGAAGAATTTTTTCAGTGCTTTTGTGGGTATCATTCTCCTCCTGGGAGGCTATTTATTGGGAGCTTCTTGGAAATCTGAAACCGAAACTAAACCGCAACCTAAGGCAGAAAAGGTTGCGAAAGCACATACAGAGGATGAAAAACTTGTTGATCCAGCCCTCCAAACTACGGCTGCAGCAGATTTTGAGCTCAAGCCAAACGAGAAGGCAACTATTGGTCTATTTCAAGAGGCCGCTCCCAGTGTTGTCTTTATCAATACGTCTACCTTCCAGAAAGATTATTTTACGATGGATATTGCTGAAATCCCTAAGGGTTCAGGGTCTGGATTTTTCTGGGATGACCAAGGGCACATTGTTACGAATTATCACGTGATAGAGAATGCGGACAAAGCGACGATAACACTCGCCGATCAGAGTACCTGGGATGCGAAGTTAGTAGGCGTAGCTAAGGATAAGGATTTAGCAGTGCTGAAGATAGACGCACCAGCTAAAATGTTAAGCCCTTTACCTGTGGGGAAATCGGATAACCTATTGGTAGGCCAAACCGTGCTGGCTATTGGGAATCCCTTTGGACTAGATCAGACCCTTACAACTGGAGTTATCAGTGCTTTGGGTAGAGAGGTAAGTGGTGCAGGAGGTTTCCCAATACGAGATGCTATCCAAACGGATGCGGCGATCAATCCAGGTAACTCCGGTGGGCCTTTGCTCAACTCTTCAGGCGAACTCATTGGTGTGAATACCGCTATATATAGCCCATCGGGCGCTTATGCAGGTATAGGCTTTTCTATACCAGTAGACGCGGTGAGATGGATTATACCTGAATTGATCAAATTTGGAAAGATAAAGCGACCCACTTTGGGCGTAGAAATCGCAAGAGCCGGTATCTTAGAAAGAATCAATAAAAGAGGGGTGCTGATCGTTCGAGTGCTTCCCGATGGTCCGGCATTTCAAGCAGGCTTGCGATCTACGCTGCGAGACCAGCAAGGCAATTTTATACTGGGGGACATCATTTTGGCTATCAATGATAAGCAGATTGATAACTCTAACGAGCTCAGCGAAGCACTAGAAATGCACAGAATGGGCGAAGAAGTCAAAATTACTTTAGATAGGCACGACAAGATTGTAGAAACAACTCTTGTCCTAGGTCAAGCTAGGTAGATGAATGGAGCCGCTTGTGCAGACAGGCATAAATGGTAGAAAAGTCTTTAAGAATTGATATTTTTGTAACATTAACATGCTTCAGAGCTATAATCAAGTAGCATTCTAAAGATTTAAAAAAACAACATGAAAAAAAGTCCTATATCGGGAATAGCCTTTTTCTTTATATTGATAGCCTTTATAAATGGGGGTTTTAGTGCAGCTATACCATTCGCTATATTTTTCTTTATTGCCAATAGCATCATGAGTGGCGGCAGTAATAGAAGACAAAGACAGCAAAGATCTGGAAGAAGGACAGGAAGCGATCACAGTAGAGCGAGGAGAGAGGCAGATATAGCGCGACAAAGAGCAGAAGCTAGAAGGAAAGAAGAAATCAGAAGACGACAGTCGACAATGAGAAGACCTGCGGCACCTAGAAAAAATCCTCTCAAAAATAGTGGTTTAGCAAAGTTCAAAGAATATGATTATGATGGTGCCATTGAAGATTTCAAAAAGGCACTTACGATTTCGCCAGACGATATAGCGATACATTTCAATTTGTCAGCAGCTTACTCACTCACAGAAGATAAAGATGCCTCGTTTAAACATTTAGATAGAGCAGTGCAATTAGGCTTTAAAGATTTTGATAAAATCACATCGCATGATGCCTTAGCCTATTTGCGCATCCAGCCTGAGTTTGATGCATTCAAAGACAATGGATTCCGCTTGAAGCAGGGAGCTATAAAAAAGCAAAACCCAGGATTGGATGCCAATCTCTTAGAGCAACTCAACCGCTTGCAAGATCTTAGAGAAAGGGGTGTCTTGACGGAGGCAGAATTTGAAACACAAAAAGGAAAATTATTAAACTAGTTTATAATCTAAATTTTGGCAAAAACAGGTAAAAATAAAGAGAAATTAGTCGCGGCTTTACTAGCATTTTTTGGAGGGCCACTAGGACTGCATAGATTTTATCTAGGGCAGACTGGCTTGGGGGTGCTGTACATTTGTACTTTCTTTATTTCTTGGTTGGTTGCCATCATAGATACCGTGGTTTTCTTGGCCATGGATGAAGATGATTTTGATTTCAAATACAATAGATTTAAGACCGTAGATACCTATCGCCAAAGAGATCGCTTTGATGAATTTGATGAGCGCAGAGCCGAAGAAAAAAGACGCAATAGCAATTACGAAAAGCAGAAGTCGAGAGAAGCCAATCTGGGGAGAAAGAAAATGGCGCATAATAATCCGCATAAATTAGCAGGCATACAAAAATATAAAGATTATGATTTCAATGGCGCTATTGTAGATTTCAAAAAAGCACTACAGGTGAATTATCAAGATGTAGCCGTGCATTTCAATCTTGCTTGCGCCTATTCCATCAATGAAGACAAAGAAAGTGCATTTTTTCACCTAGACAAATCTGTTGAATATGGCTTTCTAGAATTTGATAAAATAAAGTCGCATGATGCGCTATCCTTTTTAAGGATCCAGCCTGAATATGAGGCCTTTATATCTAACGGATTTCGTCTACATGGGAAAGGAAAACCTACTGCCGAAAAGATAAATACCGTCCAGCAAGAGAAAATAAATACCGCACAATCCTCCGATCTACTTGACCAATTGAAAAAATTAGGCGACCTTAGGGAAAGAGGATTGCTCACCGATGAGGAATTCCAAATGCAAAAAGAAAAACTACTTCGATCCTAGAAGTTGTGTGCCAATATGTAATTGTCGCTTTATCCAGCATTTGACATACATTTAACAATAATTAACAGTGAGTCACTAACGATTTTGCTGTAAATACGTTTATTATTGTACATAGAATAAAGAACAAATTATGCTTGCGAATTCACTAATTACGAATGGTATTGTACCGCTTAAGACCTCCGAGACAGGAGAGGAGGCGCTTGGCTTGATGAGTGAATTCAATCTTTCGCACTATCCGATTGTCAACAACGAGCAGTTATTAGGATTGATAAGTGACGAAGATATTATTGGCAATAACATCGCAGAACCTATCGGCTCGTACAGTCTTTCCTTGAGCAAGGCATTTGTCAGAGACAGGGATCACCTATACGAAGTGTTGCGCCTACTTGGCGAATCAAAACTGACCATCATCCCAGTCGTGGATGATAAAGATAAATACCTAGGCATCATCACCCAAAACGATTTGTTGAACTACTTTGCGGAGTCTGGTTCTTTCACGGAGGCAGGAAGCATTTTGGTCTTGGAGGTGCCTAAGCGCGATTACTCTATGGCAGAGATTTCGCAGATCGTGGAGTCTGAAGATGGAGTTATTTTGAGCTCCTTCATCACCACCAATCTTGACGAGTCGGTGGTTGACGTCACCCTCAAGATCAATAAACATCAGATACAGCCTATCATCGCCAACTTCGAGCGATACAGTTACAAGGTCAAATTTACCATGCAGGAAGACGAGATCTTTGATGCAGCCAAGGAGCGCTACGATTCCTTGATGAGCTACCTCAACGTATAATTTTCTAAGCTAGCATATAGATTTTTGTAGGCGCCATCCCGATAGAAAAAATCGGGACCGGGCTATACTCTTTACTACGATACACAGGAGTAGATTCATCCAATAGTCTGTGCGATCTCTCCTCGTACCTCGTCGAGCTCCCACAGACTAGGATTCATAGTACTCCTGAGCATCTCCGTGCTCGTTCCTATCCCTTGTCGAAAAATATAAATTTGTTTAGGTCATTAAAGTCTGTGTTCATGCACAATGAATTTCGACCTCTTTAGAATCTCAAGCATTGGCAAAGCGCTGAAAAAAAGCTCCAAGCTGTTGGAGCGATTCTTTCAGTACAATTTTTTTAAAAATGAAAATTGAGTTCACTCTGGAAAGTAGCAGATTTACAAAATGCAAAATGTCGACAAAAAGAAGCATTTATAGGTTGCGTGACTTTTCGGAGTGGACTCAAAACTGTTTTGGGGAAATGCCAGGGTTAAGTTACTAGTTCTGTGGCGCTTTACTCTCTTTGGATTGCATGTAGGTTTCTCATATGTAGATAGTTTGGTTGGTCCAATATACTAAAGAGTGTAGTGATGATTTGACACATATTTGGCATAAATCAGGTTTCAGACGTTTATGCCGAAAAAACATCCGAAACCTTCATTGCAATTTATGCATCATAAATGCACAATAATTACCTTTTTTATTTGTGTTCCCTGGTCATGCCTGATATTCAAAAAATAAGTGCCAGCCGCTTGTGAGCTCAAATCTATTTGTACCATATTTCTTTCTATTTCATGGTAGTCAAGGGCGCCAAGTACTTGTCCGAGGGGATTTATTAGGTCGATGTGGAGCTGCTCAGATTCTAGCTCGATGGTGATAAGTCCAGTCGTTGGGTTCGGATACAAAAGTAAATCCCTAGGTGTATCATAAGGATCTCTTTCATTTAGGCGGGGATTTGATCTAGGGTTTACCTCCAAATTTTCTGCATCTTTCGTTTTAGTACTTTCATATTGCTGCGTTCTTTTAACTACAAAAACACATTCAATAACTTCAACCGATATATTCGCTTCTTTACCTATTAAAGCAATAGGGGCATATAGTTCGTTTTTTACGCGTAAATCCAAATCGGCAATACCATGTTTGCCATTTTCTACTTTTACTTCTGTGATATCTATAAAGTCATACCCATAGAAAGAAGCCTTTACTTGATATGAACCGACTGCAATATTTAAGAATTTATATTGCCCTCCCATATCCGTGTCTACTCCGTACATTAATTTATCATTTTGATATAGGGCTACCTTGCCAAAAGGAACTCGTTCGTCTAGATTCATATCTCGCAAGATCCCTGCGAGCGAATTTTTATTGCCTGTATTTGTCTCGGGTATGGGTGTCTGTGCCTCCATAGATAAGCTCAGTAAGGAAAACATAAATAAGACGGTAAGTAGCGTTCTTTGCATAAGATTATTTTTCATCAAGTTATGCATATGTATCCACAGAATAGTGTCAATATTTTGTATTAATCAGGTTTTAGAAGACCGCTAGCTAGCGGTGATGGGATAAGTAGTATTATAATTATCTTCGTTCCTAATATAATTACCATTGATATGAAGACGATAGCCGTTTATTGTGGGTCCAGTTTCGGTACCGATGAGGCCTTTACACAAAGTGCAGTGGATTTGGGAATAGCGCTACAGCGAAGAGGCATTGCCCTAGTGTATGGAGGCGCGCAAGTAGGTTTGATGGGTGCTATTGCTGATGCGGTGCTCTCACATGAAGGAACAGCAATAGGAGTGATGCCTATATTTTTGGGGCGTAAAGAAATTGTGCATCATCATCTTACAGAATTGATAGAGGTAGAAACGATGCATCAGCGCAAAGAGAAAATGATAGCGCTGTCAGATGGCTTCATTGCTATGCCTGGCGGATTCGGCACTATGGAGGAATTGTTTGAAGTTTTGACTTGGGCTCAATTGGGATTGCATACAAAGCCAATCGGCCTACTCAATGTAAATGGCTACTACGACCTGTTTATTGCTTTCTTAATGAATATGGTGGAGAAGGGCTTGCTTAGGCAAAGCAATTTTGACTTGATTATTATTGGTAATGAAGCGGAGGAGTTGTTGGAGAATATGTTATCCGAATAAATAAATTATGACAAACGGGCGCTTCAAATGAGGTCTCATTATAGTCACAATGCAAAACGCACTTACTAAATGAATAGCAAGTGCGTTTTTAAGTAATGATATAATCTTATCAATACTTATCTAAGAAAAGATTCTTATCTGATTGGCTTACCACCAGTAATTTGACCTCCAGTCAATTTCTTTAAATCCTTTTCTTTCTTGATGATTACTTTTTTGAAATCCTTTTTCATTTTGTTGAATTTTATAAGTGAAAAAATATGTTAATTCTTTTTAATATATAATACAAATAATGCAAGTTTCTACATCGCACCAGCTTTGCGTATGTCAATTCATTGTAGTTGAGCATATTTTCAGTGGATATGGAGACATACTATTTGTGAAAAGTGAGTATGTGCATACCACTGCATAATTGATGAATGCTCATGCAAATGAAATAATAATTAAATATGTTTTAGCTTCTTCTTTACTAGTAGAAATGAGATATAAATTGGTTAACTCACTTTCTGGGGATATTGTCAGTAAAGTATCTGCAACAAAATAAAACTTTTTCTTAAATTTACAAACTCCCTAGTAGAAAAATATTCAATAAATTTTGAATGTGTGCGGTATTGCGTACAGATTTCTACTCCATCCCGTATTTTTTTAGATTAATGAATTGTGCATAATAGCACAGTTACAAAGTATTGAGATGCTCATGCAGCCTCTCAAAATTGAGCAATAAGGTTTATGTTTAAAAGGTTCCCATTTTATGAGCAACTAGATGCAATGGACTGCGGTCCAACTTGCCTAAAAATGATTGCGGAATATTATGGACAAAACCATTCTATAGAATTTTTACGCTCCCAAAGTTTCCTCTCTCGCACTGGAGTTTCTGTAAAAGGCATTATGGAAGCGGCAGAGACTATAGGGCTAAGAGGGGTTCCCGTCAAAATTCCATTTATTTCAAATGAACACGATGTTCCAGGTTTTGAAGATGTACCCTTACCATGTATAGTACATTGGGAGCAAAGACACTTTATAGTAGTATATAAGTATTCTAATAAATTTGTCTGGGTAGCAGATCCAGGTCTTGGAAGGATCAAACTAACGCACAAAGAGTTCAGAAGAAAGTGGGAGAGTGATGGAGATATGGGCATCGCATTGCTGCTAGAAACGACTCCGACCTTTTTTGAGCAAGAAGGACGCAAGCAAGAAAGCAAGGGTTTGGGCTATTTATTTTCTTATTTACGACCCTATAGAAAACTGATCATTCAGTTGATACTGGGTTTATTTGTGGGGAGTTTATTTCAGCTGATTATTCCTTTTTTGACTCAATCCATTGTAGATATCGGGATAGAGAATCAAGATATAGATTTTATATGGTTGATACTGATTTCTCAGTTGATGATATTTGTAGGGCAGACCTCTCTAGAGGTGATACAGTCTTGGATACTCTTGCATATTAGTACACGGATCAATGTGTCTCTCATTTCTGATTTTTTGTCTAAACTTATGCGCTTACCCATAAAGTTTTTTGATACCAAGTTGATAGGCGACTTGCTACAAAGAATAAATGATCACACGCGTATCGAGGCTTTTCTCACCAGTTCGTCTTTGAGTATTATTTTTTCGATGGTCAATTTTATTGTATTCGGACTTGTACTCATTATTTACAATGTGAATATATTTTTGATTTTCTTGATTTCAAGTATCCTATTTATCGCATGGATTTTCTTTTTTCTAAAGAAGAGAAAAGAAGTGGATTATCAAAAATTTAATGAACTAGCAGAAAATCAGAATACCCTGATTGAGATGATTCACGGGATGCAAGAAATCAAACTTCAAAATAGTGAAGTGAAACATCGCAGAAAGTGGACCAATGTACAAGCCAAGTTGTTTCATGCGAATATTCGCTCTCTGAGTATAACCCAATATCAAGACATTGGTGCTAATGGTATCAGTTATATCAAAGACATCTTAATTTCTTTTATAGCGGCTAAGGCAGTGATCGATGGGCAGATGACTTTGGGGATGATGCTGGCAGTGCAGTACATCGTAGGGCAGTTGAATGCACCTCTTCGACAATTGATAGATTTTGTGCGGCAGGCGCAAGATGCAAACATCAGTCTAGAACGACTAGGTGAGGTGCATGATATGGAAGACGAAAAAGATACGCAGCATAAGATAGAGTTTGTACCCAGTATGGCTCCCATAGAAATCAACAACGTAAGTTTTAGATACAATCAATTAGATGACTTTGTCCTGAAGGATATTTCTTTAACCATACCACCGGGAAAAGTGACTGCTATAGTAGGCACGAGTGGCAGTGGTAAAACAACTTTGATAAAACTCCTATTGGGATTTTATACTCCGGAAGAAGGACAAATCAAAATAGGCCGAGTACAGCTGAATAAAATTGATGATCAGCTTTGGCGGCAGAAGTGTGGAGCGGTGATGCAAGATGGATTTATTTTTTCGGAAACTATCGCTACAAATATTGCCATTAGTGAGGAGAGAGTAGACAGAGAAAAATTATTGCGCTCTGTAAAGATGGCCAATATCCAAGAGTTTATAGAAGACCAGCCCTTAGGATACAACACGATGATTGGCGCCAAGGGAAATGGGATAAGTCAGGGTCAAAAACAAAGGTTGTTGATGGCGAGAGCAATTTATAAAAATCCCGATTTCTTGTTTTTTGATGAGGCGACGAATGCCTTGGATACTAAGAACGAACGCAAGATCGTGGATAATCTCAAGCAGTTTTATACCAACAAGACAGTTGTAGTAGTGGCTCATCGCTTGAGCACCGTAAAAGATGCAGACCAAATAGTAGTATTAGATAAAGGAGAAATTGCAGAATTAGGAACGCATGATGAATTGGTGAAATTGAAAGGAAAATATTTTAATTTAGTAAGTGCTCAATTGGAGTTAGGGACATAACAAATACATGTGTCTAGAAAAATAGAAAATGGCTATACTCATAGAAAAGGCGGAAGATATAAACCTCAAGAAAAATAATGAGGTGGATCAAATCTTGGGGCGACCTCCGAGCTGGATACTGCGTTGGGGTATCACCTTCCTATTTTTGGCTTTGCTTATATTTTTGGCCTTGTCATGGTTGATCCAGTATCCTGATGTCTTGACTTCGGAGGTGATCATCACCACCGAGTCGCCGGCGATACGCGTTGTCGCGGATACCAATAGTGAAATCAAAGAGCTGCGGGTAAAGAATAATCAGCAAGTCAAGAAAGACGAGATCATAGCTGTATTAAATAGTACCGCGGAGTATCAAGACATAGAAAAGCTACAAGCTTTTTTGGATAAATTGGGAACCTACAAACGACCGTCTGATTTCTCTCGAACTAGACCTTTAGAGAATTTGCAATTGGGTAGTCTGCAAATCGCTTATGCAGCTTTGACGGACAAGCTCAAAGAGTACGGATATTTTTCTGGGCGCACAGGTGTATTTGGAAAAATAGAATCCCTACGCGCTCAAATAAATTCTACAGAAGACCTGATCGACAATCTAAAGCGACAACAAAAAACGCTGACAGAGGAATTAGCTTTGGCGCAAAAGAATTATAAGCGGCAGGAAGAATTGGAAGCCAATGGGCTAGTGTCTAAAATAGAATTGGAAAAAAGCCAGACCGAGTTTCTTCGGTACAAGCGAGAGCTGGAAAATATCAGCACGTTGATTATCAACAACACCATCACCAAAGAGCAAATTCGTACGGATATTATAGATTTGAGAGAAGGCCGTCAAGTAGGGAACTCTGATCGTCAATTGGATATCATAGAAGATGTAGAACGACTGAAAAATGAAATCCTCAATTGGAAACAATCTTTCCTCATCAAGTCCCCCATTACTGGTCGTATTAGTTTTTCGAAAGTATGGAGTGAACAACAATTTGTGAAAGCCAATGAAGAGGTATTCGTGGTCGTACCGCCCAATGGGGTAGGAGCGGTTATCGCTAAGGCTTATCTGCCCATCCAAAATTCTGGCAAAGCTTCCATAGGACAGGTGGTCAAGATTCGGCTAGATGGTTTTAATTATCAGGAGTACGGAGTGGTACAAGCGATAGTAAATGATATTTCGTTAGTACCTACTTCTTTAGAAAATGT
>CAKZVJ010000118.1 GCA_937923345.1 uncultured Saprospiraceae bacterium
TCTTCTAGAGAAGGCAATTCGTATTTCATCATATTCGTCTTCGCACTCTTGCGACCGTTGACCCCATCGTTATCATATACCTCGAAGTAGTAAGTCAACTCATCTCCTGGTTTTAAAGTAAGTGCTTCGATATCCCAAACGTGATCAAACTGCGCTTGCTTATTATCTGGTTTTGCTAAGGCGATGGTCTGTAGTGGTTTCGTAGCTCCGTTTTCTGACTTCACCTGATAGTGAAATGCCAAACTGGTCAAGCCATAATCATCTGAAGCGTCTCCGACAAAGTATAGCATTTTGTTATCCAAAGAATCGACAAATTTTTCCACTTTGATATTTGGATGTAAATCTGGTATCACAGAAATAGAATAGGCTATAGAATCCGCATTGGGCAAATCGTCGTTGCTCACATACAGTTTATAAGTTTGATCAGCTAGTGCCTTCTTCTTATAAGAATATCTAGTTTCGTCATTTCTATTGGCCTTTACTTTACCCGTCTTATCTGAAAATAAAATAGAAATGTCGTCAGTATTCAAGGAGTTGAACATCCAGCTCAAGTCTGTACCCACTGGCACTACGAAGTCGCCGATGTTAGAAATCGTTTCATCTTTTCGGCCGGTATAGTTTGGATAATCCATCTTGACATCAAAACCTGTGATATTGGGTTTGAGCAGAACGTCCAGGTCATAGGATTCTGAATTGACAGTTGAGGCCGATAAGTTGAACTTCATATCTTTTTGCACATTGCTAAAAAGATAGGTGAAAGTATTCGCGTCTACCTTATTCAATCTATACTTGTAGCCGTCTAGCTCTATGAACACATCATTGGGTAAAACTTCTCCATCTACTTTTACGGTTAGAGGAAAGTCGTCAAACTGAACCACTGTTAAATTTTCCTTGTCTACAGAAAAGTGGAAAGGGGCTGCACGTTCAAAAACTTCATTGTTATTGATCAATCTATTTGACCCCTCTTTCAATATGCTTGGCGCTCCAAAAAGAAGAATAAAAAACAGTAACATTGGCGGCAAAGCATACTTCCATAAGTATTGCTTATTTTTAGATAAGTCTATCGCCCCCTTGAAAGGTACTGGCTTTATTTCTTCACTCTTTTGATTGATACTCGCCATGAGTAATGCCTTATCTGAGGAATTGGTAGACTGAGCTTTGAGCTGAAGTATATTTAATAATTTGTCTTTTACGTTAGGAAAGTGATCTCCGATGATGCTAGCGGCTTGATCATGTGAAAGTGTTTTTCCTAGTCTAAAGTATTTGAGTAAAGGCACGAAGACCCATCCAATCAGGGCTGCTGAACTGATCCCAATAAAGGAATAAAAAAGCAGCTTTCTCACACCCACGCTGAAGTAGTAATAATACTCTGCGGCATTGAACAAAATAAACAAGAGCAATATCAGTCCAATAGAATAGAGTGTGCCTCTAATCAGCTGATTTACATAGAATTTTCTTATAAATTGATCCAGCTTTTGCATTAAAAGCTGATAGTTGTCCATTACTTTCGCCATTCTTATTGAATTTACGCTTCTGCTATCTACTATATGAACGCAAAATCGTTGATTTTAGGTTAAAAAACGCTACTTATTTTTAATTTAAGCTGTCGTTCAATGACCTATTTGCAGTATAGGTTGTTTTTTCAACTGGTAAGTCTTCTGAAGAGGTCTTTCTAGGATGGAATATAATACCTATATCGGTGTTTATCAAGTAAGTAATTGTTAATCTATATCTTAAACTATGAAATGTGTCAAATTCGACAATTTCTTTAGAATGGCAATGACTTTGGTGGTCATTTCCCTCTTTTTCTCCTGTAGAGTAGACTACATTGCCAGAGATTTCATGGCGTATTATTATCCCGTACATGAGCTCCAAACGGGTAAAATATATGAATATCGCCCTGTGAGCAATGACACGTTGCCCGTGGATTATTGGTACTACAGCTCACATAAGGTAGAGGGGGAACTGCACTTCACTGGCAACTACTACAATGATCGATTTCAAGTCCAACAATTCTTTAGAGAAGTTGAGAAAGAGAATTCCATGGTTTTGACGGACTTCATACTTTATGAAACCGATGACATGGGCAAACAAAGCCAAATAGCAGTGGACATCCTTGCTCAAAACACCTTTCCCATCCCCTTTGCTGATAGCCTACAAACCTCCCAGATGGGCATCAAGTGGAATATACCAGGTGAAGAAGGCACTAGCATAGCGCTGAACCGAGAACGAAATTATCTGGCCAAAGGAGAATATGCGTATAAGGGAGAGCGACTAGAATGTGTCATCTTCAAAACGCTAGAAAATATTGAGCATTTTGTGGCGGATGATGGATATCTAGAACCTAGTTTTCCTGGAGTAGAGATATACGCCAAAGGCTTGGGACTCGTTTATTATAAGAAGCAACTCAGTGAGAACGTCAATATCGAATACGAACTGTATGCGACTTACTCCATGGAAGAATTTGAAAAGAAATACAAGCGAACGATAAAGTAGACCCTACATGCTAAAGCTATTGAAATTGCTAGTTATCTGTTTTTGCCTGAGTACGCAGGTGAATGCGCAAGTAGAGCCTCCTATCCTTCGTTGCATTACGAATGATACCTTGTTCTATACTCCTGTACAAAATAGCTGTGGTCCATTTATAGCCTATGAGGTCTTTAGCGCTACTAATCCCAATGGACCCTTTGGTCTAGTAAGTCAAATCACGGATGCTACAGCCGACTTTTACATAGACGCCAATTCCTCTAATCAAATCTTGTTTTACTTTATCCGACCCGTCTATGACTGTCCTGGTGAACCCGTAATTAATTCGGATACCATTTCTAATCGTCCTCCGGAGGTACCCATATTGCAAACCGTATCAGTCGTCAACGGCGAGGTTGAACTCACTTGGGAGACCAGTTCTTCACCAGAAGTAGTATCTTATTCTGTCTTTTTATTAACGAATACGGGGCTCGTACTCGTGGGTGATACGCCGCCTACCATTACTAGCATTATAGATACCAACAATAACCCAAATACCATGTCCCTGGACTATGTCATCACAGCTGTTGATGATTGTGGCATCCAAAGTGTTTTTGGAGATCCTTTCTCTAGTGTCTTCCTGTCCAATGCAATAAACTCCTGCACTGGTGAAGTATCCTTTCAATGGAATAGACATCAGAATGTGCAAACTCAAGAATTGTGGGGAGTAGATGCTGGTGGACAAATCACCTTACTTGAAACCTTATCAGCAGATGTGGAATCCTTTTCGACAACACTAATGCCCAACAGTTCGTTTCAAGGATTTTTCATTCGAGGGTTTACGAATCAACAGGAAAACGAATTTGCTGATTCGAATATAAGTCGTGCGAGTATCGATGTATCAGGCTCTATTGACGAGATATTTTTTACAGCTGTAGAAACGATAGATGACAATTCCATTGCCTTGGAGTGGTGCTGGAACGAGGGGGCAGATCTACAAGGCTATGATATACTCCAGAGCAGCGCTGCAGGAAGCAATACTTTTAGTGAAACTGTCTTTGGTAGTATCCCCCAAACTGCAAACCAAAATATAAGTGTAAACAATACCACTGAGGAGACACATCGTTTCCAAATTTCTAGTACTGATATTTGTGATCGTGTTTTTGATTCTCAAGATATAGCGAGCATAAACATACAAGTCACTCCTGAGTCAGAATCTATTATAGCAATTGAATGGTCCAACTATGACTATGCTGATGCTCCTTTAATCAACTATGAATTGCATGAGGTCATAGGCAATGAGGACAATGTCATCTTTACGGGAGGCGCAACTAGTTTTGCCAAAAGTGGAGCTGTAAATGGGGTAGAGTCCTGCTACTATGTAGTCGCTACCGCAGAGGGAGTATTGCTAGATGGCAGCCGTAAAAATACCGTCATCACTTCAAATATTGCATGCACTAGAGGCCTGCCCATTATCCGACTCCCAAATGCGTTTAACCCATACGGGATTAATAGTATTTTTCGGCCCTTGTTTGGCAATACGGATGCTATCAATAAATACGAAATGAGCGTATTTAGTCGGTATGGTGAACAACTATTTTTCACTACGGTCATGGAAGAAGGTTGGAATGGAAGAAGTGGGCTGAGAGAAATGCCTCAGGGTGCCTATACATATCTGGTGAAGATAGATATTGTAAATGGAGAGACGATAATCAAGCAAGGTAGTGTATTACTTATCAGATGATTTTTTGAGTCGGATAATAGCCTCGACATCATGTTGTACTTTGTAATAATGGTATAGTTCAGAAAACACTAGCGTTATCCACCCTAAAGCAAATAACATATTTCTAGCGATCACAAAGATGCTCGTATAATTATCGAAAAAATGTTTGACGGCGAGCACTTCTACAGCAATCACAACTGCAGAAAATATAAAAAACAGGATGCTTAGCGCGCGTGTATTTTTGATGGTGTTAGGTACTATTTTTCGCATCGTTTTTCCTAGGGCTTCTTTGTACTCCTCATTGGCATCATCCATATGCAGCAACTCTAGAAAGATGTGCTTTGCTTTGTCAAACTGAATAGTGTGGAAATACGATTCGCCTTTTAGAAAAAGAAGCATCTGAAAAACATCTTTGCCATCGTGCTCTACAATATTGTGTCGGATACAGGTCTCAATAGGTTCATCAATGTAGCCCAAAAGTTTGTGATAACTACCTAGCTCAAATATGGCTATTAAATAAAGTACTTGAAGGTCAAAGTACTCCAAGAGTTCAAGATTTTGGATTTGTTTTTGATTTTTTTCATAGAAGCGAGCGAGGGCTCGTGGTTCAGAACCTGTCAGATCCTTGAACTCAGTATATATGCTGGAGGTATATCTAGACGACAGCTTCGCCATGGGTATAATGAGTTTGTTCGAGTTAGTATTTGCAAAGGGGATTTTTATATACTACAACCTCCTTTTAAATTCAGTTCAATTTATTATATATTTCTGAATGATGCTTGTATGAATCAAAAATAAACATTTGATTAACATACATAATAATAGAAGTGTGTCATTTGTAAGCAATAAGCTAAAATAAATAGCCCTCCCTATAAGCATCAGATAAATATAAATCACATAAATGGTGTATATCTACCTAAATCGCTTTAGAGGCTCTAGATTTTCCTTGCGCTACCGGTAGGAGTGATACGAGATGAGCTGGCTGGGTCTCGACAAGTATACTAGAAAATATTGCCCCTGCACGCAGTGTTTATATAATAACAGAAATCAAAGTGAAGGAAGGAGATGCGACGGATGAGCCCGTAGGAGCGAATACTAGCAACGACTATCCTGAACACCCAGCTAGCTTATCGAGTACAAACGGATGACGGGGTAGGCTATTTTTTTGACCATTCAAATTTGCATCTTGCCCGACAACTAGATGGTCAAAAAATAGGATAAGCGCCCTCGAAAAAATGTGCTACAATATTAGTTTCTAGAGTCTATGCCCCAGGCTAACTTTTCTCGAATAGTAGTCAAGAAACTTTTTTCCTCTAATTGTACTAAGCTCATCATGTAATCGTTTTTGCGAATGGCGAGCTGATGTTGATGGCCGACTGTCTCAAAGCGGGAATCGAGGGTACATAAAAAACTATCTGCTCGACCATCTACTTCAAAGGAAACCACAGAGTCTTGAGAGATTACTATCGGCCTCACGTTGAGGTTGTGGGGTGCCACGGGCGTGATCACAAAGTTTCCTGAACCAGGAAATATAATGGGCCCGCCGCAACTCAAATTGTATCCAGTGGAGCCAGTTGGTGTACTGATTATAATCCCATCTGCCCAATAGGTAGTGAGATAGGCGCCATTGATAAAAGTGTTTATAGTAATCATCGAGGAGGTGTCTCTCTTCAAAATTGTAAAGTCATTCAAGGCCAATTTATAGTCCCCAAACAGTTTATCATCATTGGTCTCTAAAAACAATAGTGTCCGGTTGTCCAAGGTAAATCGATCATGTATCAACAAATCTATAGCAGAGACGATGCGTGTCTTTTCGATGCTGGCTAAAAATCCGAGGCGACCAAGATTGATCCCTAGTACGGGCACGCCGCTGTCTTTGATCTCGGAAATGGCATTGAGTATCGTGCCGTCTCCGCCCAGGGTGATCATAAAATCTATATTTTTGGTCTTGAGGTCTAGGTAGCCTTCAAACTCGCCCACATCCTTTTTTTGATGGATACTATCGCCGAGCTGCTTTAGGTAAGGGACATAGACAAACACGTTAATGTCCCGGTCATGTAAGGTGTCAAACAGGGTTTGCACAAAGACCAGATTGCCTTCCTTAATCGTCTTGCCATAAATAACTACTTGCATAAGGTCTTCTATAAGAATGGTTCGGGAATGTTCTGAAAATCATACACTGGGATGTTCAGAAATATCATATTTCATTGAGATAAAACATTCTACATCCTAAAATCTCTAAATGATTACATCATTTTTAATATTATTGCTTTAAAAACGGGGTGATTCTCAGACTCAATTTGTCATGATTTTTAAAAGAAAATCACGCCAAATTGGTTCTTGCCTCGATAATAACCCAGGGTTGCCACCCTGGGCTTTAATATGGCCACCCCTCCGGGGTTCTTCTCTCACTTCTGAATACCCTACACAAAACGCAATTAATCAATTGGTCTTTAATCAATCGTGGAATGTGCGTAGATACCTATAACATCCGGGTTATTGTCGACTTAAAAATACATTGCCTAACCAGGGCTATAATGAAAAATCAAAACTTAAAAATAAGCCTCGGTCACCAAATTTATTAATATTATACTCAATCTCAATAACCTTATCAAAATAAACTACAAAGTGCAGCCCCAATCCACCTCCCCATAGAGATTGATTGTTGAAAGTACCATAGTGATCATAAAAAGGGGCATTGATATAACCGATATCGTTATTGATCACAAAATACACTTTGAGGGGCATCTGTCTAAATTGTCTAATAAACATCAACTTGCCCCAGTCAAATTCTCGATTGAGCAATTGGAAGCGAAATGCTGATTTGATATAGCCATGGTCTAAGCCATCTACGACAAAAAGCTCATAGCCCGTCAACACGTCATCCCCCCAACCTATGGAAGATACGTGAGTGTAGGGTTGTTTGTGTCGTAAAATATTGATTTTGGCACTGCCAATGAGTGCTAAGCTGATTTTCTCCGTAAAGGGAAAATAATGTTGGTAGGTAAGTACTGTTTTGAGGGCATCTACATCATTGAATAAACCCAAGCCATCTTTCTGTACGGTGGCCGAAAATAGTCTACCCGATAATGGAAATGGTTTGATGTCTCGGTTATCAAAGGTAAAATTGTATTCTAAAGTGAAATGGCGCTGCGTGCTGCTGTTGTTGAGAAAATACTCTGGATTCTCTAAAAAGGCTACTTCATCACTGATAGCGTTATCGCTATAAGTCAGCTTGTAAGTTTGGCTGGTATAAAATCCTGGCCGATAAGATAGTCCGCCTCCTATCCTAAATCTACGCAACTGAAACTCTTCGTCGAAGTTGAAAAACTCCAATTTGTTCGCTTGAGTAATGTGGGCAATTTCTCTTTGTCTCGAAAAAAATACGTTTGCAAATACCCCTAAGGTTTGGGCCTTATTAACTCCTGGAAAAAAGTAGTCTAATTCATATTTCTTGGTATAGCCATCTTGGACAGTCAGCTTCAGTTTATCTCTATGACCCGTAAGGTTTAAGTGAACTCCTCTGACTCCAAAATTGACACGCTCAAGGGATCTATTTTGCTCTTGCCACCACACATTGAAATTGCGATCTGCAAATTCAAAAATTGGAAAAGGGTAGATGTACCATGTTTCTGAAACGCTGAAATTGACAATGACCTGCATACCTGTGAATACAGTATCGACTTCCGTTTTTATAAACAAGCCTGTGTTCTGGATATTTTGTTGAGATCTTTCGAGTATCTCGGCCAACTGTTCTTTTGCCAATCTATCCCCTACTGTGAAAGTGATTTCTCTTTCGATTATCTTGGTTTTCGTACGCTTGTTACCAGTGATGTTTATTTGAGCAACCTCCACCACCTCTTGTGATAGTGCAGTAGCACAGGTAAAAAGCAAAAACAAAAGTAGGTGGGCGAATTTATTCATCTAGTACTTTAACGTAAAAAGGCTGTCCAAGTTAATGGACAGCCTTTTTATATTATATCAATTAAATGTTAAATGACATATTCTGTTTAGAATGTGTATCCAAGACCTAAAGTATAGTATGACTGTAGTGGATTAGTATCTAAATCTACATCAGCAGGATCTAATGGAGCAGCAGAGATAGCGTTCGCTCCCAATCTTCCAATATCCGCTACAGATCTGTTTCCTCTCAAGCCTAATTGGAAAGAAACACCTACACCCTTCCAAACGCTAAATGAGAATCCGTTTAACCAGTCCCAAGTAACTAGATCACCTGTAGAGTAATCAACTCCTAAGGTAGTGTCAATACCAGCAGCATCCTTAAATGGAATATTGTTAATTCCTGCTCCACCGTAAGGAATAAATGCACTTAAGTTAGAAGTCCAAGAAATACCTTTCATGATAGTAGCCGCATAGGTAGCCCCTATCTTAGCTCCAGCAGTAGAAGTCAAATCTCCAGGAAGGTTCAATTGGTACCCTAATGGGTGAATGATGACAACTAAGCCATCTATAGGCAACCATGTAAGACCAGCAGAAACGGTAATCTGACCTGGTGCGTTCAATGCGAAATTGAAGCTATCATCTATAGGACTGGCAAGATCAGTACCTGGATCAAATTCAAGTAAAGTAGAAGTCCATTTACCTTCTGCAGATAAAGCCCACTTTGGAGCTATCTTGTATCCGAATAAAGAAGATAAATCTAGACCATTCGTCAAAGCAACAGATCTAGTTGCTTCGTTGTCTTTGTCAGACAAAGCAGCAACTCTAGTAACGTTAATATTTAATAGGTTATTCCAAAAATACTTTTCTTGGTCGTTTCTTGCGAATGCAGCGAAACCTATTCCTAAAGTATTATTAGATGAATTTGGTGTAGACAAAGCAAACCAGTTATTATTGTTTAACGCATTAAAACCAATGATACCTGCTCCCCCAATTTTCCAACCTGGGTATTTTTCGATTTGGCCAGTTAAGCCATCTACTTCCGCTTGAAGAGCGTCCAATTGAGCTTGCTTATCTGCTCTCATAGACTTCAACTCTTCCATTGTTTGTGCTTGTAATCCAAAAGATAGAATCATCATAAAGGAAAACAAAAATGAAATTTTTCTCATCTTACTTCTTTTTTTTAGTTTGTGTAAAAGTTATAAATTCAAATTATTTGTTCCGAAGTTATACTTCGTGTATTGTAACCTTTTCTTCAGTCAATTTGCTTAGTGGGACAATCACTTTTTTGCCTTCTCCATGAATCACTAAGCTGGTACTATCTATATCTACTATTTGTCCATGTGCTCCATCGATGCTAATGGTGTCTCCTATCTTAAATCTACTTTTTGAGTAATAAGAAGATAAAAAACTGGACATAATTCCCTTAGAAGCCAATCCATACCCAATCGCAAATGCGAATACAATACCTGCAAAAAGTACTGTGAGATTGTCCGTGAGAAATTGAGTTGGAATAGTTGCTTTCTTTAACGCAATCATAAGTGCGTTAATCATTACAAAAAAGAAAACGAATGTGGCTATTACTTTCGCTGCCGGTATCCCTAAAGATTGACAAGTACTTTGTACCATTTTCCGAGCAAACTCTGCAAGCAACAATCCGATAATCAAAACGACCACTGCTACTAAAAGCTTTGGCAACAAGTAGACTAGCTCTTTCAGCAAATCTGTAACGGCGTCAATTTCTAAAATATCAACGGCAAAGATGGTTATAACCAGTAGCAGAGAATAATAAATAATAGAGGAGATAGCAGAACTTGGAACGAAATTAATATTTGATTTGCTAACGATATCGATTTCCTCCAACTTATCCTTGATCACATCGATACCTGATTTTTTAAGGATTGTTTTGAAGACTTTTCTTACTATTTTGGCTACAATATAGCCAATGATAAAAACAACAAGTGCTTTTAAAATATTCGGCAAGCTGGATATCATACCATCCAATAATTCTCTTGCAATACCTAAGTCTTGAAATAAATTGTCCTTATCCATTTACTATTCGTTCTGTTTTGGTTTTTGGTTAGGTTTATCTCTCGTTGTTGCTTTATAAAGGTGGTTCGGAAGGAGAGTGGTCGTCGTCTCTCTTTGCTAATCCACTTACATTATTAGGTCTGTCATTTTTATTTTCATTTCCCTTTCCTCCTCCAGACATAGATATCATAAGCTGGAAAAATCCAGGCAAATATAGTTCTATAACTCGAGACACAGAGCTAATAAAGGAAATTGTGCCTTTTATCTCTTTATCGTCTCTAGGCCCAACTGGGTCTTCGTCTGACAACCTTTTAAAATTATTTCTGCTTTCTTCACTCATTAGGTAAAGTTTTTAGTCTTTATATATTTCTTTATAACTCGTTTGGGCTTTGTGTTTTGCTCTTTTTATCTTCATTTTTATCGCACTCTCTGACTTTGATAACACCTCGGCGATATCTCTTATAGACATATCATCTTGGTATTTCATCAATAGTACTGCCTTGTCCCCTGGAGGAATAACATTCATGACTCTTTTGAGTCTGCTTACTTCTATTTCTAACAATTCATGATCAGGCACATCTGACAGCGGTTCTCCAACATTTTCTATGTCTTCAGAAAAGATGTTCTTTTCTTTTTTCTTTTTTCTTATATAATCTATGCAGTAATTGTAGGTAATGGAATACACCCAAGTACTGAATTTAGACTTGCCACTAAATTTTGCCAAATTGAGATATATTTTCAAAAATATATCTTGGGTAGCATCATCAGATAGCTGTTCATCTTTAAGCAACGAAATACATTTACTATATACCTTACCAGAATATCTAGTATAAAGCATAGAGAAGTAGGTCGAATTCCTTGATTTGAGATAGAGTCTAATAACCTCCTCGTCAGATAACTTATTTGTACTTTGTTTGTTCAATGATTTTTAGCTTAGTAGCAAGGTGTTGTATTTGTTTTTTAGACGCACCATTAGTAAAAATGGGTACACTCAAAAAACATTTTCGCAAAAATACCTTTTTTTATTGGTACTTACCCCACTATACACAAATTCACTTAACTGACTTAAAATGAGTTATGTATGTAGGTTTTTCTATATAATCCATGTTTTCACCGCTGCAAAATCCCTCTTATCAGAAATGTCTCAAAGTGAGTATCTTGTCATCAACTAAAAATCTGCCGAGTATGTTCAAAAATTTTTTAGCACTGATTTGTATTGTTTTTGCGTTGCCGCTTCATGCCCAGAACCAATCTGATGATGCCCTTTTTATCAAAAAAATATACAATCATATATTGACTGATGGCGCCTGTTATAACTGGCTTAGCGATCTGAGTACTGACGTAGGAGGTCGCCTAGCTGGATCAGAAGGAGCAGACGCAGCGGTACTATTTACAAAAGCAATCATGGATACACTAGGACTGGACAGGGTGTATCTACAGGACTGCATGGTCCCACATTGGGAAAGGGGGTCAGCAGAGCACGTTTCTGCCACGACACAAGCTGGACTACAAAAAACGCTGAAAGCAACAGCACTAGGTAACTCACCAGCCGGGAAAGCTAGCGCGGAAATCATAGAAGTATTTTCTTTAGAAGAAGTAGAAAAATTGGGCAGCAAAGGCATTGCAGGTAAAATTGTTTTTTACAATCGGCCAATGGATCCTACCCAAATACGGACCTTCAACGCGTACGGAGGAGCAGTAGATCAGAGAGGTCGTGGACCAGCTATGGCAGCTAGATTTGGAGCAGTCGGAGCAGTAGTACGGTCTATGACTACCAAGACAGACAATGTCCCCCATACGGGAGTCACCATATTTGGAGACGATCCGCAGATACCAGCGGTGGCTGTAAGTACGATGCATGCAGATTGGCTTTCTGCAGAACTCAAAAAAGGTAGTGTCAGCATCTCTATAGAAACACATTGTCAGATACTCCCTGATAAAGCCTCACACAACGTCATCGGGGAGATCATTGGAGACACCTATCCCGAAAAAATAATCCTAGTAGGAGGTCACTTAGATAGTTGGGATCTTGGAGGCGGAGCGCATGATGATGGATCTGGATGTGTACATGCGATGCAGGTCTTGCATAGTATGCGAGCACTCGGTTACCGTCCAAAGCATACCATCCGTTGTGTGTTGTTTATGAATGAAGAAAACGGCCTAGGCGGTGCTACTGCCTACGCGAATGCATCCAATGCGAAGAGCGAGTTTCACATGGCAGCCTTGGAGTCAGATGCGGGTGGATTTACCCCTCGCGGTTTTTCAGTAGACGGAGATAATAGCATCTTCGCCGAAAAATTTAAAGCGATGACAGAATGGCTTCCGCTATTGGAGCCTTTCGGACTTTCGCTGAGCAAAGGGGGCGGGGGAGCAGACATCAACCCACTCAAAAGTCAAAAGGGAGTGCTCATAGGTTTTAGACCAGATTCACAGCGCTACTTTGACTATCATCATACCGCCGACGACACCATCGATGCTGTCAACCAGAGAGAACTAGAGATGGGTGCCGCAGCCATCACTTCATTAATTTATCTTATCGACAGCTACGGTCTTTAAAAAATATTCATGCCTACAGAACCTCATGCAACCAGTATCCAGCTGGGAGATTTATCTTTTGTGCCATTCCTTTCCGCAGACAGAATTGCGCAACGTGTAAGCGAATTGGGTCAGCAAATCACTACTGACTACCAAGGGCGTCGACCTATCATGGTCACCATTCTCAACGGATCCTTTATTTTCAGCAGTGACCTAGTCCGAGCCATGAAAATAGACTGTGATGTCCAGTTCATGAAGGTCAGTTCTTATGAAGGAACAGAATCGACTGGCAGACTGACAGCCATTTTTGATACGCTCCCAGATCTCAAAGACCAAGATCTTATTATCATTGAGGACATTATCGACCAGGGCCACACCATCGACTATTTGCTACGCTCCCTGAGTGAGAAAAATCCAGCCAGTATCAAAATTGCTACGCTTTTGCTCAAGCCTGAAGCCTATCAATACAAACATCCTGTAGACTATCTTGGCTTTGAGATTCCAAACGATTTCGTAGTGGGCTATGGCCTGGACTACAATCAGATGGGGCGAAACTTGCCTGGAATTTACACTTTAAAAGAATTATAAATTATAAATGGTGAGTCCGCTCCGAAAAGTCACGAAACCAAAAAATGACTCTTTTGGCGATATTTTACATTTTCTCAACCTACTGATACTCAGGTTAAACCTTCCACACCCAATAATCTCTAAAGGATTACACCAATTTTAATATTATTACTTTAGGGATGTTCAGAAATATCATTTTTCGT
>CAKZVJ010000119.1 GCA_937923345.1 uncultured Saprospiraceae bacterium
TGTCCAAAAAATCCCCAGTCTACAGTAGAAGACAAAAACAAAAAGCCTAATAAAAGGAGTATGCTATACTTTATTTTCACAGTGTGAATTTAAGCCAATTTGAGGATTTTTTATTCATCTATCAAGAATTTAGCAAGTTGCACTTAAAATAGTAGATAGTCCCTAGGGATATACAGAAGTTAGAGAAGAACCCCCGGAGAGCTTGTGCCGATTTTCTTCGGTAGGGTGATCTTATTAAAGCCCAGGGTGGCAACCTTCGGTATTAGCATAGTAGGAACCAATTTGGTGTGATTTTCTTTTAAAAATCATGACAAATTGAGTCAAAGAATCTCTCCGTGTTTAAAGAAATAATATTAAAATTGGTGTTATCCTTTAGAGATTATTGGGTGTGGAAGGTTTAACCTCAACGAATTTAAATACTTCTGAACATCTTTCTCTAGTTTAAAATCTTTTGCGCTAGGGGTATGGAGGGGTTTACGTCACACTGGAGGTACGGAAGTGGGACCGAGCGGATCAGCGAGCCCGGAGGGGCCCGACCGCTGGAGGTCTGCATTGGAAAATATACTTGAGGACTGCAATAAGACCCTATAGAAATCTACACCTCTACAACATCTAGACCGACAGCGGGAGCGCCCAAATCAACAAATATTTACTATCCTTCAAAGAAGAACTCGTAGGCCCAAAATAAGTCTTTGAAGACCAAATGCTGGGTCAAGTAGTGATCGTTTTTGCTGTTGATGGTCAAGTATCTGGCCACGGGTTCTGGCTGCGTTTTGTCCTCATCTTTATAGGTCAGAATAGGGAAGAAGTGGATCTCGTCTTGCGTGCCATCACGCGTCACAATCTTCAGGATGCAAAACTCTCTCTGATTCGTCTCTCGCTTGATAAATCGTGGACGACTTTCAAAAGTCTCCGCGCCCACCTTCTTGAATCCCATGAGATAACTATCGACAAGATCTTGATTGACCTCCTTTTCAATCTTGCGCGTCGTGGGATAAAACGGATCAACTTTCCAACTTCCTTTATTGCTGGTCAATTTGAAAGACTTGTTTTTTCGTTTGGGATACTCTACACTGACACTCAAAATATCTTTTGGATTGTATTCTACCAGAGTCTTGTCTCTCCACTTCTCGTCCCCGGTAAAAAAGCGTTGCTTTAAACTAACGTGCGCATAAGGAATCTCCATGATATAAGGATTGTCCGAGCCCTCCAATATCATAAAAGTTCCAAGCTCATTGGGTGTAACACCACCGACATAATATGATTTTAGTAGCTTGTCATTTTTGTCATACAATTCTACCTTAGTACTTCGTGTCGCAAGTGTCTGAATCATATTAGGAATAGCTGCGGCGGCAGGTCGGCTTTGCATTCTGATTTTGGTGACTGCTGCAAGGACGTTAGCCACAACGTTAGGATTGGCGTTGTATTTATCATTGTACGTCCAATATTTGTCTCCACGACGTACGTCTGCAGTACTACCATCTCGTTCTGCAATAAAAATACGATAGATATCATCTGGGTTTTCTACATGCATCACCCAGTCGCCAGTTTCTGTAGCCGTCTTATCTGATAAAAAATAATAAGCAGCGCCACCTAGTAAAAGGAGCAGCAAAAGAGGTAAAAGTAGATTGGATCTCATAGGTTATTTATTAAATTTTCTTCGACGAACAAAAGTGAAGCCGATTCCAAATAAAGCTAGTAAAAATAATGGAACGAGAATGTTCAAAATTTGCCAAAAACCTCTTTCCTCTGTCGCCTTCTTGGTATTAAGTCTTCTTAGTTTTACCTCTTTTCCACGCGCTTCGAATAAGTTGGCATCGTCGAGCATGTACTCTATGCTGTTAATCAGGAAGTTCTCATTGGCAAAAGTATAGCCACTCCATCTATTAAAACCAAGCGGAAGCGGAGAATTATTTCTTGGATTAATCAGGTTTTTGATGATGTCTCCATCAGAGATCACCATCATTTTATTTTCTGGACTTTTAGCTCTGTATGGCTGGTTGATACTTTGGAGTATGTTTTGCATCTCGCTGGTCACTCTACCGTCGTATTCACTATCAAAGGTCCCCTCTAGGAGTAATCCCACCGTTTGTTTGCCCTTGTTCCATCGATCACTTGGCGGGACGCCACGCAGGATGTTGAAGCTCATGTCGATAGGAGAGCGCTTCACGATGGTGGACTCCGTACTCATCAGCAGGGGCGTTTTTTTGACATAGGACTTGGTACGGATAGTATCCATTGTGCTGGGAAAATAAAGGTTTATTCCATCTAAGCTTTTTACGATTGGATGGTCTATCTGTGGTGTGATGACCGGGTGGAAAAACCAGTCAAATTTGTCTAGTGTTCCTTGATTATCTATCGCTAATTCAATCTGGGTACACTGGAGATCCATAAATAAATTGGGCTGGATGCGTGCACCATAGTTGAATAATAGGTCGTCGATATCTAGTGGATAGTCTGTAGGGATAAACACATCAGGCCTCGACATGCTATCTATGTTAATCGCCATTTTGTCAATCAGCCACATGACCTTTCCACCATTCATGATATATTGGTCTATCTGAAATTTGTGCTTGATAGGAAACGCTTTTGTAGGCTTAGCAATAATAAGCATATCTAGATCATTCGAGATATGCGTGGTGCTGTCCAGGTTGTAGTAGCCTACACGGTATCTCGAAGACATGGCATTTCTAAAGGAGGCTACTTGCATATCATTGAGCTCACCATGACCGCGTGAGAAAGCAATATTTGGTTTTATCCCTGTAGACAACTTGTTGATCGCATCTGCAAATTTGTATTCAAGCAAATTGATAGAGTTGTTGATGTCATAATCGGTAAGACTACCTCCTTCCTTCGCTACCAGATTGACAGGAATGTTCCGACCCTTGTAACTGAGATTGGCATAGGTATAAAAAAGTAATTCTCTATTTTCTTCTGCTCCTTTTACAATAAGTTGATTGGGAAAAATGAACTGCTCCTCTAAGAATTTTTTAGCAGCATTGTCTTCTTCCACGGTACCACCTAGTGGGTTCTCCACTACGTAATCGATGCGCGAAGAGTAGTTTCTGAATCCATCCAGCAATTCTACCGTTGATTTTTGCAATCGTTTTACCCCTGCAGGAAGTTCACCCGCAAGGTATATTTTGATCGTAACATCTTCATCGAGTTCGCTGAGTAATTGTTTAGTAGGATCAGTGATGGAAAAGCGCTTATCTTCAGTAAGATCAAAAGTGGTATATAAATAACTACCTACAATATTCAGCAGAATAAATATCGCTAGCGCGACCAGGAATGTATAAATCGATTTAAATTTATTGCTGCCCATATTTACCACTTTCTTTTGCTCAGCACCAGCTGTGTCATCAATAAAAATATACCTGTCAAGCTAAAGAAGTATATCAAATCTCGCGTATCTACCACACCACGACTGATAGATTTGTAGTGATAATCTATGCCTAACATTTGTACCAAATCATCTGACTTACCAACAAAAATGGGAAGGCGGCTCAAATAGTCAAATCCATAGTACACGAAAAAACAAAGAAAGGTAGCTAATACAAAAGCTACTATCTGGTTTTGCGACAGCGAACTGGCAAAAATACCTATCGCGACAAAAGCTTGACCCAACAAGACTAGGCCAAAGTAGGACCCCATGATGGCCCCTGTATCTAGATCTCCTGCTGGGCTTGCCAATTGATACACCGTATAATAGTAAAATGCAGTGGGTAAAATAGCTAAAGTTAGGAGTAGGGTACAAGCCAAATATTTGCCAAACAATATCTGAAAATCTGTTATTGGTTTGGTAGACAGTAGCTCGAAAGTACCATTCTGATTCTCTTCTGCAAAGGACCGCATCGTGATCGCAGGTATCAAAAATATGAATATCAATGGCGCTATCTCGAAGAGCTGATCTAGGGTGGCATAGCCATAGTTGAGCAAACTAGTATCTGGGAATACCCAAATCACTAAACCTAATATCACCAAAAATACCCCGATGACAATATATGCGATCAGCGAGCTGAAAAATGTATTTATTTCTTTTAGGAATATGCTATACATTCAATTTTTACTTTTGCTTCTTTTTCCAAGAGCTTTTAAGGCTCACCGTTCTGTTGAATAATAAACGCTCTGAAGTACTATCGTAGTCTGGCGTAAAATAGCCTAAACGAATAAACTGAAATTTATCTTCTTGCTTTGCATTCGCGAGATATGGTTCGCAATACGCCTTCTCGACGAGCTTCAAGCTATCTGGATTGAAAAACTCCATAAAATCTTTGTCTTCATGCGAGGTAGGCGTAGGGTCTGTAAATAATCTATCGTACAATCTTACCTCCGCAGTGATGGCCGTTTCTTGATTGACCCAATGCAGTGTACCCTTGGCTTTTACACCAGAAGTATCACTACCGCTGCGACTATCTTCATAGTATGTCGCTTGGATTTCAGTAATCTTACCATCCGCATCTTTGGTACAGCCAGTACAGTTCAGAATATATCCATTCTTCAAGCGTACGTTTTTGCCTGGCGCCATTCGATAGTATTTCTTGCCAGGATCAACCTCTTGAAAATCTTCACGCTCGATAAACAGACGTCTACTAAATGGAATCTCCCGACTAGGACTATGCTCATCTTCTGGATTGATGACGGCAGTCATGATTTCTGTTTTGCCCTCAGGATAGTTAGTGATGACTAGGGATACAGGATCTAGGACTACATGTACGCGCTGAGTCGTTTTGTTGAGTTCTGCACGCAGTATAGATTCTAGTAGCTCTACCTCGATCACATTGTCTCTTTTGGCTAAACCAGTTGCCGCACAAAAATCTCGAATACTAGAAGGGGTATACCCTCGGCGGCGCAATCCAGAGATAGTAGGCATACGTGGATCATTCCATCCATCAACTAAGCCTCCCTCTACGAGTTTAAGTAACTTACGCTTGCTAGTGATCATGTAGGATACATTCATCCGCGCAAATTCGATTTGGCGAGAAGGAAATATTTCTAGTTTCTCGATAAACCAATCATACAAAGGTCGATGATGTATAAATTCTAGAGAACACAGCGAATGGGTTATCTTTTCTATGCTATCACTTTGCCCATGCGCAAAATCATACATAGGATAAATGCACCAGTCGTCGCCTGTCCTGTGATGCGTTTCTTTCTTGATTCTATAAATAACAGGATCACGCATGTGCATGTTAGGAGCAGACATATCTACCTTGACGCGTAGTACGCGCGAACCATCTTCGTAGTCCCCATTTTTCATGCCTTCGAAGAGCTTCAAGTTTTCTTCGATGCTTCTTGTTTTATATGGCGAATCTACCCCTGGTTTAGTCGGGTAGCCTTTTTGCTCTGCTATTTCCTCCGCTGTGCTATCATCTACGAAGGCCAGTCCTTTGTTGATCAAGTCTACAGCATAGTCATATAGCTGCTGAAAGTAGTCACTTGTGTAGTATTCTCTATCGCCCCAGGAGTATCCTAGCCATGCGATATCTTCCTTGATACTATTCACATATTCCGTCTCCTCAGTAGTTGGATTGGTATCATCAAATCTTAGATTCGTCACTCCACCATATTTCGCAGCGAGTCCAAAATTGACCCAGATAGCTTTGCAGTGGCCGATGTGCAAGTACCCATTAGGCTCAGGTGGAAAACGCGTATGCACCCGTCCATCATGCTTCCCATTTCGGATATCCTCCTCTATAAATTCTTCTATGAAATTTAGCGATTCTTTATGCTCTGTCATGCTACTTTATTGAAGGGGCAAAGGTACTTCTTTTTCATCAAATACCGAAGGGGCCAATTCTACTCACCTCCCGATAAATGTAAGGCTTCTACAGCAAGTTTTTGGCCTTTTATGCGCTATAAATCAGGATTCTGATGGTGGGAGAGGATGTTGGTTTTGATGTGCTTGCAAGGCTGAGGCGCTGGTTCTGTGGCTTAGCTAACTTGTTTTGTGGATTTGTTGATTCGTTTATGCGTGTTTTCAATTATTTGGTATTGATGTAGCCATCTCCTTTTTAGGGATTTTTTTTCGCTAAAACCTAATAGCTAAAACCTAAAACCTTTCTTTCGATACCTTTTATGAGGGGCCTACCGCAGAGCTAATAGCGGCCTAAAGGGCCGCTATTAGCTCTGCGGTCGTTACGTTTCGTGGCTCGGCATTCGCCTCGGCCTTGGGTATCTGCTGTCGTGGACTATCGTCCTGACGGCAGATACCCAAGTCTGGCCGTGAAAAAACGGCCACCTCTGCACATCACTAGTCCGAAAAAAGGCGGATTAAATCCTTGAAAATATTATTTTGTGAAGGTTTTATCATCTATCTGAAAGCTGGCATGTTACCTATTGTCACCTGAGTAGTAATAGCTTGAAGATGGAATGTCTTTCATGTTTAAAATAAGAATCAAAATATGTATCAACAATCAATTTTAATTGGACTGCTACTGTCCTTTTTCTTTGCGAATCTCCAGGCGCAAAATGACGCTTGGCATATGAATGTTACAGACAAGACGGACTATACAGGTATTGCCATTGCCAATGGTCGTATCGGAATGCTCACCTCGGATAAACCGCTAGAAATACAGCATGTAGTGCTGAATAATGTCTATGATGTGGATCCGGTGCTTAAAGTTAGCCAGATACTCCATGGGATGAATTTTGGAAACCTAGACATGTATATCGATGGGGAAAAAATTAATGAGAACAACATCTCCAATTGGAAGCAAAATATGGATATGAAAGATGCGGCCTTTACCACCTCTTTTGATTTTAAGGATAAAGCAAAGATCACTTGCACCTTGTACGCTCTGCGGAATATCCAATACGCAGGATATATAGACATCTCAGTAGAAGCGCTGCGAGACATTGATATGAAGGTGGCTGGTAAAATCATTACACCAAGCGCCTTTTCGGAGCCTAGCCAAACCTTTCAAGTACTAAAAGATGTAGAAACAACGATGCCGATATTGCAATCCAAGGCGATGAGTCCTTTTGGGAAGCATGAGGTGAGTACTTCTGCCACCTTTGTCTGGCATGATATCAATTCTTCTAGAGAAAGTCAAAGACCAGAACTAAGGCATCAAGTTTTGTCTCCTTATGTAAATTCTTTGTCCTTCGAAAAGAAACTCAAGGCAAGCGAATCCTCTAAGTTTGCTTGGACTGCAGGGCAGTGTACGAGTAGGGATTTTTACGACCCTAAGTCAGAGTCAGAGAGAGTAGTAATCTACAATTTATTGAGCTCCGCTGAATTTTTGCTAGGTGGCCACCGAACCCTGTGGCATGAGCTATGGGAGGGTGATATTGTTATTGAGGGTGATTTGCAATCTCAACAAGATGTGCGCTTAGCGCTGTATCACTTATACGCATTTGGTAGGGGAGATTCCAATCTAAGCATAGCGCCGATGGGGCTCTCGCTGCAAGTACCATACAATGGACATATCTTTTGGGATACAGAGATTTGGATGTTCCCGCCCTTGCTGATGCTGAATCAAGATATCGCTCGGTCCTTGCTTAATTACCGATCAGATAGACTTGCGCCTGCGAAACAGAGAGCCATCAATTATGGCTACGATGGGGCTATGTTTCCGTGGGAAAGCGACGATAGTGGAGAAGAAGCGACTCCGCCATTTGCATTGACCGGACCTTTTGAGCACCACATTACAGCAGACATAGGTATTGCCTTTTGGAATTACTATCGAGTATCCAAAGACAAGACTTGGTTAAGAGAAACTGGATATAAGGTTATGAAGGAAGTAGCGGACTTTTGGGTAAGCAGAGTAGTGAAAAATTCAGATGGCTCTTTTTCAGTCAAGAATGTGGTGGGCGCCAATGAGTTTGCACAAAATATAGACGACAATGCGTTTACCAATGGAGCGGCCATTACCGCCTTGCAGTACACGATCAAAGCAGCTAAGGAACTAGAACTACAACCTAATCCAAAATGGCAAGAAGTAGCAGCAGGTATTAAGATTCATAAATTTCCGGATGGGACTACCAGAGAAAATAGTATATACAATGGAGAAATAATCAAGCAAGCAGATGTGAACCTCTTGTCTTATCCACTAGACATAGTAATTAAACAAGTGGATATTCTGAGGGATCTGAAATATTATGAACCCAAATTAGCACCAGAGGGTCCAGCTATGGGTAAGTCTATTTTTGCGGTTTTATATGCCAGACAAGGTGACGCCGATAACGCTTTTAGGCTCTTTAAAGAAAGTTATGTCCCCAATCAGCAAGAGCCTTTTGGGGCGCTATCAGAGACCGCTATGTTCAACCATTCCTATTTTGCTACTGGAGCAGGGGGGATGTTACAAGTGGTGTTGGCTGGATTCGGAGGCCTACATATCACAGACGAGGGCATTGTTCAGAAGAAAGGGATTTTGCCGAGTCAGTGGACCTCTTTAACTATAAAGGGGGTAGGACCAGATAAGAAAGAATTTAAAGTGGTAAAATAAATTAGCTCAGAAAGACACATGAAAAAAAACTGCTTCGACATCAGTTGAAGCATTTTTTTTATTGAATAAGGTAGGCATGAATTATTATCCTTCGCCTCACCGGCAATGCTTTGGGTATACATAGCGAGATAAGAACCAATTCGGCGTGATTTTCTTTTAAAAATAATGACAAATTGAGTATTAGAGTTACCTCGTTTTTAAAGCAAAATTAATAAAAATGGTGGAGCCATTTAGAGATGGTAAAGATTGGAAAATTAGATCCCAACAAATTATGGTATTTCTGAATATCCCTATAAAGGGCTATTCAGAAGTAAGAGAAGAACCCCCAGAGGGGGTGACCTTATTATAGCCCAGGGTGGAAACCCTGGGTATTTGGGGTAGCAAGAACCAATTTGGCGTGATTTTCTTTTAAAAATCATGACAAATTGAGTCTGAGAATCACCCCGTTTTTAAAGCAATAATATTAAAAA
>CAKZVJ010000120.1 GCA_937923345.1 uncultured Saprospiraceae bacterium
GGCAATATAGTGCAGCTCGGCAATATGGGGGTACTTGGTGTCTGTGTCAGGACCGATGAAGCGCCCAATAGAGTAGCCGTGGATCAAGAGGCCTGGGCCGTCGCTTCTCCATCCTTCAGAGAATTGATTGTCTTTCACGAATTGGGTCACTGCGTACTTAATAGAGAGCATCTTGATGAAGAAAGTGATGGTGTCTGTCTCAGTATTATGAATAGTGGTCTTTCTGGCTGCGAAATTTCCTTAGAGGATAACGAACTCAGATCAGCCTATCTCGATGAACTCTTTGCGAACTAAGTAATTATAATAAAATCCAAATCCCCCGAGTGAAGGATCGACAGGGCGACGACGACAGGAGTCGGTCACGATGAAGCCTCAGCGGAATCGGGACGGAAGCCGAACGGCGTACCCCGAAAGAGCCTGACCCTGAGGGTTCGCTTTTTTCAGCGAACAATCAGCGGGCACTCCCAAATCAAACTACTCCTAGTCTGACTCTACTACATGCTCATCTGGATCATGATTGATCATCGCTTGCTGACACGCCTCGCATACCCCTAGATGCTTGGTCACATACCTGCGGTCATCTTCTGATAACTGACCCGTCTGGTAGGCGTGTATATCTGCATCCGAAAGATGATTGTAGATGCCAAAAATATTCTTGAGATTGCGATACACTGCGAAGGCCGTACCGGCTGCCAATAGACTAAAAATATAAATCATAGACTACAGTTTTACAAAGCGGCTATGCACGTATCCCTGCTCATGGATGAATACCAAATGATACATGCTGGACGGTAATGTAGAAATGTCTATGGGCGTGGTATCATAAGACTGTGCCAAAACCAAACTCCCCTGCTGATTGTAAATTTCGACCCGGCCCTGAATCGACGGTTCTGATATATCAATCCGAACATAGTCTGAGGCGGGGTTCGGTGAGATGCGTACACTCGGCAAATCAGGTGTGCGGACGGATACGGGCTGGCAAAAATTGATATCCCAATCTACATCTCTCCACCGATCCCAAATCAAGGTCGACACGCCCCCGCCTGGCACACGCCAAAGTGAGGTCTCTGGTCCTGCTATCCTAAAAAATTCTGTAATCTCTTCAGCACTTAGTTTCTCTTGTGCAGTGCTGACGATATGGTGCAAAGGCTTAGTCGCGCCTAGACTCGCATACTCTGCGTTGCCCTCTTGGATACAGGCCTCTACTGCCGATAGGTGGGAGCCTGCCCACTCCTCTACGTAGGTCTGCGGCATAAAGCCATCTACATAATCATCAATAATGTCTATGCGAAAATTGTGCGTAGCCGGATTGCCCCAAGTCGTGACATAAAACGGAAAATCTGCGCTAGCATATCCATCGGCAATCGCCTGCTCTCGTGCAGCATAAAAGGCTTGCATCAGGGCCTCCAGCGTCTCATCTTCACCATTAAATTCTATCTCAATGTCCACTACAAATCCATGATAGCCCGTCTTAGCCGCTTCGTATAGTGCTCTAGCTTGTGCCTCTACATTGCCTTGATAATTGTATGACCAAGCCCATGGCTCTACCTTTTCTTTTTCGTAGGCAGCGACCAAGTCTTGATCTGCGATCGTAGTCCAGCTGGTAGGATTATAACTTCCATCCGCTACCTTGACATAAATACGCTTGCCACCCATGGAGCTAATCGTGCGTGCTAGATTGTCATGAGATGGCTGCCCGGTCTGCTCAAATCTCCACAGCCAAACACCCAATTTGCTACAGGTATCATCCATCTGCGCCGACAAGTGAATCGTCGATAGAGTGAAAACGAAAAGTATAAGTAGTATCCTTGGCATTGATGCGATATTTGAGAGGTGCTTTGGCGGCCTCCATTAAATAAAGATACTTAAAAAAAGAAGAAAGGAGAAAATTAGAGTTTGTCTATATACTCTATCGTCTCTCCCAAGGATCTCAGCACTGTGACCACATCCGAATTGGGTAAATTCTGCGCCACGACTTGGTAGCCAGAAAGCAGAAGATGCGTATCAGGAAATTGTTTTTTCATACGGCTAACGTAGTTGATGATGGATTCGCCTACATACGTTTCTGTGATCATGGTGAACACGTAGTCCGGCTTGATGATGTGTACGGCATCTGCCACATCAGAAACTGTCATATCTGCACCTAGATATACAACATAGAAATTTCGCACCTTGAGCAGAAAATGCATGAGCTGTAAACTCAATTCTTGATTTTCCCCCTTTGGGAGATAGAGCACAAACTTTTGGGCAGATTTCTTTTTGTTGACTTCTATATTATCAATTGCTGTCAATAGCTTTTGCCGTATCAATATGGTGATGAAACTTTCTTGTGCATGGGTTACGGACCCCGTAAGCCATAGCATTGACATCTTTTCGAGAAAGGGGTAAATCACTCCGAGCATGGTTTTTTCAAAACCTACTTTCCTGATATTCTCGCTAATGATATCGTTGAATCGCACTTCGTCCATCTCCATCATAGAAAGTGTCAGGGCATCTAACTGAACGTTTTGAGAAATTCCTGGTCCAGAGACTTCCGTGATAGCTTGCTGAAAATCCTGATCGCTCATTTTTGCGATTTTGGAAATTTTGTAGCCATTTTTCTTAAGGAATGCTATATTGAGTAGCGTTTTCAAATCTTGCTCTTCATAGAAACGGATATTCGTAGACGTACGCTTAGGTTGGAGTATGGAATACCGTTGTTCCCAGATCCTAATGGTATGCGCCTTGATACCAGAAAGCTTTTCTAAATCGCTTATTGAATAAAGAGTCAAATTCCTTTGTGTTTGATATTTAATGGGACTAACATAGTGCCATGTCATTCAAGGGGACTAACATGGTACCATGTTTATTGTTCATTGCAAAAATCATTCTATGCACAATTGTCTGAAAATCAACAGACAAAATGCCTCAAAAGACACTTTTGCCGATATTTTACGCTTTTTCGATTCAATAATTTTGCAAAAATACTTTTTGGCAACTTTAGTTTCAAAATTGAAGCGCGACAAAAGGGCATTTTTCTTAATTTTTCTCATTATTCAGGTTTGGCTATTGGACGATAATTAAATTGGTATATTTAGGCTATTTTTGATACAGTTCATCAAACTTAAGCTATGCACCGATATATATCTTTTTTCATTGGCTTCTTGTTAGCCACGATAAGTCTACAAGCTCAAAACAACTGCGAATACCAACTCATCCTCAACGATGCTGGTGGTGATGGTTGGCAGGGAGCTGGGATCACCTTTTTCATAGAAACTACGCCTCAATTATTTACCCTAACGGGAAGTACAGATACATTCTCTATTGCATTGACTGAAGGCGATAGCATCAGTATCCGCTATCAGACGGGTCCTAACAATGCTGAAAATAGTTTCCAACTTATAGATTCTGATGGCCAGGTCGTCTCTGATGAAGAAGACCCATTGCAAGGGGTGCGATTTAATGATTTTGCTTCTTGCCCTATTTGCCCAGCTATTGTACTAGGTTCTCAAATGAATGTAGATTCCTTCGATACGAGTGTCGTCATTGACTGGGGCTCTTCTGACTCCTTGGGTATATATCAAATAGAATATGCACCCTGCGGTTTTTTAAACAATCCTGATTCTCTGTTACTAGCACAATCAAGCATTTCAGAAGCAACCTTATTGGGTCTAAGAGAAAACACCTGTTATGATTATCAGATTTCCCTTATTTGCCTAGGTGGTGATACCAGCATTGTATCTGGGGTAAACCAGATCAATACGATTTTTACAAAAGATGTTGGCGTCTCTGGAGTATTTGCTCCCGCCTTTGGTAACAAGTGCGACTTCCTAGCTGAAGACACCTTATTTCTCATCTTGAAAAATTTTGGCGCAGCACCACAAACTTTGATTCCTTTTGACTTTACCTTGACTTATAATCTAGAGGTGATAGGAGGTAACGTACAGATGCCTACCGATGGATTGTTCACGGGCGTTATTGCCAAGGATTCTTGCATTGCCTTTCCATTTGAGGAACTGATAGATGTATCTGAACCTGGAGAATACACCATCAATGTCAGAACAGGACTGGACGGAGATAGCGATTCGAGCAATGATAGTTTTACTACCACTTTTACACATACTTTTTTACTTCCCTTTTTTGAAGGTTTTGAAGACACTACTTTGCCAGACCGTTGGTCATCAGATGAAGTGGATCCATTCTTCACTTTCAATGGTAGTGAAACCGTGTCGAGCATCTTAGATCCATTGAACAGTAGATTTGAATTAACGACGGCTCGGTACGGTAGAATCGCAGCCATGGACTCTTTATCTTTTAGCTACGCTTTTGCGGCGGCGGATCCTGCTGGCGCCCCTTCTGATCTCGTAGCGGGAGACCAACTGCTCGTAGAAATATCGACAGATTGCGGAGAGAATTATCTCACCCTAGATGTTATCGATATGGTCGATGCAAACCCCAATTTGGCGCAGACACTAACTGAGGTAAACATCCCACTCGATGGCTTCATCGGAAATTTGGTAAACTTCCGCTTTACCGCTCTACGTGGAGGTACTTCATTTAGAATTGTATTGGATGACATCAATGTATACAACTGTGTTCCAGATGCCATTACCATAAATAACATTGTCACTTTTGAATCTGTAGAGTTTGAGCAAGACGGTAGTATTACCGTTAGCCCCATAGGCGGTATTGCCCCCTATACATTTGAATGGTCCAATAGTACAGACGTCACGATGGGCACTAGCAGTACGATTACTGGCCTTGCCACAGATGTATATTCTGTGACCGTCACTGATGCCTTTGGTTGTTTTGCTACCGAGACATTCAATGTCGGTATCGTGGCTACGGACAATTTTGCGGACCTAGTGGACATCAATCTATATCCCAATCCTGCTCAAGACATCATCACCCTTGACTTGGCACTTGAGCAAGCACAGACATTGGATGTAGTGATATACAATGCAGTAGGCCAGCAAATGTGGTCCAGTGCTTTGCCATCTGCAGAACAACATAGACTCCCCATATCTTTGGTTGATTTTAGCGCTGGCTTGTACTTTATGCAAATACAGTCTGAGCAGGGCCAAATCACCGAGCGATTTGTAGTAAACAATTAAAATCACTTTTAACCCTTGCCATTGTCAAGGTGTTTAGTGATCGTAAAAAAAAATCGAGTTAGATGAATATAGGGATTGTATGCTATCCAACCTACGGAGGTAGTGGCGTTGTGGCTACAGAATTAGGCAAGGGCATGGCCTTGAGAGGCCATAAGGTTCATTTTATCACCTACCGTCAGCCTACTAGACTCAATGCCTATCAGCAAAATGTTTTCTATCATGAAGTAGGCGTCAAAGATTACCCTTTGTTTGAATACGCCCCTTATGATACCGCGCTGGCCAGTAAGCTAGTCGATGTCGTCAAGCATGAAAAACTAGATATCCTCCATGTACATTATGCGATCCCACATGCTGCAGTAGCGTATATGGCTAAGCAGATTCTCAAGTCTCAAGACATAGAGATACCAGTGGTAACGACCTTACATGGTACCGATATAACTCTGGTGGGCAACCACCCAGCTTTTGCCCCCGTAGTAGAGTTTTCTATAAATAATTCTGATGGAGTGACGGCCGTATCCCACTCTCTCAAAGAGGATACTCTCCACTCTTTCAAGATCAATAAAGAGATAGAAGTAATTCACAATTTTATTGACTTATCGAGATTCAAAAAGACCAATAAGGACCACTTCAAAAAAGCCATCGCTCCTGATGGTGAAAAAGTATTGTCCCACGTTTCCAACTTCAGAAAGGTAAAACGAGTACAGGATGTGATTCATGTTTTCAACAAAGTGCTTCAAAAAATTCCCTCCAAATTACTCATGATCGGAGACGGCCCTGAGAGACAAAGTTGCGAGTTGCTGTGCAGAGAGCATAAGATCTGCAGTCACGTTCGATTCCTCGGTAAGCAAGATGCGATAGAGGAGCTACTAGCCGTGTCAGATTTATTTGTGATGCCTTCTGAAAGCGAAAGTTTTGGACTCGCCGCTTTGGAAGCTATGGCTTGCGAAGTGCCGGTGATTTCTTCTAACACGGGCGGTATCCCAGAGCTAAACATCCACAACCAAACTGGCTTTTTGGCTAAAGTGGGCGACGTAGACACCATGGCTGATTTCGCGATCAAGATATTGCAAGATGCAGATATGCACCAAACGTTCAGAAAACGCGCATTTGAGCAAGCTGAAAAGTTTGACCTCCAACAGATACTCCCCAAGTACGAGGCATATTATCTCTCTTTGATGGAGACCGTCCCTAAGTAGACACTTGTAGATTTCTGTTAGTTTTACGATTAGGATTATGGGCCATCCCGATTTGCCCCGATCTTTTCGCACCCTATCCGCCCCCATCGGGACACATCAGGACCAGACTATTCGAGACTTCGCTTCGCTACGGCCTAGCACTGCCAGAAAAAGGCAGCACTAGTCTACTCACCCGATGAAAAGATCGGGATCGTATCTCTACTATTCTTTGTCCAAAAAAGAAAAAGTAATTAATTACAACTGAGAAATGATAGTTGGCAAAAGATAAACCCTGCCTCATCAATTGATGAATAGTATTTTGGTAACTGCAGCGCTGGGGTTAAAGGTATTATCTGCGGTACTAAATACTAGATATACTCCCGTAGCCGCTTTTCTTCCGTTATAGTCTCTTCCGTCCCAGATAGCCTGTCCTCCTAGAGATCGCCCTTCAAATATTAGCGCCCCACTCAAATCTGTAATCTTTACATTTGCATTATCGGCCAAGCCTTTGATGGCGATGGGTCCATTATAATCTGGCTGCACTGGATTTGGGAATGCATAAATCTCGGAACTGTTAAGTGGACCACCCGCTATCGCTTCTCCTCTGATAGATATGACTCCTTTTTGGGTTCCTATAAAGACCTCACCTGATTCATCATCAAAGGCGATATCAATTATATTGTTATCCAACAAAGGGCTATTGCTTTCATCAAAAAATGCGACATTCCCAGTCCCACTTGCATCTTGTACAAAGACACCATTAGAGGTACCAAACCATTTTCGATTGCCACCATCTACACCGATAGCATTTATACGCTCTCCTTTTAGTAGGTTTTCTGTTTCATCATCTACCACATTTTCTTCTACTACCCTTCTGTTACCACTGCAAATATCAGTATCAAAAGCAGACTGTCCACATTCAAAAACTAAAACACCATCGATAGTCCCAACCCATATATCGCCATCTTTATCTGCTTCTATAGATAGCACTTGATTGTCGGGCAAGTTCGAGTTGTTTGTAGTCAACACTCTTGTCCGATCATCACTAGTATCTCCAAAGGTGCCATTATCATCAAACACCACCAAGCCTTGACTTGTGCCATTTACGACAGCCCACTTATAGCCTACCCGATCGATAGCCAACTGATTGATATTTGTAACTGGTGAGTCAAAACTAAACCATTCCCCTTCGTTGGTAAAAACACTAAATGGTCTTTCTGCACTGTTATTAGTCAACCACAAATTATTATTTTCATCGAATGCCATGCCTGCTACCCGTTCTCTAGGATCTCCCTGTGCAAGTTGCAACGAAGAGTTCTCCTCATTGTATATGGTTATATCTTCGCCATCTATCTCTACAAGCCCACCAAAATAGGTACCGATATATACTTTCTCATTTGCTGGATGACCGAGTACTCTATACAGATCTACATCTGCTTCTTGCTCCGCTAGTATAGGGGTAGAGTTTCTATCTATCTGGCTCCATTCATTGTCCTTAAGCACAAAAACACCTTCCGCTCTCAGCGCATTGTTGTCATTATCCAAGAGACCGCCACTAGCTATATACACATCTCCATTGGCTACTCCGATTTCACTCACATTATGACTGAAGGGAGCGTTAAAGTCCATGCGTTCGCAGTTGTCTCCTAGGCCATTTGTTTTTCTTATTCTTGTAAATCTATCTGAAGACCAAATATTCCCTTGCTCATCTTCGACAGCAAATGCTGGACGGTCGACACATGAACTATTCAACTCTATTAATTCTTCTGTATTAGGATCATAGCTAGCAAATTTCCCCCCACAATTATCTTCACCACATCTTAGTCCTAGGATTACCTTTTGATTATCTGCAGTTATAAAATTTATTGTGAAATTATCCTCCGCGGGCCTCAACTCTGTGGCTGTCGTCCCATCAAATTGCATAAAGCTGTCATTCACATCTAGATACAAATGATCATCTTTTGTTTCCAAAAAGCTGGTAAAATAACTCGCTGGTAATCCTTGCGCCACTCCTAAGGTCTGCCAATCCCCAAAGGCTTGCTGGTTCGTGCTCTCAGATTTATCAATAAAGAATATACCGTCTTCAGTAGCTGCATATATATTATCCCCAAATATGGCCACATCAGAAACAGAAAGTCCCATATCTACCGTGAATACAAATTCTTCTCTTTCTAAATCAAATTTTGTCACCCCAAAACCAGTGGCAAAATAAAGGAATTGGCTCCCATCAAAAGTGATATTATTAATGGATCTATCATTAAAATTCCCATCTCTACTCAAGTCAGAAAATCCGATTATTCTATCAGGCGTCACTAAATCAAAAACAGAATTAGAATATGTAATGACCAGTAGGCCTGTTTCCTTATTTGTTCCGATGACACCGATACCTGTCTCACTGAGACCATCTACCTTACTAGCAAATCGAATGGTATTTTCATCCTTATCTAAAACGAGCAAAGACCATTCTGTGGCAAAAAACAAAAATTCGTCATTTTGTGCAATGTCAAAAAATCTTGTATATGGCAGATGAGCTTTCCATTGACCGATTGCCAAGTCATCTTGAGCAATAATCTCACTAAAGCTAATACTAGAAAGGAAGATAACAATAGAGTAAAGTAGCGTTTGTTTCATTTAGATATTTCTTATCTTTTTAGACGGAGTATACAGCGTAAATATTGTAGTCCAAACGTTAAATTGCCCTTTTTTATGGGGCATTTGTAGGAACGACAACTTGATTTACCCTTATTACAAATCACCTATACATGGTGCTTGCATCAAGATAATTATACACCTCTGGACTTACTAAGTATTGTATGCTCAATCTATCCTTGATACATGCCCTCACATAGCTTGCAGATATGTTCATCAGTGGTGCTTCAAATATCTTTACGGATGGATGCTTGGCCAATTCCCCTTCTTTGTATTCAGGTCTACGGTATACATAGATGCTATAGTCAGATAGAATTTTCTCATAGTTTTTCCACTTATGAAGGCTGCCTATATTATCCGAACCCATGATGAGCACAAAATCCTTATCAGGATGCTTCTCATCTAGATAAGTCAAGGTATCGATAGTGTAAGAGGGTTTGGGCAATTCAAATTCTATTTTAGAAGCTCTCAGCTTGGGATTGCCTTCTATAGCTATTGTTACGAGATGCAGTCGATCATAATCATTGGCCAAGGTACTTCTTTGCTTCAATGGGTTTTGAGGAGTGACCACAATCCAGACTTCATTCAAGTCTGTTTGAGTAGCCATAAAGTTGGCGATGATTAAATGACCAATGTGAATGGGATTGAATGACCCAAAAAATAATCCAACTTTCATTTTATAACCTTACTGATCTAATAACTTGTCCAGAGATTTTTCAAAATCTTGGGTCATTTTTTCTATATCTTCATCTAGTAGTAAATCTTCGTCATCGGCAAATTTAGCATCTACTAGCCATTGGCCGTTTACTTGCAGCAGATGTAACTCCTCTGAAAATTCTTCTTGACCTTCTAAGTACTTGCATGTGCAAACTGCCTCCTTAGCTCCTTTTGTTTGTTTACATCGGATGTTCTTGACTTCAAACTTTAGCTTTTCTTCATCTTGGTCAGGAAAAATCATAGTCTTAATCGTATCAATCATTGCTGAGGTCTGCATAGTACTATAGCGTTTCGCCAGTTCATAGTCGTTGTGATAATAGTAGTTCTCCAACCAGGTCCGAGCCACACCCATAGGAGTGTTAATCTTCTTCTCACTCGGTTCAGGAGCACAGGCTACAATAAAGAGACTTAGTATAAATATAGATGCTAGTTTTCTCACGCGCTTACACTTAGCATCACAGGCATTACGAGCATTAGAATTTCTTCATTATCTGATACTTCTCCTGGCTTTAGGATACCTGCTCTGTTTGGAGTAGACATTTCCATACTGATCTCATCTACCGTCAAGACGCTCAGCATCTCTGCTAGAAACTTGGCATTAAAACTGATTTGCAATGGCTCTCCTTCATAAGTACAAGACAATTGTTCGGTTGCTTCGTTAGAGAAGTCTTTATCTTGTGCATTGATGGTCAAGCTACCATCTGAAATGGTGAAAGTAACTTGATTAGTCGTTTGATTAGCGTAAAACGCAATACGCTTCAAACTACTATGCAAGTCGCCTCTATTGACCACCATTCTATTTGGATTCCCTACTGGGATTACAGCATTATAATCAGGGTACCGACTATCTATCAGACGGCAAATCATCTGCACGTCCTTGCTTACAAAGAAGGCGTTCGACTTATTGAAAGAAATTTTGAGTTCGTCATTAGCGGACAAACTATTTTTCAACTGCGAGAGTACTTTTTTCGGTACAATAAATTGGGTCACCATTTCACTCTTTACATCCGTATAAGTGTACTTGACCAACTTATGCGCATCCGTCGCCACCATGGTGATTTTGTCAAAGTCGATTTGAAATAAAACCCCTGACATCGCTGGTCGCAATTCATCATTGCTGGTCGCGAACAAGGTTTTCGCTATACCATTCACAATTGACTTGGCTGGAACGGTAATTTCGTCTGTCTCATTTGGTTCTGGAGTATTTGGAAAATCACTGGCATCTTCGCCTGCCATTTTGTATTTACCAGTTGAAGAGGTAATCTCAATGCCATAATTATCCATATCTGCTCTGAAAGTTATTGGCTGTTGAGGTAGAGACTTGAGTGTCTCCGTCAATATCTTTGCTGGTACAGCAATCTCTCCTTCTTCTGAGCCATTCACCTCTACTTCCGTGATAATTGTAGTCTCTAAATCTGAAGCTTTTATGATCAGCGTATTCCCCGCAAGGGTGAAGTGATAATCCTCTAAAATAGGCATCACCACGTTATTTGAAATGGCCCCAGAGGCCAATTGCAATTTTTTAAGTAATTCTGTTGAAGAAACGCTAAAAGTCATAGGTTTTAAATTAAGTATTTAGATACAAAAATAGCATTTTTGCATGCCTTTGCTATCTAAATACTAGTGCAATTCACAAATAGTTACCAAAAAAGGGCAACATATTGTTAAAAACATGCCAGACAGAACTCAAGCTCCTCCCATATCTAAAATAGAAAAGATAGATTTTCCTCAACCAGCGCGCTATACACTCTCGAATGGCATTCCTTTGTGGGTCTTAGATACTGGTGTTCAAGACATTATAAAGCTCGACATATTTTTTAATGCTGGAAGACCTTATGAAAACAAGAAGCTGGTCGCCAGAGCAACCTCCAAATTGCTTTTGGAAGGCACCAAAAAGCACTCCGCACATGAAATTGCAGAAATTCTAGATTTTCATGGCACTACACTTGCCAGCCCAGTAGACCTGGATACCTCTAGTCTGATTTTATACAGTCTCGGAAAGCACTTCCCTAAGATGCTTGACCTAGTTTGTGAAATCTTGACTGAGCCTATTTTTAATCAAGAAGAGCTCCATTTATTTCAGCAAAATACCATTCAGAAGCTAAAATTCAATAATTCTAAATGTGATATTCGAGCCTATCGACAGGTGACTGAATCTATTTTTGGTTCCGATCACCCCTACGGATACAATAGCTCTCCAGACCTCATCAACAACATTAAGAGAGCTGACCTAGTTGATCACTTCAGCAGACTATACAACGCTGATAATTGTACCTTGATGGCAAGTGGTAAAGTGAGTGCAGAGATGATACAATTGATAGATCAAAAGTTTAGTACTACTCTTAACCGCGGAGAATCGGCACAACCAACTTTAAGCCTAGAGACACAAGCACCAAAACGAATAGACGACTATGTCTCAGGGGCCGTACAGACCTCCATTCGCATTGGAAGGCGCCTTGTAAATCGTGCACATGAGGATTATAATGGCTTGTACCTACTCAATACTATCTTAGGAGGATACTTTGGGAGTCGACTGATGATGAACATCAGAGAGGAAAAAGGATACACTTATAATATTTTCTCTTCGCTGGATACAATGCTATATGATGGGTACTTTTATGTGGGCACAGAAGTAGACAATAGATATGCCGATAAAACAATTGAAGAAATCTATAGCGAGATGGAACGTTTAAAAATAGATCTTGTTGATGATATAGAGTTAGAGATGGTAAAAAACTATCTGATGGGTAACTTATTGACAATGATTGACGGCCCTATGAATTCTTCTGAAGTCGTTAAAGCTTTCCTTATCAACAAGCTTCCTTTTAGCAGTTTTAATCATTTAATCTACAAAATTCAGACGATTGAAGCTGAAGAATTACGTACTTTAGCAGTCAAATACTTAAACCGAGAAAGTATGTGGGAGGTTGTTTCAGGAGGAGTTAATAATTAGACAGATATATATATTTTAATTCTTAATGAATTGTCCAAAATTTTAGCTTCTTTTGTGCTTCTAGTTGATGATCTTCGACTTTTAGGTTTTTATGGCGCTTACTTTATTCGATAAATGAAATTATTTAACTTTTTTACCCAAGAGGTGGCAATTGATTTGGGCACTGCTAACACCCTTATCATCGAAGATGGCAAGATTGTAATAGATGAGCCTTCTATTGTTGCTATTAATAGACGTACAGGCGAAACAATAGCCGTGGGTATCAAAGCCATGCAAATGCATGAGAAAACCCATGAGAACATCAAAACCGTACGTCCTCTCAAAGATGGGGTAATCGCCGACTTTACCGCCGCAGAGAGCATGATAGAGGGAATGATAAAAATGATAGGCAGTAAGAAGAAATTCTTCACCCACATGAAAATGGTGATCTGCATTCCATCTGGTATTACCGAAGTTGAGAAAAGAGCAGTTTTCGAATCTGCAGACCACGTTGATTCCAAAGAAACTTATTTGATCTACGAACCTATGGCGGCTGCTTTAGGTATTGGATTAGATGTGGAAGAGCCAATCGGCAATATGGTGATTGACATAGGAGGAGGTACTACAGAGATCGCCGTTATTGCACTCTCAGGTATAGTGTGCGATCAATCTATCAGAACTGCAGGAGACGAGTTTACCGAAGACATCATGGACTACATGAAAAGACAGCACAATATTTTGATCGGTGAACGTACGGCAGAGCAAATAAAAATCAATGTCGGATCTGCCTTGGTCGATCTCGATAGCCCGCCTGAAGACTATGCTGTAAACGGTCGAGACTTAATGACTGGTATCCCAATGCAGATTGTAATCAACTACAAAGAAATAGCTGAAGCACTCGACAAATCTATTTCTAAAATAGAAGAGGCCATTCTCAAAGCACTGGAAATGACTCCACCAGAATTGGCATCGGATATATACAAGACAGGTCTTTACCTCACTGGTGGTGGAGCCTTGCTCAGAGGTCTAGACAAAAGGATTGCTTCTAAAACTAAGTTAAAAGTACATGTAGCCGAAGACCCGCTAAAGGCAGTCGTTAGAGGTACAGGTATAGCACTAAAAAATACAGACAGATTCTCGTTTCTGATTGATAGGAACAGCGTGTAATACCCCTAATATATGCGAAATCTAATATTGCTTTTTGTCAAGTATGGCAATATTTTTCTCTTCATCACTCTAGAGCTTTTGTGCCTAGGTCTGGTAGCGAAGTATAATTCCTCACAAAACGAAATTTTCGTAAATTCTGCTAATATACTTTCTGGGAATATCTACAGCGGTGTAAACAACTTCAAACAATATTTTCAGCTCAGTGCCACCAATGATAGTCTAGCCTTAGAAAATGCGAGACTAAGAAAGCTCCTATACAATACTGAAGTGCAGGAGTTGGCAAGAAGAGACTCCATTGTCGACCAAGACAGCATGCTCCAATATAGCTATGTCGCCGCAAAGGTGATAAACAACTCTATTAATCTTAACAACAATAAAATCACCTTAAACAAAGGCTACAACTCAGGGATAAAACGCCGTATGGGCGTAATTGACGCAAATGGTATCGTGGGAATAATCAAAGAGGTCAGTAAGAAATTCTCAATCGTACTTTCTATTTTACATCGTGAAGTAAAAATTAGTGCCGCCGTAAAAAGTAAAGGTTTTTTTGGTTCTATACAGTGGACGGGCAATGACCCAAACATCCTAGACTTGAAAGATATCTCTAGACACGCTACCGTAGCTATTGGAGACACGATTGTGACGAGTGGATACTCTACAAAATTTCCTGCGGACATCACACTTGGAATCATTGATACCTTTTGGCTAGAAGAGGGAAGTGACTCTTACGCCATCAAGGTCAAACTAAATAATGACATTAGTAACTTACAAAATGTCTATGTTGTCGATAATTTATTAGCAAGAGAACAAAAAGAAATAGAAGACGCAACTAAAAATGAATAGCGGCATTTCAAAAACTATACTACGCTTTATACTACTTCTATTCTTACAAGTAGCCGTCTTCAAGCAGATATCACCAGCTTGGGAGTATGGCATATATTTCCATGCTTTAGTCTACCCTATTTTTATTTTAATTTTACCTTTCAGATTTTCCAAGAACCTAATCATCCTGCTAGGATTTTTGTTTGGTATCAGTCTAGACTTTTTCTATAATTCTCCTGGAGTGCATGCCAGTGCATGCGTATTTACGGCATTCATTAGACCCGCTGTCCTCAACCTTACCAAATCACAAGGAGAATATGATATTTTGCATAGCCCTACCATGTCGCATTATGGCTTTGTATGGTTTGCATCTTATAGCGCTATTTTACTCTTTACACATCTATTCTTTTACTTTTCTGTAGAGGCATTTACCTTTGTCTACATAGGGCAGATTTTGTTAAAAACATTCGGGAGCTTTATCGTTTCTTATTTTTTGATTATCTTATACCAGTTCATTTTCAATCCAAAATAAACTTTGTCCACCGCCAATACAAATAGACAATATATCATTCGTATCCTATTTCTTGTAGGAGCTGCTATCCTATTGGCAAAGACCGCACAAATCCAATTGGTAGATAACAGCTATAGAGATAAAGCTCAGACTGCAGCCATAAACAAATTTGTACTTTACCCATCCAGAGGCTTGGTCTATGATCGCAACGAGGTACTCATGACATACAATCAGCCTATTTATGAGCTGATGGCCACTTACAAACTGATAGACCCCAAAATGGATACCCTCGCCTTTTGCGACATCTTGGATATTAATAAAGAAGAATTTGATAAGAGACTCAATAAAAAATGGGGCCGCCGATACTCAAAAAACGTACCCTTTTCATTTATACGAAGACTATCAGCCGAGTCCTATGGCCGCCTACAAGAAAGTCTACACGAATTCCCAGGCTTCTATGTGCAGAAAAGGAATATCCGTGGATACAGAGATTCCATTGCCTCGCATACTCTCGGATATATTAGTGAAGTAAACCCTAGTCAAATAGAAAACAACAACATTTATTCTCCAGGAGACTATATTGGGAAAGATGGACTAGAGGCTTTTTATGAGGAAGAGATACGTGGTAAAAAGGGACTTAAGTATCAACTAAAAGATAACGTAGGTCGTATCGTTGGTGATTACAAAGACGGCAGTCTCAATCAAAATGCCATCTCCGGAAAAGACTTAAAAATATCTATTGACACCAAACTACAAAAGTATGGTGAACAATTAATGGTCAATAAATTAGGAAGTATTGTAGCTATCGAACCCTCATCAGGAGAAATCCTAACCATGATAAGCGCGCCCACTTACGATCCCAATAAATTGAGTATAAGTAGAGAACGGGGAGAACTCTTCAAAAAACTTTTAGATGATCCGCTCAATCCTTTTTTCAACCGAGCAGTATCAGCGGAGTACCCACCGGGCTCCCTATTCAAACCTATCGTAGGACTGATCGCTATGCAAGAAAAGGTGTGGGACTTCAATAGATTTGTGCCCTGCTCTGGAGCCTACTGGAATGTAGATCGCTTTCTGGGGTGCCACGATCATCCGAGTGCGTACAATATGGGTAAAGCCATACAGTACTCTTGCAACTCTTACTTCTGTGAAACCTTCAAATCGATTATAGATAAAGAAGGCTACCACAATCCCAATCGAGGCCTAGATTTATTCAACTCCTATTTGTATGAGTTTGGATTAGGCCGTACGCTAGATATTGATTTTCAACCTGAAAAAGGAGGAAACATTCCGACTACAAAATACTACGACAAGATTTATCGCGGGCGTAAGTGGCGTTCCCCTACGATCGTTTCAGTAGGGATAGGCCAGGGAGAGATCCAGCTTACTACCCTACAGATGGCCAATCTCGCTGCCATTATCGCCAATCGAGGGTCCTATTATACCCCTCACTTGGTCAAAGAATATCTGAATGACGACACCCCTATTGACGACAAGTATACCACTCCCAAAAAGGTATCCATAGATTCTATCCATTTCGAAAAAGTGATACAAGGTATGGCCAAAGTGACTGTAGAGGGTACAGCGAACTGGAGTCACATTACCGACATTCCGATCTGTGGTAAGACTGGAACCGCTCAAAATCCTCATGGTAAGGATCACTCTATTTTCTTCGCATTCGCCCCGCGCGAAAATCCACAAATTGCAATCGCAGTGTACGTCGAAAACGCTGGAGACGGTGGTGCTTTTGCCGCCCCGATCGCGAGCCTGATGATAGAGAAGTACCTCAAAGAACAAATCCGAACTGCCAACCGTCAATATATGGAAGACTACATCCTCCGCTCTAATCTCATCCCAAAGACATTATAATAAATGATGTAGGTGGATGTAGGTGTGGGCGAGTCCCGATACGGCTCCCCCTCAAGCTAGACATCGGGACCGAGTCATCCGCTTGTACGCTGCACAGTCTAGACGCATTCATGATATGCCTGACTAGTATGCTGCCGCATCCGTCCTCAGACATTCATTCATACCGTCTAGTCAGCACATCGTATCGCTTCTACCTCTCTCGCAAAAAATAGAAAAATTTGACTTGTTCTGAGTACAAGTCTATTTAATCCTTAATTTAGCGAAAACATTTAGAGCGCCTCTATTAACCTTTGAATTGAGATAAAATCAAATTTAATACTGATAGACAAGGCAAGACTGAAGCCCGCCTGGATGACAAAGTCGGACAGGCCCGCCTGGATGAATCAATCGGACAGGGAATTTAGCCTTAGCTAAATGACTGAAGGATAACGAAGTAAATCAGTAATTAAATTTGAAAAAAATCCTTGAGAATTTTGCTTTTAGCCAATGAATAAGGTTGATAGAGATGCCCTTTAGACTACAAAAAATTAAACTTATGCTCGTTTCAGCCATAGTAGCTATGGATAAAAATAAAGTCATCGGTGTCAACAATGGTATCCCTTGGTATCTGCCCGCTGACTTTCGATATTTTAAACGCAAAACTATAGAGCATCATATTGTCATGGGTAGAAAATGCTTCGATTCTATCGGAAAACCCCTTCCTAAGAGAACCAATATTATCCTTACGCGCAATCCATATTTTATTGCTTCAGGATGTCTAGTATACCACAGTCTGGAAGAAGCCTTAAGCTTTGCATATGATAATAAAGAAGAAGAATGTTTTATTATTGGAGGTACGGAAATCTACAAATTGGCTTGGAAATACTTAGACCGATTATATATTACAGAGGTAGACACAGAAGTAAACTTTACTGCGGATGATGAAGTCGTTTACTTTCCTGATATTGTAGCAGGAGACTGGAGAGAAGTCAGCAGCGATCCTCGCGAAGCAGACGAAAAAAATGAATTCAACTACACCTATAAGGTATATGAAAGAATCGTAAACAAAGTAAATACAAAATGAACGAAAAAGTAGAGTGGTTTCAATTTGCATTTTACGTTGGAGAGTGGTCTATCAATGTAGGTCAAATCTTAGGCATACTACTAGTATTGGTTACTTCACTTTTTTTACTTCGAGTTATTAATAATAGTGTATTGCCCTGGTATTACTCGGTAGATAGCCATATGGCCTTGGCAGAAAAAAACAGGATCCGCAGAAAACTCTATTCTATCCTCTTACTTGTATTGCTTGTTATTTTCCTTATCATTCTTCAGTTTGACTACATATTATATGCTAGAGGTACCTTCGTATTACGAATATCGACCTTGTTAGAGGGTATCCTCATCTTACAGATAGCTAGACTTCTTGATAGAACATTATCCCGTTTATTGTCCAATCGCTTTAGCGAGAGCAATCAAGACCAACTATCAAATACGGCAGAGCAAGACGGGCAACGTCTTGGTAAGACAGTCCAATATATTGTCTATACCATAGCACTTTTGTACACGATTCGCATTTTTCAGATAGACTATCAACAAGAGGTAGCGGGCTTCAATCTATCTTTTAGCAATATTGTGTTTGCTATCTTGATAATCTTGATTGCTCGATTTTTTGTTTGGCTTACCACCAAGGTTTTTCTAAAACGCTACTACTCTAGAAAGTCTATCAACCTAGGGTCTCAATACGCCATCAACCAACTTATCAAATATGTCATTTTTGTCCTGGCCACCCTGATAGCCTTGGACAATTTGGGTATAGAAATGACTGTACTGTGGGGTGGTGCTGCTGCATTGCTAGTAGGTTTGGGACTGGGACTTCAGCAATTCTTCATGGATTTGGTATCGGGACTGATACTCCTTTTTGAAAGAAGCATCGAGGTAGGTGATGTCATCAAAGCCGACAACCTCATAGGCTCTATCACACGCATTGGACTGCGGACGTCTACCCTACTCACACGAGACAATATCAATGTAATAATTCCTAATTCAAAACTGACCGTTGACAATGTAATCAACTGGACGCATGCCAATACTCAAGTTCGCTTCAGTGTAAATATTGGAGTTGCGTATGGGAGCGATACAAAGCTGGTCAAGAAAACACTTTTAGCTGTAGCAGCAGACAACCCTTACATCATGCAAGCTCCTGGACCTTTCGTAAGGTTTATAAACTTTGGGGATTCATCTTTAGATATGGAACTTCACTTTTGGACAAAAAATTTACTCATAGCAGAAGACATCAAAAGTGATTTGCGTTTTGCCATCAATGACGCCTTCGAAGAGAAAAATATAGAAATACCATTTCCACAGAGAGTAATTAAACAGATCTAAGCCTTACCCAAAGTGTTATTTTTTCTTTAATAAAAAAGGGGGCGTGACTTCCTAATCAATTTTTAGATGAGCCTTTATGGACAGGCTTGTATAGCACTCCCTGAAAATTGGGGCAAGCTCTCCGAGGTTCTTCCCTTACTACGGAATATCCCAATCTTAGGACTACTAATATTTTACAGCGCTGCGGCAAGAGATTTAGGTTTGACAGAAATGCCATAATTGAATTGGATTACTTCCTAACTTAATGCTACCCTATAGTTGCTCCAGCGGAGGAGCATGTTAATAGTAAAATGTGATTACATATCCGGTAGCTCCTTTAGGAGTGACATAATAACCCCTGTTGATTGCTATAATCCAATAATGTAATTCTTCTACAAAGACAAGAATAGAGTCAGGTGCTCATATTTTTTTCGCAAGTGCTCCAGCGAGCTTATCTCGATTTCCAGAGAACATCTTGATCATAGCAACAAGTGCCATCTTTCTAACACTCAAATCTATTCTGATTCATTAATAGCTACCTCAAAGGACTTTGTTTTCATACTAATCCTGAAAATCGGGGCAAGCTCTCCGGGGTTCTTCCCTTACTACGGAATATCCCAATCTTAGGACTACTAATATTTTACAGCGCTGCGGCAAGAGATTTAGGTTTAACAGAAATGCCATATTGAATTGGGTTACTTCTTCATTTAA
>CAKZVJ010000121.1 GCA_937923345.1 uncultured Saprospiraceae bacterium
GCCCAGCTCGTCTATACCAGAGGCTGGAGAGCCTCTAGTATAGACGAGCTGGGAGCCCCCAAAAAATTGCAGCCCAGAGCTGAATTTTCATACAATCCATCTTTTTTGTTAATTTTAAACTTTAGCAGCAAGTACCGCAAATAATTTAGAATAGACGCGTATATATAGTATGGCAAAATCAAAGCAAAAGAAATCACTAAAGATGAGGAAGAGTACATTCGAGGCGCCGGCTTGGTTTACGAACTCGACCCTGCATATGGTAGTGATTGGATTATTTGCTTTCATACTGTACGCGAACACGCTGGGGCATGAGTATGCTTTGGATGATAGTATTGTGATCACCGAAAATGACTTCACGATGAAAGGGTTTTCTGGCATCGGGGATATTATGCGCTATGATACTTTTCGTGGATTCTTTAAGGTGGAGGGGAAAGATAAGTTGGTCTCCGGGGGGCGATATCGTCCGTTTACTTTAGTGATGTTCGCCACGGGGATAGGGATGTGGGGGAAGACGCCCTTGGTAAATCACCTGGTCAATATACTGCTGTATGCAGGCATCGGGGTGATGATCTACTTGTGGTTGATGGCGCTCTTAGGAAAACGGAAGGAATATGGATATGGCTGGTTTATAGCATTGGCTACGGCCCTGCTCTTCGTGGCACATCCCGTGCATACCGAGTGTGTGGCGAATATCAAAGGACGTGATGAAATCATGGCACTCCTAGGGAGTATCGTGGCGGCCTACTTTATGCTCAAGAGTCATCAATCTCCAAAGGGGGTAGATACCAAATATATTCTCTTTGCTTGTGTGGCTTTCTTGATAGCGATATTCTCTAAAGAAAATACGATTACTTTTTTAGGGGTGATTCCCTTGATGTTTTATGTGTTTACAAAACTGGATTTGGTGCAGTCCATTGCGAAGACAAGTCCTTTGTTGATACCGGCGGCCATTTTTATATTGGTACGGTGGCAGGTCATTGGGCTTGGTTTTGGTGGCGAGGCACCGAGGGAGTTGATGAACAATCCCTACATCAAGATAGTGGGCAACAACTATGTGGACTTTAGCAGTGGTGAAAAGTTGGCCACCATTTTCTTTACCCTACTGAAATATATACAACTGCAGTTTGTGCCCCATCCCTTGACGCATGATTATTATCCAAGGCATATTGACATTATGACTTTTGCCAATTGGCAGGTGATCCTAAGTGTGATTGCGCACTTGGGCCTACTTGTGTATGGTCTCCTGCAGGCGGCAAAGAAAAAGCTGATTGGCTTTGGGATATTATACTATATAGGGACTTTGTTTATTGTGTCTAATCTGGTGTTTGCAGTGGGGACGAATATGGCAGAGCGATTTTTGTTTATGCCATCGGTCGGATTTTGTTTTGTGATAGCGGTGCTCTTGCATCAGGTATTTGCGAAGTTGAATGTGGAAAAGAAATTCCGTTTTGCACAGTACAGAATACCTCTAATGGTGGTAGGCACAGTGACTTTATTGTTTGGAGTGATGACTATGGTCCGAAACCCAGTGTGGTTCAACAATATGAGCCTTTTTGTCAATGATGCAGACATCTCAGTGAACAGTGCCAAGCTGCAAAATTCTGTAGGAGGAGAGTTGGTCACTAAATCGGTAGAGGAGAAAAATGAAACAAAGCGACTCGCGATGATCAACAAAGCAGTAGGTCATCTAAATCGAGCCATCAAAATCCACCCTAATTATAAGAATGCTTATCTACTACTCGGCAATGCGCATAACTATCTCAAACAATACGAGAAGTCGATTTCATACTATGAGCATGCCTTAAGTCTAGATGGAAACTACGCGGATGCGCAAAATAATTTGGCGATTACTTATCGCTCTGCGGGTCGATATTATGGCGAAGAAAAGAATGATCTTAATAAATCGCTCTCCTATTTGCAAAAGGCGGAGCAAGCAAATCCGAACGACCTAGAGACTATACGTCTGCTCGGCGTCGTTTATGGTATAAGCGGACAGACGGATAGGGCTATCAGTTATTTCACAAAGGTGACTACCTTGCAGCCGAATTCTGCGGCAGCTTGGTTGAATCTAGGCAATGCCTATGGTCAATCGGGAGATACGCAAAAGGCTGAGGCTTTGAGGCAAAAAGCTATTTCTCTGGATCCCAATGTGCTGAATCAAAAATAAACACAGTATTGAACACTATCGAAAGCTATTCAAATAAATCATCCATGCGTATATCGGTCACACTACTTCTCTTTTCATTTTTTGCTATGCTGGCAGGACTGCGCGGTCAAACCAGCAGTGATTCTGCTGCAACTGCCTGGGTGGATAAGATCCATGCAGAGATGAGCCTAGAAGAAAAGATAGGTCAGCTGATGTGGATAAGAGCGTACTCTAATAAAGATGAAAAGCACTACGCACAAGTAGAGTCTTATATAAAGGACTACCATATAGGTGGGCTGACTTTTTTCCAGGGTACTCCAGAAAAGCAGGTAGAACTTACGAACCGATATCAAAAAATATCTA
>CAKZVJ010000122.1 GCA_937923345.1 uncultured Saprospiraceae bacterium
TTCTATCTGGTAAAGAAACAATTTACGGTCATTTCGAAGCAAAGTATATTTTAGACCACAAGCCTTGGCAGTTCTTGTTTTATGATCCGTGACTACAGAAGATTTTGATTTTTGGTCTTTACGGATATAGGCTTTTATCTCGCCCGTCTCTTCTTCAAAGGGCTTGCTGAGCAAAGCCAAATATTTTTAATTATTTGACCGAAGAAAAGCCTTATTTATTTATACTAGGAATCCACTAATATTTAATGAAAGAAACTGAACTAAATCCAAATAATACATGGGTACCTAAAGTACTAATCGTTATTTATCTTATCAATATGCTTCTGCATTCCTGTTGTATCTGTATTGGACTATATCATTTTATATCATATAAGATAGATGATATTAGTCACATACCTTGTTTTTACACTTCCAATAAGTATATTTTTTGCAATTTTGATTATGGTATTTAACCATCTTAATGGGAGTCAAATCATGAGGTATCAAAATTATATGTTTTATTTTACTTTGTTTTTAAGTGTTACACTCATGTTGACAATGAGGAATACTATTAGTTTCAATCTATTTCAAGCGGTATCCGTAATTTTGTCGATTAGTGGAGTATTGATTTCGCTTCATGAAATCCAAATTCTAAAAAAAAAGAGTTGAAAAATCCATATCTTTTAGAATCAAAATTTTTGCAATTTTACCTTTTAAGTTGAATCTTACAGAATGTACAAAAATATCAAATATTTATGGACGGTAATTCTCATTTATTGTTGCTTGTTTTATTGCCAAGGACAATCTTTCAGCATAGAATCTGATGATAAATCAAGAATTAATGCGTATTTTCTTTCGACTGAGAACAATTTATATTTCACAACGGAGTCTGCGCAAAAATCAATATTTATCCATAAAATTGATTCTGCTGGTAATGGATTATGGTCAACTGAATTTAAGGAAATACGAGCAAGAAATAATTCTCTTTTTGAAAAACATAGATCTAATAAGCATGTCTTAACTGAATCTAACGATTTTTGTTTTGCAAGGAATTACATTGAAGATGATTCTTCTAGGTTTCAAGTTTTTCGCCTATCTTCTTCGGGAGAATCAATATGGTCAAAAGGCTTTAAATATTCTGATGCAAAGACGATATCTCACCCTACATTATTTGAATTAGAAAATAAAAAAATTCGAGTAATTTCTTCTTTTAAAAATGTATCAAAATCTAATATAATTGCAGTGATTGATTTAAATGAAGACGGTAGTCTTTTTGAATCTCAAACTTTTAGAGACGAATACTTGCCTAATTCAAAGGTTCATGAGACTAAACTTTCCAATTCGAATTTAGCTCTAATTAAAAACCTTGACGATGAACCAAGATCTATTATTAGTATCTATACTAATTCCTTAAATTTTATCGATGGTCTCTCTATTGAGGCAAACCTAACTGATATTGTATTTAATAATGGGAAATATTATACATTAGGTAACACTAGTAATTATTCAATAAATAATTTCTTGAATGATGATGGAACTTCATTTCCTATTGTGTTGTGTTTTGATGAAGAACTTAATTTAATATGGTCTAGAAAAATTGATTTGTTAGCACAATGGTTCAACACAAGTTTTAATATTTTAGGAAATAATATTATACTAAAACTTAAAGGTGCTAATAAATATAAAAACGTTGAATTCTTAATTACGATTAATGCGAATGGGGATATAGAAGACTCACATAGATTTACATCAAATACTTTATTCTCTACTTTTCAGCCAGTTGGATTAATAAATAAAAATGTAGCTATGATATTGCAAACTGATACATTAGTAGGTTCTTCGAAAAAAATGATTAGGATAGGAGAAGACTTTGGTGAAATAGGTTGTTATCTGGATGATTTTTGCTTGAATATTGAAGATGTTAGTGTTGATGTCGCTGAAGAGAACCATCAAGATTTGAGGGAAATATTTGCTAAGCTAGACACTTTTAGCTTTCAAAATGAAATAGAATTTTCAGGATTTGAAAAAAAGATAGCTAGCTGCATAGATAATTTTCCTGCTTTCCCTGTACCAATATTTTCTCACACAGATACGATATGCGTAAATGATCCTTTGGTATTTGAAAATTTACAAAATAATGGCGCGGATTCTGTGCAATGGAGTATTGCTGGTAGTAGCATTGAACAATCGAATCAGCTAAATCCAAGTGGTATCGTATATTTAGAAGAGGGGAATTATAATATTGCTCAAACAGTCTACCAGAATGGATGTGCAAATTCCTACGAATCTACCATTACCGTTCTAAAAGCTGTAAGTGATTTTGCTGATTATACCATCGCACTCTGCAGTGATTCGACTATATTACTTGATGTTGAAACAGAAGATGCAATTAGTTATTTATGGGACGATGGGACTACTTCTCCAGAAAAATTAATTTCTACACCTGGTATTCGTACAGTAGAAATCAATAATGAATCTTGCACTCAAAAGATAAATTTTAATGTAGAAGCATTTGATTATTCTTTAATTGAAAATAACCTTGGTTCGGATACTACTACTTGTTTAGAAGCCCCTCTTCTTCTGCAACCTACGCTACATGAAAATGGTACATTTATTTGGTCAGATGATGAAGAGCAATTAGAAAGGTATATAGTAGAGACGGGTTATTACGAGCTTAAGACATCTCTAAATGGATGCAGCACAAGTTCAGAAATATTTGTTGAAGTAGACAGTTGTTTAAATAAAATTTATATCCCTAATTCCTTCTCTCCAAATGCTGATGGTGTAAATGATGTTTTTCATCCTTTAGGAGATGATTTTCAAATAGTAGATTTTAAGGTGTTTGATAGATGGGGTAATTTGGTACATGAAGACATAATGCCATGGACTGGTAGCCGCTTAGGTAGGGACAAGTGTCCTCTAGGAGTTTATGTTTATGTATTGAATGTTAGAAACAATCGACTGAATGTAAATAAGCTATTTAAAGGGAGTGTGACTCTTTTGTATTAATAGAAGTAATTTGACTTTGTCTTCAAAATAATTAACTATTCTTCAATGCAAGAAAGTATCGAGCATTCAAATAACAGATGGATATTCAAAGCCCTTATAGGCTTATACACTGTCAATATAATTATGCATGCTTTTTTTATGGGGCTAAGTTTGCATGGGTTGATATTTGAACCTCTAGATGAATTTATATTATTAACTTATCTTATTATAGTATTGCCATTGATTATGTTCTTCGCCATTTTGATAATGGTGTTTAATCATCTGAAAAATAAGAAGGGAGTGTGGTATGAAAATTACTTGTTTATGCTGTTCTTACTTTTGGGTGTTGTAGTAATTTTATCCATGTTTAATATCTGGAGTATTTATATTTTTCAAGTAACTACAGTCGTTTTGTTTTTAATTGGTATTGTGATGTCTATTGGTGTGATTAGAAATTTGGTAGCCGAGTTGAGAATAAGTCGTCTGATAAAATAATGTTTGGTAGTGTAAGCAAGATTAGAATAGATATTCTTAGATTATTAGCCTAGTTGAATCTTAGACGCCGATGCAAGCATGCATCGGTTCTCTCATTATTTTGATCCGCAGGATCAAAATTGCTTCGCACCATTCGGTCATCTAAAATTATCCCAATACTCCTCCAGCGGCATTGGCGCCGCAAACTTCATCTTTCTTGTAGTGATCTCAATTTCCGCCGCATGCAGCGCCACCTTATTCTTAAAGAAACCCTTATCGCCATATTTGATATCGCCTAAGATAGGAGAGCCAGCATGAGATAGCAAAGCACGAATTTGGTGAAACTTTCCTTCCGCTGGTTCTATTTGGTAAAGAAACAATTTACGGTCATTCCGGAGCAAAGTATATTTTAGCCCACAAGCCTTGGCAGTCCTAGTTTTATGATCCGTGACTACAGAAGACTTTGACTTTTGGTCTTTACGGATATAGGCTTTTATCTCACCCGTCTCTTCTTCAAAAGGCTTGCTGAGCAAAGCCAAATATTTTTTATAAACCCGCTGCTCTCTAAAGTCCTCATTAATTTCTTTGAGTAGACTTTTTTTCTTAGCGAACATAATCACACCCGAAGTCACTCTGTCGAGTCTGTGTATCACGCCTAAGAAAGGCGGCTTCGTACGCTTAGAGTTTTTATTCAAGTGCGCCTGGACTAGCGCTTGGACATTATTTTTCTCGTAAGGATTTTCCTCCACGATGAGACCC
>CAKZVJ010000123.1 GCA_937923345.1 uncultured Saprospiraceae bacterium
GAGAATGCAGACGGCGACTACTCTGGTGTATACTCTATGGAAGGCGGACTCACCAATTCTGTAAACTCTATTTCGGTCAGTCTCATCACCCGCTATGGCATCGATGAAACCATAGCGCTAGCCCGCACTATGGGTGTGCAATCCAAGATCCCAGAAGTACCAAGTATCGCCTTAGGTACTGCTGAGTTACCGCTCTACGAGATGGTCAATGCTTACGCATCCTTGGCAAACCACGGAGTACGTCCTGAACTAAAATATCTCCTCCGCATCGAAGACAAAAATGGAAAAGTACTCTACCCTATCGAAGAGGAAGAAGAACAAGAGTCCATCCAAGCTCTAGACAGTCTGACCAATCAGATGGTCGTACACATGATGGAAAGCGTCATTGATAGTGGTACGGGTAGACGCCTAAGGAATACCTATGGCCTCACGGGCGACATGGCTGGAAAAACAGGTACTACACAGAATCATTCCGATGGTTGGTTTATTGGATATACCCCTGATATCGTAGCAGGTGTTTGGGTCGGTGGTGCTTCTCCAAAAGTCAGATTCCGTTCTCTTAACCTTGGTGCTGGAGGCAATATGGCGCTTCCGATCTGGGGTAAATTTATGCAAAAAGCAGTGCGCGACAAATCCTTCTCCCAATGGCAACACAATCGCTTCCCTGTTCTTCCAGACAGCATCGCTGCCACTATGAACTGTGACCACTACCAAGAGGAGATGCCTATCTTTGTAAATCTAGAAGAGACCGACAACTCCGAAAAATCGGACCTCGAAAAAAGGCTGGACTCCTTCTTTGAAAGTATTTTCGAGGACAACAAAAAGAAACAAAGTACTACCAGAGATAATCAAAAACCATCCGCTACTAAGCAAAGCCGTCCGCGCTCTTCTCGCTCCGAAGAAATCCGTAAACGCAACGAAAAAGTGAAGAAGCAAAAAGCAAGAAAAAACAAACGCAAAGACTTTTTCAAAAAGATTTTTGGAAACTAAAATCAATTGTAAATGGTGAATTATAAACGGCCTACGATTAGATGTTTTCGCCCTCAATACATTTTTTAATCACAATTAATCAAAGTCTAGAACCACAGGGTAGCTTGTCTCGATTTCATTTCGGGAGTGACATGATTGTAGCTTGGGGTGTCAACCCCCAAGTAATAAGTAGCCAGGATTCAATTTGGCGCGATTTTCTTTTAAAAATCGTGACAAATTGCGCACATGATAAATCTCATTTTTCTGGCAATATCATTAATCTAGCTAAGTATGATTAGAGATATGAATTAAAATTCGGAGCAAGGAATTATTGAATTTCGTAGGTATTTATTTAACGCATGTATAGCCACAAAAAAAACAAAAAATCCCCCCTACTCACCCAACGTTTACACCTTGTTTAGCGTGTATCCCAATGAAGGCCTATACCTCAAGCCTTAAATCAGATCCAAAACCAGCCCAATCCACTGATTATCACACATTAAAGACAAGATAAATGTCAAAAAATTATCATGTCACATCAATAGTAGCACTTACTAAGCAATTATTACGGCAATGGTGTTACTTTTATAACCTAACATCTTATCAAATATGCAATTCAAAACAAGCTACCCATTTCTACTATTTGCACTAGGAATTTTCACTACTATGTCAGCGCAAAACAAAAGTGTTTCAGACTTTTGGCAGCACGCAACGGATACCTATGTGCACAATCGAGCCTACACGCAAGAGATCGTCCCAGAAAAGTATGAGACTTTTCATTTCTCTTTGCAGCAAGCGAAAGCTTATCTAGCAGAAGGCTTAGGTGAATTTAGAGTAGCCAATAGCGACTTTATCCCTTTTCACTTGCCTACTCCTGATGGTGCAACAGAATTGTACTATGTCAGAAAAGACAACTTGGTCCCTGTCAAACTAAATGCAAGATATCCTGAGATTGCTGTCTACGCGGGATACGCTGCCGACAACCCAAGTAAAACCATCAGAATGGATTTTACAGACAAAGGATTCAGAGCGGTATGTTATGCGCCCGATCACGGAACCTTCTTCATCGACCCTATTGCAAGAGGAATCAAGAACACGGTGATGAGCTATTACAAAAAAGACTATACCCAAAAGCAAGACTTCGAGTGTCTGGTAGAAGATGCCATCACCAAGGAAGAAATGGAAGAACTACACCTTCACGCTCCTCAAAGACTAGTAGGCGATTGCGAGCTACATACTTTCGAATTGGCCTTAGCATGTACGGGCGAGTACGCTACCTTCCATGGGGGGACCGTCAATTCAGTGATGGCAGAATTCGTGACTTCTATCAACAGAATAAACGGACTATTTGAAACAGAGCTAGGAGTTGTTTTTGAATTTGTCCCTAACACAGATCAGCTTATATTTTTAAATGCGACTACAGATCCATACACCAATAACAATGGTGGCGCCATGCTCGGTGAAAATCAGCAGACTTGTGATCAGATTATTGGTAGCAATAATTACGATGTTGGACACGTATACAGTACCGGCGGTGGAGGTATAGCGAGACTATTCGCACCTTGTAACAACAATGGAAAAGCACAAGGGGTGACGGGATTACCTTCACCTGTTGGAGACCCATTCTACGTCGACTTTGTTGCCCACGAAATCGGGCATCAGTTTGGAGGCACCCACTCATACAATAATTCATGCGGAGGGCAGAGATCCAATAATGCAGCTTTCGAACCCGGTAGCGGTTCTACCATCATGGCCTACGCCGGTATTTGCACCCCGAATGTACAGTTTCAAAGTGACGCTTATTTTCATACCGGTAGCTTGATACAAATAGCCAACTTCTTAGATGGCGTGAATTGTCAAGACAAAGTAGCCAATGGAAGCGATCGTCCAGTGATCGCTCCACTACAAAACTATACCATCCCGATGCTTACTCCTTTTGAGTTAGCCGCGCAAGCTACTGTTTCAGATGGTAGCGCATTGACCTACTGTTGGGAACAAACAGATATTGAAATCGCGAACATGCCACCAGA
>CAKZVJ010000124.1 GCA_937923345.1 uncultured Saprospiraceae bacterium
TATTTTGCCAACAGCCAACAGCTACTCCTCAATTACTTTGAGCACCAATTTCCCTTTCTTCTCTCCAGTGAATAATCTCTGAAAAGTAGGGTAGAAGTTTTCAATGCCCTCGTAGACATCTTCTCTGGTTTTGAGTTTTCCTTGCATCATCCATTGGCCCATTTGCATAGCGCCCTCTCCATATTTTTTAGCGTAGTCTAGAACAACCATTCCTTGCATGGTTGCCCGATTGACTAAAAGGGAAAGATAATTACTAGGGCCTTTAATGGCAGTGGTATTATTGTATTGAGAAATGGCACCACAGATGACTACTCTCGCATGCATCCGTAGCCGCGCCAATGCAGCATCTAGAATGTCTCCTCCTACATTATCAAAATATACATCAATTCCTTTTGGGCAGTGCTGTTTGATGCCGCTGTGGATATTTTCATTCTTGTAGTCTATAGCTCCATCAAATCCTAGCTCCTCAGTAAGGTAAGTACACTTGTCAGGTCCACCGGCAATACCTACTACTCGACAGCCTTTGATTTTTGCGATTTGACCTACGATAGAACCAACAGCGCCAGCTGCACCAGAGACTAAAACAGTGTCTCCCTCTTTGATCTTGCCTACTTCTAAGATTCCGAAATAGGCCGTCATACCTGGCATGCCCAATGTACCGATGTAGGTAGGCATAGGGGCTAATTTTGTATCTACCTGATAGTAATTCTCTCCTTGACTTACATCGTATTGTTGTACACCACCCCAACCAGTTAAGACGTCTCCTTCTTTGAATTTCGGATGATTGTTAGATTTGATAACGGTACCAATAGATCCTGCGCGCATCACATCTCCAATGGCCACTGGAGGAATATAGGATTTAGTATCATTCATCCAACCTCGCATGGCTGGATCTAGCGATATATAATGATTTTGTATCAAGAATTCTCCCTCCTTTAATGAGGGGATTTCTGCTTCTTGCATAGTCCAAGTATCTTCGCTTGGCATCCCAACTGGACGCTTGGATAAGATCATTTGTTTGTTTTTCATGGGTGTGAAGATAGGATATTAGCCTCTTTATTTTTATGTTTATATTGATTAAGTTAGGCATAATAAATTGATAAATGATTATTATTTGGGATGAAGATGAACTTGCTTTTCGTATTAAAGAAAAATGTGATTACACCTTTTTTGAGTTGAGGCCATGTATAGACCCTTTTTGTGGATGTTTACAAGGAACTTTATTGTTTTTTAAATCTATTAAGGATGATTCAGAAATTGGACTACCAGTTCAAGTTGATTTAGAATCTAAATCATGGACAGCCACTCCTTTCGAAGAAAATGAAGAATTTGAAGAGGCGGCTGACAAAGAATATTTAAGAAATTTTATTGTCAAAAATTTTGATGATAGTGACTGGTCTCTATTGACAGTAAAATTTATAGAAGATAAGCAAGAGTATGTAGAGAATTTTGATGTAAAAGAAACACATTTGTTTCGACCTTCTTATGAAGTTTTTGAACAAGAGCACCCTGTACGGCTTATAAAATATCGGGATGTATTTCCGTATTACAAACAGTTTGAAGTGGTATTTGATGATACTTTGTATAAAGTAGATGAGTTTTACTGTCTAAGGAAAAATTGTGAATGTGATACGGTAAATTTGGTTTTAACCTCACAAGATGGACAGACCCTAAATTGTGAATACAATTTTGCTAAAGATCAAATTAAATCATCTGATTTTGAGTTTGTAGATGAATTTATCCATAAGCTAAAAGATATGATGCTATCTTTAGAACATGCTTTTAGATTACGAGAGTTGCAATTGATATATATTGATGCTGAGATTGAACTCAGTATTAAAAAAGGTATACTCGCATTAGCTGCTGAGGAAGGACTTCTAGATAAACTACAACCTATAGTGAATGGTGAAAAGATTGGAAGAAATGAGCCTTGTCCTTGTGGCAGTGGGAAAAAGTATAAGAAGTGTTGTATGTTGAATTAACAGAATACTTTAAAATCTTCTGTTTCTATTTCTTTTATATAAGTTGCCTTTTTCTCAATCCTCTAAAAGAAAGGTATGCTTAAACCATCCTTCAAGTTCCGTTGCCATTTCATGGGTGTGATCAAAGTATCCAGCTTGAACAGCAGTCCCAAAAGGTAACCCTGGGTTCTCCATTAGCGATAAATACGCATGTGTCTTAGCCTTTTGCTTCCTTACTTCTTTTATTATCTTTGGATTTTGTTCGTAGTATTCATCTATGTTTTTTGAAGCGAAATCTCGAGCTATTTTATAATCATTTGGAATTAGATTGTAGAGAAAATGTTCCAAGTAGCCGTTGGCTTTATTATCTGGCATGACCCAAAGAGAAACAAGCAATGGACTTTCATCGTTGTCATTTTTCCAAGTTGGCCAATTTGAGTCCGTTTTCTGCAGATTGTTATTTTCTAATAGATTTCCAATCATCTCTAGCCTGCCAACAATACCAACCTCATTAGCATCTACTATTATTCCGATTCTTTCTACTGCTGGGGAATCAATCTCTTTCTCAAGCGCAAAATTTACCTTATCAATTGAACCTGTTGATATAACAAATTCCCTTTTAAATTTCTCTTTATCTGAATATCCTTTGGGGGGAGTGATTTTACGTTTTATCAGTATTTCTGAGATAGCAATAGCATCGTTTCCCTCTACAATTAGTCTCTGCTGCATCTTATCGAATTTCTAGATTGAGGTCTAAACTTTGATCCAGATTTTTATAATCAAAGTCGATTGCTTCAAAGTTCCCTGCTCTGCTTTTTTGTAGTCTTAGATATTGTGCATCTATCTCACCATTTTTTGAATATTTTGTACAAGCATATTTAAATGCTCTAATTGTATCCCGACTATGTGTAGTTGCAAAGACTTGGATATTCCATTTTTCTGCATACTCAAAAATAGTATTCCAAAGATTTTCTTGTGCACTATAATGTAAGGCAGTTTCTATTTCATCGATTACCAAGTATTTATTTTTTGCTGCCACCATGCTAATAATAATCAATAGCACTCGGGAAACTCCTTCTCCTAATGTTTTTATACTTACTGGTTTACCATCTATTTGTGTTTTAGCTCCGAGTGATCCTATGCTTAGTTTGGTTATTCTAGGGTCTATAACCTTTCGAATTAACTCAAGTACTAGATCTTCATCTTCTGTTAGTACAATAGTATTCCATACTTTCTCTATATTTGCTAGCTTAGTATAGGCAGGTACAAAGGAAAAATGCTCATAGCTAAGATTAGGTTCTCTACTAGGAGATAAATCTCTTTCGCTTGTTTTATTTAGAATCTTATATTTCCCATGTTTTTCTGTAAGCAAAAGACCATTTATTTTTACGACTTCTAAAGTATCTTCCCACTTATTGATTGCTTCATTTTCGTTCTGTACCCCTAGTACAAAAAGTATTCTCTTTATATCCTTGTCTAAAGTGTCTTCTGATAAATTTCGGTATAAACGATTTGTTATTTCTTCTCTTTCAACTCCTCTGGCCATCCACTCTATAAAGTCTTGTTGTCTATCCAGAAGCTTACCATCGAATTTATGATTTTTCTTAAGGCTGTTTTTGTGTTTTAATTCTTCGTAAGTTGTTAATGAGCCTTGATCTAGTCCTCCTCTGTTTTTTAGGATTGTATTTAGTACTCTATTTTCACCATTCGAAGTTAAAATAAGCAGAACCTCTAGTAAACTCGTCTTCCCAGCATTATTTTTACCACCAATCAGGTTGATTCGCTTTAAAGTGGGAATTTCTAAAGAATCAAAAGTTAAGAAATTTTTGATGTGTATACTTGGTATCATGTATATACTATATGCTTTATTTGAGGCTAAAGATACAAAAGCTTGTATTTATTTCAGGTTTTATAGCCATATCTACCTTTTTCGGGTGAGCGGTAGCAGCGATATGAAGTGCTGACTAGCTTTAATGAAGAGATGCTTGCTGACGGATGAGCGATCGAGCGAATACTAAGGAAGTATATACCCAGCACCAATTGGTTAGGGCGAATATATCTTGATTAGCTTATCCAGATCAAGGCAGAAAACGCAGCTGATGCCTTAGCATCAGCGAGGCTTTCTAACGCAGAGCTGGGTAAGCTAATCTGATAGATGAAGTCCTAAACCAATTGGTACTGGGTATAACCTCTGAATAAAGCTAGACAGTGCTGAATACAAGCGAATGACGCGGTCCCGATTGCGATGGCTTGTGTGTTGGCTTCGGGGCACCCCCTTTTGAATTATAAATTATAAATGGTGAGCCCACTCCGGAAAGTAGCGGATTGCAAAAAATGTTCTATTTTGGATGAGATTTTTTAATTTCGAAATTTAGTGATGCCTGAGCATCAGTGGATTGAGAAAATGAAAAATATCGCCAAAAGAGTCATTTTGTGGTTTTGTGACTTTTCGGAGCGGGCTCAATGGTGAATTATAAATGCAAAGCTTGAATTCAATTTCGCTTTCAATTCTCCACTCTCCATTTTCAACTGCTGGGCACTGATTAATCGTATCCGTCAAGGCAGTATCGAAAATTGATCACTATTTGTTCTCTCCAAAGCAGTATTGCACATTGCACATTGAAAATTGCACATTGATTGTTCTCGCCACAGCAGCATTAAAAATTGTTCATTGCACATTGATCATTCATTTCATTGCACATTGATTGTTCTCGCCACAGCAGCATTGAAAATTGATCATTGAAAATTGCACATTCATTTTCACGTTGATTCTCACACTGAGCAAGCGCGCACCACGGCTTTAGTTCCAAAGCGGCGCTTGATGGCATCCATGGTCTGGAGGAGTTGCATCTCCTCGGCGGTATCGTCAAAGAGGCTGATCTGATAATTGCCGGTGACGAGATGGCTGAAGCGGACACCGATGAGTCGCACGAGTTGGCGCCGTTGATAGAGTTTGTCAAAGAGGGTGGTCGCTAGTTGCATGAGGTTTTTGTCATTGGCGGTATAGGAGATGCGTTTTTGCTGAGTATAGGTATTGAAGTCAGAGTAGCGAATCTTGACGGTGATGCAAGCCGTAAGTTTTTTCATGTCGCGCAGTTCAAAGGCTAGTTTTTCGACCATACCCATGAGTAGGCTTTTGAGTTTTTTGACATCGATGGTATCCACCTGAAAAGTACGTTCTGTAGAAATCGATTTTTTGTCAGAGTAGGGGACAATGGGACGGTCGTCGATGGCATTTGCTTTTTGCCACATACTGATGCCGTGTTTACCAAATTCGCGCTCGAGTAGTCGCGCAGGTATCTCACTTAATACGCGTACGGTACGCACGCCCATAAAACTCAATTTCTTATAGGTCGCTTTTCCGATGGAGGGAATCTTGGACACAGAGAGCGGATGTATAAATGCGGTTTCTTCTCCGGGTGATACTTGCATCATGCCATTGGGTTTGGCCTCGCCAGCACCTATTTTGGAGATGAGCTTATTGACGGATAGGCCGAAAGAAATCGGGAGTCCACTTTCGCGCATGATGCGTTGGCGCAATTCTATAGACCACTTATAGCAACCGATGTGGCGATCCATTCCCGTGAGGTCTAGATAAAATTCGTCGATGGAGGCCTTCTCAAACATGGGGGCACTATCAGCGATGATGTCCGTGATCAGCGTGCTATACTTGCTATACGACTCCATGTCGCCTTTGAGTACAAGTATATCTGGACACAGCTGGTGCGCCATACGCATTGGCATACCCGCATGCACACCATACTTGCGCGCTTCATAACTGCAAGAGGCCACAACACCACGTCGACTCCTGCCGCCGATGACAACAGGTTTTCCGTGCAGCGCGCTGTTGCGCAAGAGTTCGACAGAGACAAAAAAAGCATCCAAATCCAGATGCAATACCGCTCTAGAGTAGGCAGAAGAAGGTAGTATCATAGCGATGCAATATAAAACAAATTGTTTATAATAAACAAGACAAATTCAACAAAATGTTTACAGATATGCGAAAAGTAAATTATATGTTTATTAAATTATGCGTAAGATGCTGATATAGTGTAGTTCACAGAAATGGGTATCTCTTCTAGAAAAGCGGATACACAAGGTATCGTTTGTGATAGCTTAGTGATTGACGCTAGCGCAAGCCAATTGCGTATCTATTATTATTGAGTATCTTTAGTGTAGACAATACCTACGTAAATGAAGTATACTTATATTATTCTAATATTATGTGGAGCATTTTTGTGCTTTCTATCTTGTGATGATGATGAAAGTACTACTCCGTTACCGGGACCAATCCTCTTAGACATTCGTTTGATTGACCAGTTTGATTGGGAAGCATTGATCGACGAAAACACTGTTGAAAATCTAGAAGAATTTCTAGTCAGATATCCAATTGTACACGAGGATGTAGTAGTATACAGCAATAGTGATCGCAACGGTTTTGTGGCCCTTGATAGAACCACAGGATTTGAGCGATGGAATAATTATGGTCAGATGGAGCTGGGTTCCATTGCAGAAGAGCCAACAGTTGTATTGGGGACCATGCACTTAGCCAATGAGAATACATTTAAAAGTATCGATCTAGCAACAGGTGCTATACTGAATGACTTGACATTAATCTTAGAAAGTGGAGAAGAACTATCAGAGGCTATAGGAGTGTATGAAGGTAACGTCTATCTGAATGTAGAATCACCAAATGGGATAAACGTCTCGAGTCAATGGTTGGTAGGATCGATTGGCAGTACCAGTGCAGAATCTTTTACGCGCTTCAATCAGGATGAGGTCGGAGATCTAGGAAAGCCAGTATTTCATGTAAATGAAAACAATGAAGTATTGATGATTTATGGAGCTTCGTTTCCAAGGACAAGTATCAAGTCGTTTAATATAACAACAGACCAAATAGAGTGGGAGATAGACATTTTTTCTAGTGCTGGTCAGATATCAAATTTAGAATTAGATGGGGACCGGATTTTTGTAGCGGTTGGATTAAATATGCTTGCATTGAATCCCAACACCGGAGAAGAGATATGGTCGCAGGCACATTTTATAAATGACCTTGAGAATGAGGATGGCTTGGTCTTGGATGCCAACCGCATTTATGCAGTAGGAACAGAAGTATATATCATAGAAAAATCGACGGGTGATTTGGTGTGGAGCGCACAAGGGTTCAATAGGGATAATGACAATTTTATTCCAGTCAGAAATAATTTCAAACCAATCCTTTATCAAGACAATCTATATTTCACGGAAGGATCTATTGAAGGTTTACTGATTTGGGTTGACCTAGAAGAGTTGGAGATGGACTACTTCTCTATTCCAGATAATGAGATCGTAGAAATAGATGGTGACCCGGTACGCCTAGATGGGCTGAATTTTCAAAATAGTGGATTAGCGGTATCTAGTGAGGGATTTATTTATACATACGATAGATTTAGATTTTTATCTTTTGGGGCGCCATCGTTTTAGTTGTTGTGGCGATGAAATACCTGTTTTAATCAGATATTTAGAGAGAGTAGGAGAGAGCTCACATAAATCACTATAAGCTCATAAGCCACGGCTCTACCACCGCTTACCATTGGTGTGCTAGTATGCACTGTTCTCATAGCTTTACAATTTAATAGAGATACTTACAGCGATCCCTAGTCTTTGACTAAAGGCTAAGGATAATAGTGTTGGCGGCATCAGAAATATTTGTTCTAACCATTGAGGATATTTGCAATATTTAAATTAATGTAATTTTATTGATAAGAAATTAACATTAAAGTTAAATATATTTGTCACAGATTGTTGATAATCTAAGAGCGTGAAATAAAAATAATATAAAAAATACTCATTTTTCTTTCCGCTTGATTTACAAGCGCATAACATAATTTTAAAATTCATATTTAATTAATAGTAAATTTATATAAACATGTATATCATACTATTATATTAATACTGGCAAACTTTTTGAAAATATAGAATAGAAGGGCAAGCTTGGAAATATTAACCTTTTTTGTGATATTTAGTAAACAGAATTAACAAATACACATTAAAGAACACTTTTCAAACACACAATATTTTATGTCACAAAAAGGAGCGGTAGATAAGAATCAAGAAACGGTATATATTGAGAAAGTAACGGCACTAACCACCTCTGGCAAGCATCAAGAGGCACTACAGTCAGTGGACGAGGCTCTAAGTCAGTTTCCTAACTCCATTGCACTTATCACAAAAAAGTCACAGATTCTATTTTATGCTGAAGAGTTTCAAAAGGCCATTGACCTTATAGAAGCATGTACCACCTGCGATTTGAAATTGGAGATCCTAAAAGCAAAGTGCTTTCATTCTTTAGATCGACCAGAATTAGCCAAAGACTTATTAGAAACATTGAGGTTAGAATATTGTCGCACAATAGAGGATGCTAATATGCTAGATATGGCACTTGGCAATATACTCTATGAGCAAATGCGATTCAAAAAAGCATTGTTGCTATATAAAACAGTGCTAAGATCAAACCCTAGAAATAAGGAAGCTCTCGATGCAGTTTGGAATATATACGATGACGCTAATGACTATGTAGCTTGTATCCAATATCATAATGAACTGCTAGAAGAAGACGCTTACAATGAGCGCGCATGGATGACGCTAGGGCAAGCTTATAGCTATAATAAGCAGAAGCTTGATGCTGCGCATGCATTCGATATGGCTGCCACGATAAATGACAAAAATATTCAGGCCTTAGCATTGCAAGCGCAGTGTCTAAAGGAGGCTGCAAAGTATGATAAGGCGATCACCATCTACAACCGCCTGATTGAAAAGGATGGGACCATTCAGCAGACCTTAATGCTTGAATTAGCAGAGTGCTACTTAGCTCAGGAGAACTATAATCTAGCTTTCTTCTACGCATCAAAATTTCAATTAAAGGATACCACCAATTGGTACGCATACCTACTAAAAGGCATATGCCTAGTGAGACATCACAACCATTTTGAAGCCATCGAGAACTACGAAAATGCGCTCAGGCTAGCTGGCAACCATACTTTGATTTTGATCAATCTAGCATTGGCTCACTATCACGTAGGAGAGCAGAAAGCCTCGTTTGACTACTTTATGAAGGCACTGGATAACGCACCTGATAACTTCCAATATTGGACTTTTGTTATAGAGTTCTTATATAAGCATAAAGACTTTTCGTCTGCAAAAATAGTGGCCGAAAACGCACACGATGTTTTCAAATCAGAGAAGTCTAGCGCCGTATTGATGTCTAGCTTCTTTAAATTAGGAGATAGAGTAGGAGCCTACAATGCCGTGAACCATCTGACAAAAATAAGTGATTCCATGTTTTCAAAGGTACTCTTATATTGCCCAGAGCTTGCAAATGATGCACAATTCAAAGGATTCTATAGGTACTGCTCAGATGCAAAAGAACTGCCTGCTTTACCAAAGAGCAGCTTTGAATTACCTGATGGTTATATTGAATTTAACTAGTTTTGCAACAATATAATTACGAGATTTTTGGGATTTGTAACACCTACGCAAACCTCACGTAAGATAGTGCATAGGATTGCATAAACTACTCATAACAAGACTGTGGCAAAGAATACAAGCAAGAAAAAAAACACCCCTTCGCGAGCTAAATCCAAAAAATCTATCAAGGGTAAAGCGCGTCAACTTTTTAAGCTTTCCGACAAGGAAAGTGCAAAAATAAAAGGGGGAAAATCTAAGAAATCCTCGAGTGGGTTTAGGTTTACCGTACCACATTGATTCAGCATTTTACAGCCTTCATTTCTTTTTAAACTTTTTACTTATTGAAAGTTGGAAAATTCGAAATTAGACGTAACTTGCGACCACAATCTGAGTGTTTTACAATTTATATTTTAGTAACGTCCCCCTAAGAGATTTACATCTCACTATTATTCTTTTGGGAGATTCCAAGTCGGATTAGTTTCGTTGCATGCAACGGGATCGGTGCTAAATTTATAAAAACACACACATGAAACAACACACTGAGGGACAATTCAAGCCAATCAAAAATGGCATTCCTATTTTCGCATTAATGAGCGAGAAGGACAGCATCGAGTTAATTGACGAACTGTTGATTAACAATCTTCTTACAGATGCACTTACTCACACCAAACGCTCAATGTCAAGATTTCCAAACAATCAAGCATTTCCTAAAAGAGAAGCGGATATTTACTTCCTTCAAGAGTCTTATGACAAAGCACTTTGGATCTATGACACGATCGAAAGCCAGCAGAATAGCCCTCAAAGATTGTTAAGCCTTGCTATCAAAAAAATGAACTGCAACAAGCTGGTAGAGGCAGAGGAGATGGCTAGACAGCTAAAGCTACATCACTCTGTAGATATATCATCTAGAGCCTATGCCGTGCTGGCCGATATTGCTTTTTTGAAGCAGGACTACAAAAATATGTACCGGTGGGCACGCGAAGCAATCAAGCGAAATCCATTCTTGGATTCACTAACGGAGAAGTTTTACGTAGCCGTGGAATTGACTAACAATCACCACAAGAGCATCCCATTTTACGAAACCCTTATAGACGAAAATCCATACTCTTCTTCCATGTGGCTACACCTCAGCAAGTGCCACGAGAAGCTCGGTTTCAAAACGCAAGCAAATGACTGTTTAGACATGGTTTCCATGATCGAAACTAGCAGTTAAGATATACAAGAAAAATTCCTATTAAGACCGCTTTGTTTTCAAGGTGGTCTTTTTTTTTAGCTGGCCATGTTCTTACCATTGCTTGACTTTCTACACTCACGAGGGGCCATACCCATGTCACTCCCATCTATTTGACTTACGTCTGCATAGATGCTCGGACAGGGTACCGTGTCATCCGCTCCTACCGACGAAAAGTCGGTACCGCTTCTACCACTTGTCCTTGCGCTCTCCGAGCGACTCGCTTTGATGCCTTCGGCATGTCGCGCTACTGTAATAAAAGACACCCTATAGAAGCGAACAGCTTTGATAAAAAGAACTTTGATTAAAACTAAAAGATTTCACTTAGGGGCACCTCTATCAACCTCATTCATTGGCTAAAAGCAAAATTCTTCTGGAATTTTTTCAAATTTAATTACTGATTTACTTCGTTATCCCTCAGTCATTTAGCTAAGGCTAAATTCCCTCAGTCTTGCCTCGTCTATCAGTATTAAATTTGATTTTATCTCAATTCAGAGGTTAATAGAGGTGCCCTTAGATTCAATGAAGCCCCTGTACTATATTTTTAGTGCGAATAAAAGACAAATTGATTTTTCAAACATTATATATTGAAGCTAAAACGACATCTATCACTATGCGATCAAATCATATAGAATGTTTCATCTTGGTAACTTGAAACAGTAAAAACAGCTGCTAAGAATTAAATACTAGAGAAATTACAAGTATAAAAATAAGGGAGTTAGAACTTTACATTCCAAAATGGAGCTAGTCACTTCATATCATAAATGAAAATTTTGTTTTATCTAGATTTCAATTGTGTAGCAATCATTGCAAATATGCCCTGGATAGAGACACTGATTTCAACATCAATTCTCTCATCTCACAATTACCTCAACAGTATACAAATAGAGCCCAGAATTTTTACATCCTGGGCTCTTCGAAATATAACTATTGACTTCTTTTATAGTTAGAAAACTTATTAAGCTTTCATTCTAATCTCCCTGTATAAATACATACCCAGATAGTACTGTATTAATCCCATCATTCACTTGTAGAATGTAGAAATATGTACCTGCAGGTAATGAACTACCTTCATCTTTGAAAGTACCTTCCCATTCGTTACGGTAGTCTTCATTTCTGTAGACTTCATCACCCCATCTATTAAAGATGCAGATCTGACTGTTTTCATAATTTGCTAAACATGGGACAGTAAATGAATCATTGACTCCATCTCCGTTAGGCGTAATAATAGACGGTGCAAAACAATCTGCCTCTTGGCCTATGGTGATGAATACGGTAGCCTCTACACAATTTTCGGGACAGAAAGTATGGCAAAGCTCATAAGAATAACTATCCACGCCTACAAAATTCATATTCGGAATATAGGTAAATGTACCATCTGTATTTTGCGCGAGTGTACCATTCTCAGGATCAGTAAAGTTGTTGATAGTAAAGTCTGCTGCATTAGCAAAATCATTATTTAATACTGAATCATCCAATTGTTCATTTACTTCTAATGTAAAAATATCATCAGTAGCAACAGGATCATCATTATAAGTAATAACTAAGGTATCTGCAGCTTGGCTCGTACACGCCCCATTACCGATAGTCCATACAAATATATTCTCCCCAAACTCTAAGTTTCTCACCAGCGTCTGCGCTTGACTTGGATCTACTATCTGAGTCTGTCCGTTTGGATTAACCTGTGTCCAGAAACCGCTTCCGTCTAAGAGCTGATTACCAGTAATCGTGTAATTCGGTTCACAGACAATATCGTCTTCACCTGCGTAAGCATTAGCCGCACTTTCTGCATTCACCACAACTTGAGTTATGTTTGATGCAATAGATTCGCATGCATTTTCATCCTCCGCTATGACGTAATATCCACCCGCATCTGAAACATCTCCAGAAGGAATAATCAACTCTGACCCTGTACCTACGAGTGCATTATTACTTGCTCTATACCAGTTATAAATCACTTCTGGATCAGGAGAAGGAACGAACAATCTAATATCCATATTGGTACAGAAAGGGCCGTCATTTTCCGCTACTGGGGTATCAGGACTAGCATTAATGAATACTTGAGTTTGTGATTGTGTAGAGCTACAACCATCTACTTCTATAATCAAGATATACATACCCGTATCTGCCAAACTTACATCGTTAATTGATGGACTTGGTAGATTAGAAGTAAACCCATTTGGACCGAACCATGTGTAAGTAGCATCCGGAATAAATGGTGTGCTCAAAAGGATATCGTTTCCTTCACATGCTGGTGAAGTTTCACCTGTTGAATTTGCAATAGTGGGAGCGTTTGGTTGTTCCGCTACACTAACTAATATTGGTGTTGCTTGGAAAGAAGTACATCCATTCACTGTTACCATCACGGAAATCAATCCATCATGTTGCGACATATTTACATTGTCAATCAACAACACAGGCGTATCCGTTTCAACTATCGATCCATCTGATAGAATCCAAGTATAGGTCACATCTGAACTATTATAATTCTGAGTAGTAAGTAAGAGCTGTTCATTTTCACACAGTTGATCAGCAGAAACAGTCAACGCTGGAGTAGCAGGTAATTCAGAAACACTTACTGTAGTGCTCGATATAGCAGACTCACAACCATTGGCATCCATCACAAATAATGTATATGTTCCAGAAGCTTCAACTCCTAAATTAGACAATTGAGGATTCTCTGCCTGAGACGTAAAGTTATTTGGACCTTGCCAGAAGAATGTATAAGGTGCTTGTCCTCCAATCACATTTGCTTCTAGATTCAGGTCATTTTCAATATTAGCACAAAGCACTCCATCATTTGTAGGTGCCACTGAAGGCAATTCATTGATGAATACTGGCACTATTGCTGAAGTATTAGATGTACATCCATCTACAACAACAAAGACCTCGTATTCTCCACTATGGGTGTCATCCACTGACTGAATTACAATTTCAGGACCATCAGTATAAGTACCATCCATCGTAGTACCATTTGGACCAGTCCAGAAGTAAGTAACTTCTTGTCCTTCATATAATGGAGCATTGATCACAAATTCTGAGCCCATACAAAGCGAAGAGGCATACTCTAATACCGGTTCATTCGGGATGGCAGTTACATCAACAGTTGTCTCTGTAAGGGCGCTACATCCGTTGGCATCTGTAATTGTTAAAATGTACGTACCACTGAATCCATTTACCGCGTTTGGTAAGATTGCATTCGCTTGCACTGATACAAAACCGTTAGGTCCACTCCAAGAATAATCAAAAGGAGGAGTACCATTAAATACTTGACCTGTCAGGTTTACGTCGGTTGTGGTCGTAATACATTCCGTTCCATCGTTAGCTGCTGCAATTTGAAGTTCATCAGCTACCTGAATCGTAACTGGAACTGCTTCTGACATACAGCCTTGTTGTTGTATTTG
>CAKZVJ010000125.1 GCA_937923345.1 uncultured Saprospiraceae bacterium
ATTCCGTCCAGATGGATTACCTCCAATCTTCCCAGCATTACAAGATGGTTCTGTATCTACATGGCAGATACAAGCAGATGGTACATTGACGCCAATCAGCTTAGATGTAGCATCAGGAGAGAACAACACAGGTAGAACAGCTTGTTGGTTAGATTTCTCCGATGAAAATACATTCTTCGTATCTAATGCAATAGAAGCAGGATTAGCATCATACAGCTTTGATAACGGAGTGGTAGAGTTGATTGACCAAGTAGCGGCACAGGGAACTGGAGCTACAGGAAACACAACAGACCCAGCAGCAGCATTTGGTACGACAGAGGGATGGATCGATCTTTGGATCTCAGATGACGGGCAGTACTTATACCAATGCTACGGTTTGACAGGTGAAGTGGGAGTATATGCTATCAATGGTAGTGAATTAACTTTGATCCAAGAGATTGGAGGACTTCCACAAAATAATGTACAAGGAATCGTTTCTGTAGGAATGCCTACTGAAGGTGGTACTGGCACAGTAGCTGGTGTGGATCTTGACTTGAATATTGAAGTAGACAGTCGTCTATATAATATCTATGAAGAAGTAGCTTATACGATTACCCTTACCAACAATGGTACGGAGACAGCAACGGATGTAATCGTTGATGCTGCTTATCCTAACGGTATGGTATTTTCAAGTGCGTCTGTTACAAACGGTAACTTTGATGCATACTTAGAAGAATTGACTGTAGCTTCTTTAGCTCCTGGTCAGACTACAACACTTGATTTGGTATTATTTACATTGATTGAAAATGTCAATATCACAAATGTAGTGACCATTGTTGGATCAGATCAGCCAGATGCTGACTTCACGAACAATTCTGACTTTGTGACTATAGTACCCTTTTCGAATGGAGGTGTAGCAACAGGAGAAGGAAGCGTAGATCTTGAATTGGCAATCACTACTAATGGTGATTCATTCAGCCAGTTTGAAAATGTGGCATACAATATCACACTTACAAACAATGGTACGGATGCAGCAACTAACATCTTTGTGAATGCAGGCATTCCACAAGGATTAGCATTTACTTCTGCTACAGCTACAAATGGTGCATACAGTTACTTCAATGAAAACTGGAACATCGATCAATTGGCTGCAGGGGAGTCTGCTACTTTAACACTTACATTGTTTACATTACTTGACAATTCATCACTGACCAACTACGTGCAAGTATTTGCAGTAGATCAAAATGATGTAGATTCTACTCCAGGTAACAACCCAGGTAATACTCCAAATGAGGATGATGAAGCCGTTAGCGTTATTAATACGAATAACTCTTTAGCATCTGATGAAGTAGCACTTAGGTCTATCAGTACAACTATTCACATGAATGGAATGTATCCTAACCCAACAAATAGCCAAATTACTTTGAATTTCGAAGCTCAGGCGAACTTTGATACTGAAGTTAGGATAATAGATGTTACAGGTAGAGTTATGAGTTCATATGGTACAGCTGTTAATGAAGGTAATAACCAGATGAGCATGGATGTTTCATCTATGAGCCCAGGTATTTACTTTATTGAAATGACTGATCAAAATGGTGAAGTTGAAAATCACAAATTCATCAAAGTAAATTAATTATAATATTCTGTTCTTGATTGAGGATACTTGTGAAGTATTCTCAATCATCAATAGAATGAATTATAAAGAAATTTTTTTTGTTAATTTAATTCATCTTGAATGATGGTTAGGGGAGCTTCAAAGGAAGCTCCTTTTTTTATTTATTAACCAATTGAGTATTTTGCTTGTAGAGAGTCATCCTATTTGAGATTGTATCTGCTCCATGACAGACCTTGGATTAAATACCGTCAAAAGGGCAGATTGTAGTTTTGTGACTTTTCGGAGCGAACTCCATCTTCAATGATTTATGAAGTTGCTGCTTGTGGCTCTCCCATAGGGATAATGGGTAGAGTGACATAGAAATCAGTACCTTCTCCAATCTCTGTCTCAAAGAAAATAGCACCTTGTACAGACTCAATAATGTTTTTAGATATCGCTAGTCCCAATCCCGTACCTGAAGATTTCGTGGTGAAGTTGGGAACAAATACTTTTTCCCTCATTTCATCAGAGATACCAGATCCATTGTCTGAAATTTTTACAATCGCCTTTCCATCTTCCTCATAAAGTTTGATGTTTACTTTACCATCTGTCTTTTCTTCAGGTATAGCTTGAATAGCGTTTTTGATGATGTTATTAAATACACTGACTAAGTGATTTTTATCTGCAAAAACATTGAGTTGTTTGTCTGGCATTTCTATCTCAAGCTGCACTTCCTTTACTTCGTTAAATAGATTATAAACGGACTCCAGAAGCGAATTTACTTCTAGTTGTATATTTTCTGCTCTAGGCATTTTTGCGAAGTTGGAAAATTCAGTGGCTATCTGAGCAAGATTGTCGATCTGCTGGATAAGTGTATTAGATACTCTCTTCATAAGTGATCCAAGATCATCCGCACCATTGTTATACGCGTGCATCAGATACTGTATAGATAACTTCATTGGTGTCAATGGATTTTTTATTTCATGAGCTACCTGCTTTGCCATTTCTCTCCAGGCACCTTCTCTCTCTGATTGAGCTAACATCTCCGCACTCTCTCGAATATTCTGGACCATCTTATTGTACTCATTGATAAGAATACCTAATTCATCTTGCGCTTTGTATTCGATTTTTTCATTTCTTCCTCCCAATCTAAAGGCATTCAATTTTTGACCAATCGAAGTCAGTGGTTTTGTAATTGAATTAGCCACCACAATGGCGATGGCACCCGCTATCATCAACAAGAAAACATATACATTAAGTAGCGTACCCATAAAGCTAACAGCATCAGTACGTGTACTACTTAGTTGCGAATAATAAGGTAAGCTCAGATATCCTATCTTCAAAGTAGGTCTACCTGCTTGTTTTAACTGTACAGGGATATAGGCTGCTTTATAAATAAAATCTCCAATATGCTCGTTTTCCTGTACATAATCTTTTTGCTTCATATCTGACAAAGCCATATAAGCAGCTGGATTTATCTTACGAGACAAAATTCCTCTTTCATAAAAATCTTCTTCACTGGTCTTGCTCAACTCTCCACCAAGATTGTATAAATTGATGTCTATCCGATGAATGTTGGATATTTCTTTAACTCTTAGATTATCTAAAAAGTCTTTTGGCGTCATCAGTGTACTATCCACTCGCGCCATTGTTTTGAGCTCATGCTCCGTATCCCTGATGACTGACCTTGTCTTACGCTTCAATCTGTTTTCATGATATTGCTCATGGGATTGACCAAAGAAAACAACGGTTACAAATCCAATGATTAAGAAACTGACTACAATCAAGGCAATAACAGATAACTGAATTCTATTTTTTAGACTTGGCTTCCGTATTATCGCAAAACTTAAACTCTTAGGAATGAATTTGAAGAATAGATTTAAAAAACCTAATAAGAGTGTGAAAATGATCAAAAGTGTAAATAAATAAGAGAATAATGAAATGGGCATTATCCAGCCTTCCGTTTCTTTGCTGATTAGCACAACATTATTATTGTGGTCTCGATAGCTAATCTGCGATCTCCCGTTGGCTTCTTGCTGTTCGAATTCGCCAGCAGCAGGTATTACTTCTTCAGCTATTAGAAACTCTCCATAGTATGGATCATTACGCATGACATTTTGCCCATTGCGATAGATGGCATATTGGTATTCATTTATATTGTCTAGACCCATATAGGATCTTCTTGTCATCAGTTCAGTATATACCTTGGATTGCTGTCTCTGCTCTCTTATGAACTTGATTGTCTTTGAAGACTTCAGTCCATATTGCTCAGAAAGTGTACAGAAATAATCATAATCGTAGTCATTCCCTTTAGCTCGAAAAATGGAGTTAGATTTACTGTTGACTTGTTCTATGGGATGTTCGCTGATGTTTTCATTTATACCACCTTCGAGTATGGAAAAAGAATAATTGTTGAACAAGTATGTATTTTCAGCGAAGTATTTATCTAGTATTTGGTTTAATTCTTCTGTTTGAAGTTTACTGGATTTATCCTGAAAGGCGCTTGATTTTTTCTGGTTTACATACTGCGGGAATGCCTCTAAATCTTTTTCTATATACTGGTCTCTATTTTCGCTTAGTATCTTAGCATATTGCTTTCTCTGCAAAGTGTCTTTATCTTCGCTAAAAGTAAATATTAGGGAAGAAGAAAAAATAGCCATTACTACTATCCAAAATATTAGCCAAGATAAATTGTTGCCTTTGCCAAATACAAAAATGTCAAACATGATTTGGTATGACAGTATGAAAAGTAAAAATCGAACTGTATCCAACTCCAAATTGACGGCATATAAAAGAGGGATAGCCAATCCAGTAGATGCAAAGTACATAACCTGTCTATTGAAATCTGGAATCTCTAATCTGCGATTAATCAGCATTAGCAAATGGGAAAAGAGAAACAAGCCAAGAGTCAACAGTACCACTCCAAATATGGCTAATAAACTTTCATTTTGGATGTTCAGCATATAGCTAAAGTCAAACTCAATATTACTGTCCAGTATAAGGCCTCTAATCACATTGGCTACATTGACGATACTCATAGCGATGACAGTAGAGTTCATGAAACCCAATACTTGCTTGGACACAGGCGATACTCTATCAAAACTGTAGTTGCCAATATTGCGATGAAAAAATAGAATGATCCAAAGCAATATGATAATGTCAATTAATAAGTCTCCAAGTGATTCACTCACATAAAAATTGAGAAAGTCTCTATTGAAAAGCGATAAGGAAGAAAATTGATTGGTAAATCCAAAATTGTAATCTAGCAACTTGTAGGTTAAGATACTCGCTAGCAAAAAGCCGGCTCCTATACCCAATGTATATTTCTTTGCAAGTTTTTTACTAATGTAGTTGATGATAAGCGCAAAAAACAAGAGAAAAAATCCTAAGGCTATTGCATAACGTTTAAGCGAATAGATATCTACGGATTGCGCCTCGTTGTTGAGATAAGAAACGATCTGTCCAGCATTATCCTTTATAGGGTATTTTGTTGTCTCATTGGTAAGCAATACGCTATTGGGTACGTACTTCGCGGTGGCAAACTGTTTATTGAGGTATTCACTTTCTATATTATAAATTCGCTTGATAGGAAAAAAACTATAAATAGAATAATCTTTGAAAAAATCATCCTCGATAGTCTCCAGCTTTCCTAGATATTGACCATTGGCAAGAGCTAAAGAAATCATTTCTCCACTTCTTGGAATTTGGTTGAGATCTATATCTTCAAAAGGGGTTGAGGTGCTCGTCCAAAATTCAACAACACTTTGTTTTTCAAATATAATCGAAAAAGGTTCTGCTGAGATGGCGTCGAGTTTGATCAGGTCTTGATCATCCTCCCGATTGGCAATTTTACTGCTCGCACTTAACCTACGCTTTAGGAATTCCTTATCTGCTAGGATATTTGCGACCTTTTGTTGATGTTGATGCAGACCATTTTCTATACGCTCGGCATATACATAGTTTCTATCACTAGAGATCATGTTGTGCCTAGTAATCAGCGCGAATGCCAGCGATAAGCAAGCAATAATAGTGTACAGGATAATCTTCTTACTCATAAAGGATTGTGCTCCAATGCCCAATTATAATGTTAAACTTATATAAGAATAATATTTTATATCAAAATTCAATCCAAATAGCGCTTTCTATAAAGATAAAGCTCCTATTTATTATCGCTTATTTGAACCTCAAAATACCCTATTTTTGATACGTCCATAGATTATATAAGTTCAGATTGTATACCTACTCCATAGGCCTAAAAAATGTAAAATAATTGATTTTTGAGCTTTAGTCGGATTTTCATCCATTTTTCAAGTAGTTTTGCCACAGATATTCGCTCTATCGCGGTTCTATTTTGTTAGAAACGAGGAAAGTCCGGACAACGCAGAGCACCATACCATCTAACTGATGGGCTTTGACTCCTAGGAGTCGGAGACAGCAAGTGTCGCAGAAAATTACTTCCACAAGGCTTCGGCTTTGCGGTAAAGGTGAAAATGTGCGGTAAGAGCGCACAGCTATGCAGGGTAACCTGGGTAGGGGATAAACCTTATGGGTTGAAATGCCACGTATATTCTGATCCTTCGGGACTAAGCTGCTCGCTTAGATTAAGTAGTCCTCGGGCTACTTCAGAAGGGGTAGGCAGAT
>CAKZVJ010000126.1 GCA_937923345.1 uncultured Saprospiraceae bacterium
TCCCTAATATTTCTATCTTGCGCCAAAATTGAAAAATTGATGCTTTTTAGATTATTTGTACTTGCTTTTAGTGTGGTTTTATGTTCTTGCAACTCTGTCTTAGACAGTACTTATTTGCCCGATTTTTATGAGGACAACCTCAAGCAAATGGGTATTGACAAGGTTGCCTCTAATCAGGATATGTTTTATATCAATCATGTGATTGTTAGAGAAAGAAGCTATTTGGATTATTCCGTAAAAGGAAAGTCATATGCTCAGATATTGGCTATGGGTAAAGACATGGCCGCCAATGGAATGAAAGTCAAATCTGAGTTTCCAGCCGTAAAAATGCCGGAGAACCTCCAAGTCAAGATAAAAAATGAAGGCTCAGGATATCACGAGAATAAAAAGGTCCTAAAGTTTAGTGCCTCTTTTCAAAATACAGGCACAAAAGATATTGCCTTGCTTGATGCTACTTTCCTAGTGTATGGCCCTTTCAAGGACCATATTGCTACGGTGGCATATGAGATCAATACCAGGATCAAAAAAAACAAACAGCAAAAATTGTTTTTCATGGTAGATGCAAAGACCATGAGAGAAAACATTTTATTCGGCAGAGACTTCAGTATGGCGAGATTATTTATGGATGATATCATCATCGAGGCAGATATACAATTAGGCGGTGCTTCGGTAAGTACCCGGAATGTAAACAACTTCAATAGTCTAATAGCGAAAGAAGAGTACATGGTTGCTGATAAAGAATTCTCCTACCCTAGAGAATTGAAAAAAGGAGAATGGTACGAGAAAGATGCTAATGGGAAGGCTACCGTGTTGAAGCCTGGATTGAGGCATTATCCGCAGTAATAGTTTTATCTGTAGAAATGGGACAACAACACTTCTTTCGCATTTCAGCTCTCTAACTCTAAAGAATATTATTTAGATATCGCTCTAAAAAAAAGACTCGCTCAAGACCCTAGACTAAAATAAGATGCTACTGCCTGGACTGCTTAGCCTTATTTTTTATGATTCTATATCGGGATATTCAGAAATATCATATATCGTTGAGATAAAACATTCTACATCTTAAGATCTCTAAATGATCACACCATTTTTAATACTGTTGCTCTAAAAACGGGGTGATTCTCAAACTCAATTTGTCATGATTTTTAAAGAAAATCACGCCAAATTGGTTCTTGCCTCGCTAATAACCCAGGGTTGCCACCCTGGGCTTTAATAAGGACACCCCTCTGGGGTTCTTCTCTTACTTCTGAACATCCCTACTATTTGTCAGCTATATACAATAAGTTGCCTAATAACTGCTTCCATGAAAGTGCGAAATATATTTTCATAAAATACAATGACTAAAATTCAATTGCCTGAGAAAAGTTCTTTATCCGCTTAGAACTATTTTTCTATTATTATTTGTTCTATTATTTTTTGATTCGAATTAATATCTAAAATTTCAAGAATGTAAGCACCTGATGAAATTGTAGACACTTGAATCTGCTTTGTATTTTTATAAGTCTCTATTCTTCTTCCACTTAAATCATATAAATTCGCCTCGAAATTCAGTTGACCATTGACAACAATGTTAATCACTTTTGAAGCAGGATTTGGATAAATAGTCACTGTTGCCTTAGCTAATTCATGGGTTGAAGTAAGCACATCTTCCCCATCACAATCTTCATCTATACCATTGTTAGGAATTTCAATCGCGTCAGGATTAATGCTTGGATTTGTATCGTCACAGTCATCCACCAATAGAAACCCATCTTCATCAAAATCGTCATCCAAAGTGTCCGAATTACAATCATCATCTATCCCATTGTATGCTATTTCTACTTGATCAGGATTAACATTTGGATTATTATCATCACAGTCAACATCATTTAAAAATCCATCTTGATCTACATCCACCAATGCAGATTGCGCATTTTTCAACTGAATGGTATAATCTTCTACTTCCCCAAAAATTGAACCGCAGGGATTGGCAGTTAAATTCGATCCAAATACACTTCTAACACGCATAGTCGTGGCACCATACTCTTCTAAATCAGGTACCCTAAAACTTGCAGAGCTAGTATGATTTTCATCAAAGGTTGACATAAGAATTACTTCATCTTCGTCGAAGGTTCCGCTGCGGTCATAATCTATCCACCCAAAAGACTTATCCTGCGCAAATGAAAAACCAAGAGAAATGGTAATAGTATATGTACTATCTTCAATCAAAGTAGTAGAAATATTTCTAAAATCCGAATAGTTGGTTTTGCCAGAAGAGTTAAACAAATCATTGACTTGGACTAAATCAATAAAATCACTTCCAGTACCAGCACTCCCTTCTGCTGAGCAATAAACTAAGTTGGACTCACCGCCTTCACATATGCAGTTTTCAGATATCGTCTCATTAGATGAAAGTAAATCTCCATCATCACATACCGCTCCTATCATACTATCCGCAAAGTTAGGGCAGATATCAAACACATCACAAACACCATCATTATCTTGATCTGAACTATTTTTATCGCAAGCCACAATATCAATATCCGCTTCAAACACACCCCTACCAAATGTTCCTACTCTTACTTTCTGACTACTATATTGTATTTCGATATCCCTAATTCGAGTATTAGGTAAATTTCCATAAGCTAACCATTCTGAGGAACTATCATCTCTATAAAACACCCCCGCCTCTGAGCCTATGAAAACGGCATTTTCTATATCTCTATAATATTCTAGTGCACCAAATACAACATTAGGTAAATTACCAGATATATTGACCCAATTATCGCCAGCATCATCTGAAGCATACACCTTAGAACCACTAGAATATCCCCCAACGGTGATCATTATTTTATTCATGTCTAAAGGATTCACCTCTATATCGGTAATCCCACTTGTAGGAAGTGATTTCCTTGTCCATGTATCTGACTCTACAGATTTAACATAGAGATTGTTACTGTTAATTGCATAGATTCTTTCTCCGATATTTTCTGCGATGGCTATATGATCAAGGTTAACACCATTAGCCAGTTCGCCACTAATGACTGACCAAGTAGTACCTTGATTCAAACTTTCATATACATTTTTATATCCTGCAATGATCCTATTTGGATTGCTAGGATCCAGTCGATAAGGCGTTATCCAAGCACCCTCACCATCTTCGTTAGGTGGAGAAATATTTGTTGTCGCCAATCCATCAAAACGCCTCATAGCTCCGAATTGAAATTCCCAATAAATTAGGTTCTCATTAGTAGGATCAATCTCAGATATCATGCCATCGCCAGTACCAGCTAAGTCATCCCAAACCCCATTTCGATCTCTATACATACTTCCATTATCTTGTGAACCACCAGATACCACATTCTCATTTGTCTGAGATACTCCAATATCGTAAAACTGTGTTATGATTAAACCATCACTCAGATTAATAAATTCTTCTGTGGCAAAGTTGTACGCATCTACCCCGCCGTCGTGACAAAAGTATACTCTATCATTTTGCAAAGGATTGACAAAACAATTTCTCATATCAACATGAATAACCGGTAGACCATTGCGGCCAAGCCAATCGCTTATTTTAGTAAAATTAGCACCCCCATTCGTAGAGCGGTAGAGATCAAAATACCCGGCGATATAATCGTTCGTATTTTGAGGATTGATGACTGCAACTTGTCCATTAAAAGTTTCTGGCAAATCTTGAGCTTCTGGAAAAGACTCGCCTGCATCCTTGCTCACATGAAGTGTTAAACCGTGAGTAAGGACAACTTTGTTGGGTTCAAGAGCTGCTAAAGCTATGCTTACCACATTATTTCCAAAATCTCGAACTAATGTAAAATTATTTCCACCGTTTATACTTTTAAGAAATTGTCCATCATTTGTGCTGAGATATACAATATTATTATCGTCAGTTTTATAATGTACTTGAGCGAAATTGCCCGTAGATATTTGAGTGAATGTATTTAAACCATCAGTACTTTTATACAATCCACTATTGGAAGCTATTAAAATGATATTACTATTTTCTGGATCTGCAGCCATCCAGTTGATGCGAGTATTTTGAGAAGTTGGAAAGATAAGACTTGTTGGCGCCCATGTTTCACCAGCATCAGTCGATTTATAAACACCAATACTTGGTAATCCATTCCATAGATGACTCCCCAAAGACAAATAAAGAATATCAGGATTTTCTTGATCCACTATTATAGAGGATACTGCAAGGTACGGAAGATTATCCCCTATAGCTGTGTAGCTTTTCCCTCCATCTTCAGTCTTCCAGATTCCTCCTATGTCAGCCCCCACATAAAATATATCTGTATCTGTAGGATGGAAAGCCATACTGGATGTTCTGCCCATAGAGATCTGCAAAGTAATAAATTCAGTATTTGAAATATTTGACCATTCCACATCTTCATACAAAGAGCTGGAAAGTGACCTATTAAATATTGCTTCCTGATTGTTAGCAAAATCACCTAATGTACCATCAGGATTTAAACCATCTTGCCAGAAACTTTTCCAACGCATATATTTGACAAATTCTCCATCTCGATGAAGTCCACGAGTAAGCTGCTTTTTTGTCAAATTAGGATGCTTGGTCTCAAAATAACTATCAGCTAATTGCGTCATCAAGTCAAAATTATTACCAGTAGTAAGGATACTTTGAATATTTTCTTGACCATCTAGTATTAGAGTGACAAACAACATGCAAAAGATAACTATAAAATTTCTCATACTAAATCTATTATTTCTATCAAAGTTAAAAACTTCACTATATATTTTCACCTTATTATTTAGGATCGCAATAGTTACATAGGTAAAAGTAACTTATGACATCTTATTCGAACTTCTGCGAAAATCCATAATTAAAAACATGCCTTATTCTAGATCATTGTAGATCAGACATTTTTGAATGAATCAATAAAGAATCATCTATTTTTGAACATTCTAAACCTTTTACAGAAATTCTCAATTTTTTTTTGCCAAAAGCAAAATTGATCGCTTGCCAAAATAATCAAAAACAATAGCAAATGCATTATCAGAGCAAATCAGCTAAATTGTCTAATTGAATACTGTGCTCATATATACAAATTATGCCACCAAAAAGAGAATCAAAATTGGCAATGAATGATCAAAGGAAAGTAAGATAGTACAAAAAAAACTAAAACATAGTCACCACCGCTACACAATGCAGAGCCGTCCCTGCCATCACCCAAAGATGCCATATAGTATGATTGTAAGGTAGTTCATCCTTGTTGTAGTAGTACGTACCAATTGTGTAGGCTATACCCCCACCGATGACATAGAGAATAGAACTTAAAGGAAGCATGGTATATACCTGAGAAGCAGTTACCAGACCCAGCCAGCCTATCAACAAATAGAAGCATAGAGAAAACCAAGGATATTTGTTTAGATAGAATAATTTATAGACGGTACCTATTGCTACAAGCCCCCAAAACAAAGCCATGAAGGCAATCTGCAACCACCCCTCCATAAAAATCAAAATGAACGGCGTATTCGTCCCTGCGATCATGAAGAAGATACTGATATGATCCTGACGTTGATAGTAGGTCCTGTCCGGTGTGAAATATTTGTAGTGATATATGGCAGAACTACCATATGTCGCCATCACGGTAAACAAGAAGATAGAAATCCCCGCCAGGCCAACCCAGTCGGTGAAATAAGAACAGTAATAAATATAAGGAAGAAATATAATAGCTAAAACTCCAAACCCAATTCCATGCGTAATGGCGCTCCATCTCTGGTCAGAGCGTTCGAGGGAATCGGCGATATAATTTGTTTTAGTATTCAATATTATTATACAATTTAGTTGCACCCTTGTAGAGAACGATGAAACTAAGTAGCATAATGACGTGACAAACGTCATGGTAGGTAAACCACCGGTTAACACCGATTCTATTAATCTGGAAATAGGGAATCACACTTGATATTAATAACGTATACAAAACCCAATCCGTTCCCTGCGTTTTGTATTTTACTATACAAAAAACCAGAATTGGTATAATCATGATAGCCGCAAACATATTATGAAAAATAGCATAACTAAAATGATCGAACCAAAACGAGAGGCCTACAAATAAGGGGACCATCAAGATGGCAATCCACTGGAGTGATTTTATTAAAACTGGCTTCACCTTGCCATGCAGCAAATCTATCACCCCGAGTTGCAGCCAAAACATAGAGAAAGGAGTCAAGACGCGCGCAGGATATTTACCCATTGGGCCTAACTGCGGTAAAAAGCCATGCCCCATCACACCTCCCAAAAAAGTGCACAAGGACATCCATAAAAAGAATTGCGCAAAAAATGCCTTCCCTCGAGCGAGAAAAGGCATTCTAGATATTTTCACATAAAAATAAAAACAAAATATAGCTAAGATAATATCTGTCAAAACCGTAACCGGCTCAGACAAGGTCACTCCCAACAATTCGATGGTAGGATGGTCCATTAGCTATTACTTATACATTTGCAGCGATCTTATTCTTCGCTCTCTTTCTATCTGTTTCTTTCAATAAGATTTTTCTTAGACGCATCGCATTAGGCGTTACCTCTACATACTCATCGCCTTGGATATATTCCAGGGCTTCTTCTAGCGTGAAGATTACTGGCGGTGTCAACTTCACCTTATCATCCGCTCCCGAAGATCTCATGTTCGTCAACTTCTTCGTTTTCGTCAAGTTGATGACCAAATCACCAGGTCTGATATGCTCTCCTACGATTTGTCCCTCGTATATTTCTTGGTTTGCAGGCACGAAGAATTTTCCTCTCTCCTGTAGATTAAACATAGAAAACGGAATAGACTTTCCTGTCTCCATACTGATCAATGACCCATTCTGACGACCAGGGATATCCCCTTTCCAAGGTTGAAATTCTTTAAATCTGTGATTCATGATCGCTTCACCAGCAGTAGCTGTTAGCATGAAGTTTCTCAATCCGATGATACCTCTTGATGGAATCTCAAATTCACAAATCATACGATCCGCCTTTGGCTCCATAGACAACATGATCCCCTTACGCTTGGTGATCATCTCGATCGCCTTTCCAGAATATATCTCTGGCAAATCAATCGTCAATTCCTCTACTGGCTCGTGCTTTTGACCATCTATTTCCTTGATGATTACCTGTGGCTGAGAGATCTGCAACTCATACCCTTCTCTTCTCATCGTCTCTACGAGTACCGATAAGTGAAGTACTCCTCTACCAAATACCTTAAAGGCATCCGCCGTCTGTGTTGGCTCCACACGCATTGCAAGATTACGCTCCGTCTCCGACTCCAATCTATCTTTGATATGACGAGAAGTTACAAACTTTCCATCCTGTCCAAAAAACGGACTATCATTAATCACAAACTGCATACTCATTGTAGGCTCGTCGATTGCGATAGACTCCAATGCTTCTGGATTTTCTGCTGCAGCGATTGTATCACCGATTTCAAAACCCTCTACACCGGTCACACCAAATATTTCTCCCGCTTGTACGACGTCCACTTCTTTCTTACTTAGACCATCAAATACAAAAAGCCCTTTTACCTGGTGCTTCTTGTTCAAGCCCTCCTTATCCATCAAAGTTACGTACTGCGCTTTTTTGATTTCACCTCTGTGCAGTCTACCGATCGCGATACGACCCGTGTACTTAGAAAAATCTAAAGACGTAATCAACATCTGCGTATTCCCTTCGTCGATCTTCGGTGCAGGAATCTTCTCTACGATAGTATCCAATAAGGGTACGATATTATCCGTCGGCTTATCCCACTCGTAGTTCATCCAGTTGTTCTTTGCAGATCCGTAGATAACTGTAAAGTCCAATTGCTCTTCCGTAGCATCCAGATTGAACATCAAATCAAAAACCGCTTCGTACACTTCTTCAGGACGACAGTTTTCTTTATCTACTTTATTGACTACCACGATCGGCGTCAATCCCAACTGCAATGCTTTTTGCAATACGAATCTCGTCTGTGGCATCGGCCCCTCAAAGGCATCCACCAATAACAATACGCCATCCGCCATATTCAATACCCTTTCTACCTCTCCTCCAAAATCACTGTGACCAGGCGTATCGATGATATTGATTTTCGTACCCTTATACGTGATCGAGCAGTTCTTAGACAGGATGGTAATTCCTCTCTCTCTTTCCAGATCGTTGCTATCCATGATCAGCTCACCCGGCTTTTCATGATCGCTAAACAACTGTCCAGCGTGAAGCATTTTGTCTGTCAATGTCGTCTTGCCATGATCTACGTGAGCAATGATGGCAATATTTCTGATGTCTTGCATAATATTCTGTATTGATGCCTAAGGCATTTTTTCTTCAAAAGAAGCACAAAGTTCCCCTTTTATTACCGATTTATCAAGGCTTGTATGGAATATTCATATATGTGATATATTAGTTTGTCCTAGCCACTTTATACCACTTTTTGTGTTGCCATTCCCCCTTTGTGCCATATGCATTTCATACGTATTTTAGGGATGATTAGTTATTGTTAGGGGATTGGGGGCCAACCATCCCGTAGCAGGGGTGCTACGGTTCGCTCATTATCTAGGTCCACTGGACCTAGATTGCTACGCAGCATTCGCTCAGGTCGCTATGTTTCGTAGCTCGCAGGTATGCTCGGCCTCTCCGCTACACTACGAGTCTGGCTCCCTCTGGTCGCCACTACTGCACAGCGTTTTCTATGGTTTATCCTAACAAATATTTAGATTTCTTTCATACATAGCTTGATTTCTTACTACTGCAAAAACTCTTAATATTAGCTTATTTCTCATAGCATTTATGACAGTACGATGTCCTTTGCCTTTTTCTATTAAGCGATCGTAATATCTACCTAGATCAGATTTAGTATTGATCAAAGAAAGAGCACAAGTAGTTAAAAGTGTTTTCATCTTTGCGTTTGCTTTTTTTGTTGTTCTAGGCTTTCTTTTAAACTTTCCTGAACTTTTGGGCAGAGGAACTACTCCACAAAATCTGGCAAAACTTTTTGCTTGATTTGGTGAAAAATCAGTAAATCCGTTTGTACTAATTAAAATTTCAATTGCTGTAACTGGACCTATACCGTGAACTGAACATATCAACTTAAATAATTGCTTAAGCTTACTATCCCCCTCGATTATTGAATCAATCTTTTTATTTATGTTTTTGACCGCCTTTTTCAATTCAATCAATGAGTTCCCCTGAATCTCATTTAGCATAATACTGTTCTCTTTGCTTTCAAATTCATTAATTTCGTTTAGAGGGACTTCTAACAGGTTTATAGCCTTAATCATACGATTGCGTTGAGATCTCAATAATTTCAAGCTTTTTAAACTAGCTTCACTCAACTCATGTAACTTTAATTTATCTGCAAATCTAATAGCATATTCAGCTATTCTAAAAGCATCTAGCTCATCAGTCTTCTCTTCGAAGCTCTTTGATCCTATTAAGCCTTCACTGATCTTAGCTGCATGCACTAAGCTTACTTTTCCACCTTTTGCTATCCAAGTCCTCACTAAATGATTAATGTAAATGCCAGTATGCTCAATTACTAAAAGAATCTCATCAATTGAAGCTATTAGGTTAGAACTTAATAATTGCTCAATAAATGCAGAAATTGAAGCAACATTATTTTCAACTCTCGATTTTGAGATAACTTCAAATTGATTGTTAAGTAAGCAGTAATCAAACCAAGCTTTACTCATGTCAGTACCCATTTTAAACTTAAATTCCATAATTTTGAATTAATGTTAATCAATATGTGGATTACACTTTGTAAAACTACAAGCAAACGCGCTAACCTTTAATGAGTCTGTATACTCTCGTTTTCTATTTGCGTCTAACAGCTTGGAGTAAAATTTCGAAGGATTCAAACGCTGTATGGTTCTCTAAAACCCGGCTAGTCCGTAAATGCGCCCTCGAAACTATACAAATGTGTTTTCCACATTTTTTATGTTAAACTAACAAAAAGAAAAAAGAAGCAAAAAAGAAAAAGTTATACATGATAGTAATGATAATATATACCATTTGATATTCCCTGTAAACCTAAAGGCTTGTCCGGATTTCAATGTGCAATTTTCAATGGTCAATGTGCAATGAAAAACAGAAAGAAAATCCAGAACATGGCTTAAATTCACTTTGTCCCTTTGTGTACTTTGTGGTTCCCCGAAAGAGAGCAGAAGAAAACCTTAAAACATAAAACGCTAAATGTAAAATGTAAAAGGCAAAAAATTATGAAGGATGAATGAATAAAAGATAGGTGCTATATGCTTGTTGCTAAAGGCTAATTGCTTGCTGCTTGTAGCTTTTTTTTCACTTTGATTCTTTATGCACTTTGTGGTTCCCCGAAAGAGAAAAGAAAAAGATTCACCACAAAGAAACAAAGTTCATAAAGATTACACAAAGACTAATACTCACTTTGATTCTTTGTGCACTTTGTGTTTCCCCGAAGGAGAAAAGAAGGGAAGCAAACAAATTTTTCTACTCATATGATTAACTTTATGACATAAAGAAATAGAAAATAAACATGAAGAATACAGCAATCATCAGCGGAGCCAGCCAAGGCATAGGACTCGCCTTAGCACAAAAATTATTAGCAGAAGGATATACAGTTATCGGAACTTCTAGAAATGGGAAAATAGACGCTATCAATAATCCAAATTTTCATGCTGTTGCCTTAGACCTCTCCAGCGAAGAAAGCATCCAAAAGGCCAGTGCAGAAATCTTTCAAAAATGCGATACTGTTGACATGCTTATCAATAACGCAGGCATTGGGCCGGATCTCAACTCCCTTGCTCCAGAGCGAGCTACTTTCGACAAGACTTTTGCTTTCAATGTGATGGGTACCGTATTTTTTACAGAAGCCTTGTTAAGCAAGATAAAAAAGGAAGGTAAAATTATAAATGTATCTTCTAAGATGAGTTCTATGGGGGTTTGTAATACATCAGGCTCTACTGCCTATCTAATACTTAGAGAGTCTTAAATATGTACACCAAGAAGTTGAGCAATCGCTTTCTAGATCACATAAATGTAACACCAGCCTTGTCGATTGGGGAAATAATAAAAGGAGTCATAGTTTCTGAAGCTTACCAGTAGCCACAATTTTATCTTTATCCAAAATCTTGTAGAAATAAATACCTTGCTTTACTGATCCCATATCTACTTGTTTAACTTTAGATATTGATTCACTATGAAGAATTTCTCTTCCTAGCACATCATAGGCCTTGAAGACAAAACCAAAAGGCAAATCTGCAACTTCTATATATAGGATATCAGAAACTGGATTAGGATAAACATCATGTTCCAATTTTTGAAATTCAAACTCCGAGATGCTAGTCATTATCGAAACTGTATCACAATCTATTTCTTGAGGTTGATTTCTGTAGTGAGGAATATGCGGAATACCCTGAGAGCAAAAATCCGGAAATCTATTTAGCCTAATGGCGTATTGCTCTAGATTACTTGCTAGTCCTTTACAGTCAGGATTATGTATTATATGGAGATGATTGTACTGAACACTTCCTCCAATGTAAATTTTCCCATTGGGAGCGAGAGCACCTTGTTTAAATCTTGTTTTAAACAACAAGGAATCAGGGGTGCGTAAGGTACCTATTTTGACTCTGCTTTCTTCAACACTTGAATCATTTAGGTCATATTGAAAAACATTGTTAAATGCCGAAGCATAAACAAATCTTGAATTAGGAGAAAATATCACGCCACCGTGATATACGGTGTCAGTAAAACTAAATTCAATTTGAATTGGATTTGTTAATTCACCAGTGTAATTATCAAAATCAAAAATATTTAAGCCATGCTCATAAATAAATCTAGCAAACTTATTGCCATCTGGCGAGATATCCATTTGACCCTGCACATCATTCGCGCTCCAGTTTTCTCCAAGGCACTGCACATCTTTTCTTTCAATACCATTTTCTGATAGCAGCAATATATTATAACAATTAGATTCAAATCTAGGTGCAATTATCCACCAATCTAGGCCATTCTCATGTTTTGTCAATTCAAAACCTGATCGAGATAAATTATCAGATAATATAATTTCTCGCTTTGAGATTACCGCCCCCAAATCATTATTAGCATTCATGTCAATTACACTTAGAAACAAACTAGATGTGTCTAAAGAACTATTTACAAATTCTCCATGAATTAAAAAATATCTTCCAGGTAAGGATGGCTGTGGAACAATAATTACGGATTGGGACAAAGGACTACCAAAATCATTAGCATTGCAAAATGGATTTCCAGGAAAACTTAATGAGTCCCCATTCAATAACAATTCAAAATTTTTATTGAATACTTGGCATCCATTCGAATAGAAAAGTATTTCCCCAGAGTTATCACAAATTGATGTATTGGCAGAACTTAGGCTGAAGTCCCTATCAAAATTCGTAACCGTTGGATCTCCATTTTGAAAATTCAAAACTACCCCACCTACTGTCCCTAGAACCCATTCCATATCTTCTTCATTTTGAGAGAAGACATTAAAGCATAGAAATAGGGTAATTATAGTAGTAAATATTCGCATAAATTTAAAGCTACAAAAAAGGGAGAATTATCCATTTAATTCTCCCTTCTTAAATATTTTTATTTAACAATTATTTTCTTAATGACATTGTCACCATTCTCAAAAACAAACTCGCAAAAATATATTCCTGTATTTAACCTGCTCAAATTCAACTTCGTATTTGTACTAAAATTCGCAGTATATACGGAATTACCAAGTGCATTAAATATTTGAACTGTGCCATTATTTAGTGCTTCGATATTCAAGACATCTTGTACAGGGATGGGATAAATCTTAACTAAACTGCTCTTACTAAAAACACTAGTTTTGAATTTTCTCTCATCAACATTCGTATATGCAACTATTTTATTATCATCATCATTTAAATCTATAACATCTTCAATGCCTGCTTCAAAACAAGTTGATAAGATAGATCTAGCCTTAGAAACCGAGATACCACCAAACCTAGGATCTTGTAGTGCTATTGAATATAACTGATCAATAGCCAATTGATCAGTTTCTATATTTTCATCAAGATAATGATTAATCAGAAAGTTGTTAATAAAAATTTCATTCATTTCAGGTACAATTGTGCCATGTATAGAATTATTTAGCTCTTGAGCATTTTCCAAAATAGAATTTCTGTTTTCAGAACTAGCAACCTGTTTTAGTAACTTAGAAACCATAAAAAGTTTTCCAATATTATCATTATCATGTACTTCAATAAATTGGTTTATTGGGTCCTCAATATTAATTTCTCCAAATCTATTTTTGATATTGAAATATGAGGATCGCTTTAACAACCAAATTTCTCTTGAATCGTTAAAATATTGATCAATACTATTATTCAAAAGTGCACTTTCTAAGGCTGCGGAACCAATTAAACTATTAGTACTTGGACCTGCTACTTGTTGCGTGCAAAACAAATTTGGCGAGCCATTGGTACCGACTTTTGTCCACCATTCGTTATCATTATCAGGATCTATTGTTTTAGGATGGTATGGGTTCCAATTTCCTAGATAGCTTTCAGACTGATCTGTATGGACAGTAATTATAGACAATTGAGCAGTTGTAGGATCACAAATTGCTTGTCTTGGCACACCTATTAGTTCTCCATTTAAAAACAAAGGCTCAAATTGATTACCACGATCTTTTTGATCTGTAATTATTCCCCCATTATTTATTCTCAAAATTGTTCCAATCTGCGAAATATTTTCGGAATATATAGTGTTCAAATTCATTTGCGAAAATGAAATTAAATTTCGTCCTCCTATATTAGTATTCTGACAAAATGTAGTATTTTGAAAATTAGTGACCGAAATACAATTAAAAATTATTGGCGTGTAAGATTCATCAACTGGATTAAAAAGTAATCCAGATTCAAAATTATTGCCTTGAACCAAATTATTTAGACCTTCAGAGAAGAATAGTTGTATACCAATATTAGTAACAGCTCCATTAGCTGTAGACCCAATAAAATCATTGCCAATTATTCTCATATTATGCTTATCTGAACCTTGGGACTTTATTCCAACATTGCCTGCAGGGCCTGTAGACTCGCCAAACCTAAAAAAGTTTTCTATTATGTCAATTTTAGAACTAGGACTATTGCTTCCATCCAATAATATAGCATTTCCATCATTCGAATTAAGCATTAAGTTGCAATCTCTTATAGATAATTCACTTTTATAAATTTCTTCTAAGTTTATCCTTATTAACCTAACAGAATTTCTATTCGGATCTTCAGAATTTAAGTGTGTAGTTTCATCTCTAAAAGTGCAGTCTTCAATATTAAAACAACACTCATTAACTAGTCTATTAACATTAATTCCATTTAAAATTTTTGGACTTACTGATTCAACGTTGTTGTCAATAACAAATGAACAATTGCTTTCAATTTTTGACTCATACCCTTTTCTAAGAAGTATTGCATTAAGGGCGCAATTATGAAAATCATTTCTTTTTAATCTAAGACTCCCATCTCCCAATTCAATTCCATTAACTTTAATATTTAGAAATTTATTATTCTCACCACTTATGATACTATATTTAGCAAATGGTTCATTATACCCAAGAATACCATATTCCATAGAAGTAAAATTGTTACCTTTTGAACTAAAATTGTAAACATTTCCATCAGATTCGATTCCACTTCTTGTAATATCATTTGGACCACTATTTAAAGGAGCAGTACAGGAGAAAGTATTATTATCTAATTTGCTTATTAAAGTTATATCTGTTGGATTAGAACTAGGTTGCTTTTTTAAGAATATCCCTATCAAGTTTCTATTAAATGTAGTATTCTCAATCTCTAGCGAAGCATCATTGATATTTGTCGCATTAATTGCCGTTAATGCATCTTCAATTCTTGTATTATTTTTTGTTATAATTTTGCATCCGTGATTAAGAAAAATTCCTTGCCACATACCATCGCAACTATACAGATTAGATCTATTTAGCGTTAAATCTACTCCTGGCCTCATGTTAATATTGGCTCCCTCTAAAAATAAAAAATCGTAATTGATAAAAGTATAGCTAATATCGATAGTGAAAGCTGAAACAACTAGAAGGTTTTTGGAAAAAAAATCAATATCTGAAGCTTTAGGATAATTTGTCCCTTCTCCAACTTCTATGTAGGCAGATGTGGGAAATTCACTGTTTATTTGACAAAGAATGTCTCTAGCTTCACCTTTAAATATAGGCGGTTCGTTATTATTACAAACATCAACATATTGAGCATTTAAAAATTGAGTAATAAGAAAGAAGGAAAGAAAAACTACCAAATTTGATAGTCTAGGATAGCTTAATCGCTTGATAGACATAGTTAAAATTTTATGGTTAATAAATTAAATTGAAATATAAATTCTCTAATTTTTATAAATCTAATAATTTTAAAATACAAATCAAAATCTTTAACAAATTCACCATCAGTTATGGTAAAAGTCAACTTAGTTTGTTTTTAACATAAATGAACAAAAGAGAAATAAACATGAAGCAGACAGCAATCATCAGCGGAGCCAGTCAAGGCATAGGACTCGCCTTAGCCCAAAAATTATTAGCAGAAGGATACACCGTCATAGGCACCTCTAGAAATGGTAAGATAGGCGCCATCGATAATCCCAATTTTCATGCAGTCGCTTTGGATCTTACCAAGGAAGAAAGGTAAGCGTCCGTCCAAGTACATCTTGTAAGATATAAGAATAGAACTAATCTTTGCGAAAAAAAGTAAAGATATGGATTATCAAAAGTTTAAAGAAGAATTTGACACTTCAGGATTGTCGCAAAAAGAATTTGGATTAC